>JBBRFY010000001.1:0-59459 GCA_038241205.1 Cytophagales bacterium
TAACACAAAACTCAATCACAGGTGTCAACCTCTGAGAAGTAGTTGATCCTCGTGCATTTTGTGTTTTGATAAAATGATTGAGGATTTTTTGAAAGTCCCGCTTAGGCGGGGCTTTTTTTTAAAGAACTCAAATACCATTCCCGCAGATAACACTGATTGAGCCCTCGCTGATCGCGCAGATTAATACCTTTCAATAATGCAATCGCGCATTTTAATTTGCTCCTCTACGCAAAGAAACTTTTCCTAAATCTCAAAAACTTGCACTCTTAAATCGGTGAAAATCTGCGTGTCTTTTAATCTGTGAAATCTGCGGGGAAAATCAAATACCATTTCCGCAGATAACGCTGATGGAGCCCTGACTGATCGCGCGGATTAATAGCTTGCATTAAGGCAATCACGTATTTGAATTTGTTCCTCTACGCAAAAGCAACTTTTCTTAAATCTAAAAACCTTGCACTCTTAAATCTGCGAAAATCTGCGTGCGTTTTAATCTGTGAAATCTGCGGGAGAAAATACAGATACATTCCCCGCAGATGACGATCCCAACGAAAAAATCTCTTTACCGAAATAACGCAAACATTTTTAGGTTTAGGTGCTTATTTTTTTGGTGTGTATTTTACGCCTGCTAAAATCTCAATATCAAGATGATTTTCTGCTGGCACAACGGGGCAGGAGTAGCGCGTGCTGTATGCACAATATGGATTATACGCCTTGTTAAAATCAACTACAATTTCTTTTCCTTCTTTGGGTATATTTAATTCAATATAACGTCCACCGGGATAGGTAAGCGTTCCGTTCGTTAAATCAGTAAAAGGAAAAAAGAGGTAATCACGATAGGTATCGGTTGCCATTAGCATTTTCGATTGGTAAACCGGAATTTCGAACGTTGTTCCATCCAACACAAAATCGACAAAGCCGTAAATTCGATACTCGGGTGTGGCCATAGAAGATGTTTTCATTTTAAAAAACGGTGCCGGCTCCGTTATTCGCAGCGTTGCTTTTACCTGATATTTTAAATCTGCATTAAAAAACTCATGTCCCTTAAAATGTTTTCGCGCTTTAGGATCAAGCGGTGATTTTACTTTGTCTTTATATTCTCTATTTAAATCTTTTTGGAACTTCTCGATTTCGAAAAGACCATTACTACTTTGACCAAGCGCGTGTATGCTGATAATGAGAAACGCTATAAAAAGAAACTTCATCGTAAATTAATTATCTCGGCAGCAAGATATATTTTCTTTTGTACTAGAATATTAGGAGGCTGTCTATTCTTTAGCCAAATATACTTCCTTTTCAAACTAACCGTGTCATCCTTGATAGATCCAGAATTTTATTGACATCAATGTGATTAAAGGCAAGCGGATCACAATCAGAAAAATTATATTGCCACCATGTTTGCTAATGCTCATTTACCCGAACAACTCCCTCCACAGCATCTTGATGCTTACCTAGAACGCGGATGGTTCAGAATGGCACAACGTATTTTTACCACCAACTTTGTTCATTTTAAAGATACGATATACAGTACGGTCTGGTTAAGGATTTTGCTCGATCAATATGTTGATGATAGCACACAAATAAAATTATTCAAACGCAATGCTGCCTTTCGAACAACCATTAAACGCGCAACCATTACATCGGAAAAAGAAGAGCTGTATTTAAACTACAAACATTCACTGCCCTTTCAGCCTTCCGAATCATTGAGCAGTTTGCTCTTCGGTAGATCTCAAAATAATTCGGTGTTCAATACGATTGAAGTAACTCTGCACGATGGCGAAAAATTAATTGCCTGCGGTTTGTTCGATGTTGGTGAAGTAAGTGCAGAAGGTATTACGTCCTTCTATGATCCTACCTATAAGAAATTCAGCTTAGGTAAATATTTGATCTATCTAAAAATTCAGCATTGCAGAAATCTAAAGTTGAAATTTTTCTATCCGGGTTATTTCGTTCCCGGGTATTCTTTTTTCGATTACAAACTTGATATTGGTCGCTCAACGCTTGAGTTCTTTCAATTGCGTTCGCAACAATGGATATCGATTGAAAACTTTTCATCAGACGATATTCCTGTTAAGGTAATGCACCATAAACTTGAACTTGCTAAAGATGTATTAACAGAACGAAACATCACAAGCAAAGTAATGCGCTACGAATTTTTCGATGCCAATCTAATTCCCGATCTATGGGGATCTGAACTCTTTGATTTTCCAATATTTCTTTTCTTTGGTGATCAATCGAAAGAGGATATAAATCCTATCCTTGTCTTTGATGTGCGTGATGCTCAATATCATTTACTTACGTGCATTCCCATTTGGAAACCGAACGAAACCAATCCGGACACAACATTTTACTCAGACTACTTTCTAAAATCAATTGCCGAAATTCATGCAACGGAAAATGTCGAAGAAATAGCAGGCATCATTTTTAGATCATTGCGGCAATAAAAATTTTGCGCATACCTTTATACTATGAAATGGCTTTGCACACTTTACTTAAAATTGATTGGCTGGAAAATCGGAAGCAGGCTTGATCCATCCATAAAAAAATGTGTTTTGGTTGCTGCACCTCATACCAGCAATTACGATTACCCCATTTCTTTAGCAACATTGTACAGCTCTGGCTTACGTATTCAATTTCTCGCAAAGAAAAGTCTCTTTAAATTTCCACTCGGTATTATTATGCGTGCCTCAGGAGGTATTCCTGTTGATCGCTCAAAACATACCAACATGGTTGATGCAATGATTGGTCAATTTCAGCAAAGCGAAAAACTAATTTTGATGATTCCTGCAGAGGGAACGCGTGGTTATGTAAAGGAATGGAAATCTGGTTTTTATCATACTGCTATGGGGGCCAACGTGCCAATTGTGATGGGCTATTTAGATTACGGAAAAAAAATAGCGGGCTTTGGTGATGTGTTTTATCCAACAGGAGATTATCAAAAAGATCTTGTCGCTATTCAAAATTTCTATCGACAATTTACTGCACGACATCCGGAGAAATCCAGTTTAGCTTAAAAAAATCAATCAAGATTAAAATTGCTTTGAGATCTTCAGAATATCCAGTATAAAGCAAAAAGAATAATAAGGCCAATGGCAACCCATGTGCGCCACGTGCTCTGTGACGGAAATTCATACTGACAAATAGGACACTCCGTACTCTCCTCATCAATTTCCATTGCGCATGATGGACATTCCTTCTTTTTCATCTGTTGTGTAATGTTACTTTAAAGGTAATGATCAGGTGAAGGAAATGTAAACTGACCGATCTCATTGCTGTCAACGTTCGAAGCACTACAGAAAATAAATTCGATGATCGTTTAACAAACCTCCAACAACGATCACGAAAATATTCTCCTATATTGCGCGCCAAATTGGAGAAAAAAACTCATGCTGTTTGATTTAGAAAGCATTGCACCAAAAGAGCCCACAAGACCAAAACTACCAAAGGGAACTGTAATCGATTACGAAGTTGGTTTTCTTTTCAACTTTGCTTCAAGTCGTTCTTCCAGTTTCGATTTGGAACCCATACTTATTTATAAACGGCATACTTCTTTTGAGTATAAACGCATTTCACTTCAGGCCGAAATAGCACTCGCCCATTTGCAGCCATTAGATGATGCGCTTTACAATGACTTCCTTCAGTTCTCTGATAATAATATTTTGAAATGGATGACCGGTACCGGAAATAAATTTATCCGCAATGCCAACACAGGTTCATGGACGCACAGTTCGGTACGCGAGTTGAAAAATATTCGCAAACATTATGTAAACTTATTGCACAAAATCTGGCCAAAATTAATTGATCGATCTCATCTGTTCGTTCTTAAATCGGGTCGCTTCAATAATTACGGTCAAGAGAATATTAAGCTCGGAAAACAACCTGCAGAAATTCGATTTGCTGTTGAACTGGAACAAGATGCCATTGTACTTAAACTTATTTTATTGCTGGATGGAAAACCTTCAAAAATAAATCTTGGAAGAGGTGTGCTTCTTTTGAAAGACAATGTACTTTACTTACCACCTGATTCAGAATCGCTCGCCATTTTCGAAACGTTTGCACATGGCGACTTAAAATTTCCAGTAGCATTAAAAATGGAAGTGGTTAAAAAATATGTTTTGCCATGGATGAAAAAGTACAAGGTTGACATCAGCAACAAACTCAACATCGTGTTAGCAAGTCAATCAGTAGCATCAAGAGTGTGGTTAAGCGAACTGAACGAATCGAATTTGATGATTCGCGCAGAGTTTATGTATGATGATGAAGTGGTTGAATATAATGAGGAAGAAACCCTTGTAACGGAACAAGGTAATTTGTTAAAAATTGTGCAGCGCGACAAGGCAGAGGAAAAAAAGCTGCATGAATATTTGCGCGCGCTTCATACTTCATTTTTAAACCAACGAAACAATTCTTATTTCTATCTTCCCTTTTCCGATGTGATGAAGAAAGGTTGGCTCATTGGCATGATGCGCAAAGTACAACACCAAGGCTATGCTATTAATGGACTTGCCGACTTAAAAAAATTCCGCTACACCACACACGTTCCAAAGTTTTCAATTGACGTAACATCAAATGCCGATTTTTTTGATTTGAAAGTTACAGTTCAATGGGGCGATCAGGAAGTGCCGTTAAAAGAAATACGACTTGCAATTCTCAATTGGCAAGATACGATTATGCTGGAAGATGGAACACTTGGCCATATACCAGAGGAGTGGATAAAACAATATAGTTTATTACTTCGAACGGGTAAAGAAGATAACGGAGTGTTGAAGGTAAGTAAAGTTCACTTCACGCTGTTGGAAGACATCCTCGACAAACTCGATAGCAATTCAAAACTAGAAATTGAAACGCGCAAGCGACAGTTGTTGGAATATGATAGTATTGAGAAGGCTCCACTCTCATCAGAAATAAAAGCATCACTTCGTCCCTATCAGCTATCGGGGTTTCATTGGCTGCAGGCGTTGGATGAACTAAGTTGGGGTGGTTGTCTTGCTGATGATATGGGACTAGGGAAAACGTTGCAAACCATTGCGTTTCTTCAATACTTAAAAGATAAATATCCAGGAAGCACACAACTTGTGGTCTGTCCTACCTCTTTAATTTTTAATTGGGAAAGTGAACTGCAAAAATTTTGTCCTTCGTTAAAGTATTATACGTACTATGGAACGCAACGCGAGTTTAGCGAAACGCATGTTGAGGAATATGATATTGTGTTGACTTCGTATGGCGTAGTGCGCAATGATCTTCAGCAATTATCAAATGTGCTGTGGCAGTATGTTATTCTGGATGAAAGTCAGGCAATAAAAAATCCAGATGCGCGCATAACAAAATCTGTTTTACAACTACGATCAGTAAACAGAATAATATTGAGTGGTACACCCGTTCAAAATAACACGTTGGATTTGTATTCTCAATTTACCTTTCTCAATCCAGGTCAATTGGGCAATCGTGAATTTTTCAATCGCGAGTTTGCAATACCTATCGACAAACTTGGAAGCAAAGAAAAAGCGCAACATCTTAGAAAGCTCGTGCACCCTTTTACACTCAGGCGAACAAAAGAACAAGTAGCCAAAGATCTTCCGGATAAAACAATATCAGTGTTATGGTGCACCATGGAAGCAGAGCAGCGCAAGTTATACAATCAATATCGCGATACCTATCGAAAAAAGTTGTTGAAGAAGATTGATGAAGAAGGTATTTCAAGATCTGGTTTAGATGTACTAGAAGGATTGTTGCGACTGCGCCAAATTTGTGATCATCCCGCATTGATCAACAGCAGCGAAGAAATGCAAGACAGCTCTGTGAAAATTATTGAGCTAACGCGAGAAGTGAAAGAAAATGCAGGCAATCATAAGTTATTGGTCTTTTCACAATTCACACAAATGCTTCATCTCATTCAGGCAGAATTTGAAAAAGCCGGAATCAGTTATTGCTATTTAGATGGTAGCACTCCGTTAAACAAAAGAAAAGAACAAGTCACCAAGTTTCAAGAAGATGAAAGTGTAAAAGCATTTTTAATTTCACTTAAAGCCGGAGGTGTAGGTCTTAACTTAACAACTGCAGATTATGTTTACATTGTTGATCCGTGGTGGAACCCTGCTGCAGAACAGCAAGCGATAGATCGTGCGCATCGCATCGGACAAAAGCGAAAAGTATTTGCCTACAAAATGATTTGCAAAGATAGTGTTGAAGAAAAAATGCTTCAGTTACAAGAGCGGAAGAAGATGTTGGCCGATGATCTTATTCAAGAGGATGCTGGTTTTGTAAAAACACTTTCGCGGGATGATGTGGAGTTTTTGTTTGGATGAAAAACGAATACCTTTTCCCGCAGATGACACAGATTGAATACTCGCTGATCGCGTAGATTAATACAATGCATTGATGCTGATGTATATTTCGCTTGTTGAAATTAATTCTTAGTAGACTCTTGAAACTTTGCACAATTAAATCTGCGGAAGTCTGCGTGCCTTTTAATCAGTGAATCTGCGGGGAGAAGACACAAATACCTTTCACGAAAGTGACATAGATTGAATGCTCGCTGATCGCGCGGATGAATGCCTTGCAATAAATTATTTTTGATTGTAATTTTCTTTTTAAAAATGTTGTCTCTTGAAATCTAGCATTGTTAAATCTGCAGAAATTTGCGTGCCTTTTAATCAGTGAATCTGCGGGGAGAAACACAAATACCTTTTCCCGCAGAGGACGCAGAAAGGTTACTCAAAAATAATTTTAGCGCTTCAAACGTGTGCAGGTTTTGCCAAACAAAGTAATTATTACCTTTGCCATTCCATTGAATAAAAAGTGCATTTGGCGGCACAAAAGCAAGCCATCCTTTACACGTTTGTCTCAACGGAAACGATTACAGATAAATTGAAATTATTTTAACACGATTTTTTTTATGCAGTTCGTTCAAGTGATCAAAAAATTGAAAGTTCACATTATCCTTCCGCTGTTGGTATTAAGCTTTGTTGCAAATGCGCAGGAGCAAAGCAACGAAAAGAATAATCTTGTACTCTATGATCCCCTGCTCTGGAAGAATGAACTCAAGCTTAATGAAGGGCAACGCCAGGAGATTCAAAAAATAAATATTGCATTCTATCAAAGTATATATGAAGCTGCAGCCGATTTGAAAGATCAAAAAACGATGCAATTCAAAGCCAACCAATATCTACAACAGCGCAGTCAGGAAATTTGGGATTCTTTTAGGCCCAGCCAACGAAAAAAATGGAAGCGCTTGTGGGATCATTACGCTAGCTAGATTTTTTGGACGTTAACTTCCTAACGTGTAGGCCAACTTCATATAGTTTCTTACTTCATCATTCACATCTTCTGCAGCGTACATTCTAAAGTGGTGATTAAATTGTTTTGCATCACCGGGCACCTGCGCAATTTTATGAAAGCATAAATTTTCTGAATACGGCTTTTCGAAAAGAAACACTACGTGAATAAAATTCTTTCCAAGCTGAGTAATGTACGCAATTCGTTTGCGTGATGTAGCAATACCAATCATGGTCTTGGTTGGAATTATTTGGATTTGTCCCCCACTTTTAAATTGCGTAACGAAATGATCAAACAATAGAATGGCAAGTTCTGATTTCCCATTTAAAAATTCGCTCAACGATTTATTGTCGGAAGCAATTGGCTTACTCTGCATATTCTGCTTCAAGATTTTATTTCAAATTAAAGATAGGTAAAACAATTTTGCTCGTTAATGGGGGCTGTGTATTATCTGTTGTATTACCATATCTTTATCATCATGAAATTAATCTAAGAAATTATAGCAGTGAGAAAAAATCTGGTAGATAAAGTTGGCTTGCGTAAAAAGTTCAGAGCCATTTTTACGCGCTTCGGAAAAAAAATAAGCTACAACGGCTACACCGATACTACTTTGCTTTTAACCAACATAATCGATCTGGAGACTAATGCTCAGGTTACCGATCATCATTGGTTTGCCTTCACCAAAGGTTTTGAAAAAGCCAACCTTAAGGAAGGTATGATCATTGAATTTGAAGCTCGTGTAAAACAATACAAGAAGGGATATGTGAATCGAAAGTTGGCCATCAATAACCAACATTCCGATTACAAGCTCAGTCACCCCACAAATATACAGGCTCCCGCGGCCTCAGAATAATTAATTTACAGAACAGTCTCCTGTCAATTCCATCTGTTCGCAAGATAATTTGCATCCCTCCTCCTCTTCCCCAAGGAAATATGCCGGAATGTATCTATGCAGTGAGGCTACTTTTCATGAACCATAATTTCACAAAAGGTTTTTAGCATAATTAGTTTATTTTTGCGCCCGCATGAAAAAGATTATTGAATCCAGAAAACTCTTAGGGGTTGATAAAAACGCTGAGTTAAAAGAGCTGAAAAGTATCTATCGCAATTTTATGAAGGATTGGCATCCTGATAAAATTCAAGATAATGCCGAAGCAAAATTAGAGGCTGAAGAAAAAAGCAAAGCGTTTATAGAGGCGTACCATCTTTTGGTTAGCATTGCGCCAGAAACCCATGAGCAGCAATTGGAACAATACACTGCTGTAATTACCTCCTCCAAAATAATCGACTTCCAATATAAGGCGCTTACTTTGCAGGTGAATTTTCTTGACGGCAGCTGCTACGAATATTTCGGCATTCCCAAAAACATCTACAGCAAACTGGTGAACTCGGATAATCCCGATCGCTTTGCCCGCAGACATATTTACCATTCGTTTGTTTATAGAAAAGTAACGAAGGCCGCAATAGCGTAAGCTTGTATCTCATTTCTTAGCGAGTCTCTCGAGGAGAAGGAATTTATTGCTATCGAATACTTCTACTTTGTTCTTTAACGCTGCTCGCTTTAATCGTCACGCGTCATGCAGATTGTACAAAAAATATTTTCCTGCGTGTTGTAACAAAAAGTATTTCGAATGAAGAATGGCAGATAATTGCATACTTAACGATGCAATTTAAAAATTCTTACTACTTTGGTTGTAAGTCTGCTTTCATTATGAGGCAATTCCATCGCCCAACTCAAAATTTTTTACTTGGCAAACACCAGCCCGATCTTGCCTTCGCAGATTATAAACTCGTTGTATTAACTGCGCAGCTAAGCGTTCTCAACATATTTATCTGTTTACTTTACCTGGTTATCGATTTCCAAAATGGTATTTTTGATTCTTGGCCTTTGCAATCTGGCGGTGCCGTGCTTTCTCTCCTTAGCTTTATTTTAAACCGAAGAGGATTTCACTATTGGGCAAAAGTTTTATTGGTTGTTGCGGGTGATAGTATCATCTTTTCGTTTGCTATTCTTGAGCCGATTGAAATTGGTACTGGTTTTCTCTTTATACTCTGTTACATCGTTTCGATTGTCGGGTTTAGATATGAGCATAGAAGAACAGCCTTTGCACTCATTGCCTTTACTACCATTTTAGTTTTTAGTTCGATCGTTTTCGATTTTAATATCTTTCCAAGAAGAACGTACGATGCTGAATACTTACGCATAAACATTATTATCAATCTACTTGTAACCAGTGGCACGTGTGTATTGATTGTCTATTTTCTGGTAACCCTCAATCACCATTCTGAAAATTCATTGCGAAAAAATGAAAGAGATTTAAATCAAAAAAATAGCGAACTAATAAAGGTAAACACAGAACTTGATCGGTTTGTATATAGCACCTCTCACGATTTGCGTTCTCCTATTAGTTCGCTTAGAGGATTAATCAACCTGACAAAACACACCAACGATGCCGCTGAAATAAAATCATACCTCACCATGATGGAAGGTAGATTGATCCGATTAGACAAATTCATAAAAGATATTTCAGACTATTCTCGAAACTCCAGGCTTCCGCTAAATATTGAAGAGATAAACATTAAAATCTTTGTTCATGATGCGATTGAAAATTTGCAGTTTTATCCGGGTGCAGAGAATGTGAAAGTAGCGGTAAATATTCCAGATGATATAATCATAAAAAGTGATTCGACACGGATGCAGATTCTATTGGGAAATTTATTGTCAAACGCGTTTAAATATATTGATCAAACGAAGTCGCATCCTTTTATAAATGTTAGGGTAGAATCAAATTCAACGAACGTTATTATTTCAATTGAAGACAACGGTATGGGTATCCACCGCGATTATGTAGACAAAATATTTGAAATGTTTTTTCAAGGCCACGAAAAATCGGATGGTTCCGGGTTAGGGCTTTACATTGTGAAGGAAACGCTTGAAAAAATTAAAGGAAGTATTTCGGTAAAGAGTGAACTTGAGAAGGGAACCATCTTTACCGTTACCTTGCCAAAAACAATTGCGTAACAGGTAATTGCAAAAACCGAAACCACGTAAAACTTTTTACGTGTGCCCTTGGTTTATCAAACGAAATCCATTTTTCTATTTTCATCTATGAGCAATTCATCCGTTAAAGCCGTTAAACCATTGGGCTTTCCGTGGCAAACACAAGATCCATTTCTTTTTTGTGTTCACCATGAAGATTTTTATCCGAAGGGAAACGATGCAATGGGGCCTGATGCTTCTTTAGCGGGTCGCAACATCGGACAAGATTTTTCACCAACAGAAAAGTGGCGTATGTATCACGGAGAAAAAGTACCGGGCTTTCCTGCGCATCCGCACCGTGGTTTTGAAACCGTAACGGTGGTTACAAAAGGATTGGTCGATCACTCTGATTCACTCGGTGCTGCTGGTCGTTTTGGTTTTGGTGATGTACAATGGATGACGGCAGGTAAGGGCGTGCAACATTGCGAAATGTTTCCACTATTGGATAAAGAAAAAGATAATCCGCTTGAGCTTTTTCAAATCTGGCTCAATTTACCGAAGGCGAAAAAATTTGCAGAGCCTCACTTTGCTATGTTGTGGAATGACATCATCCCTACCTTCACATCAAAAGATGAAAACAAAAAAACGACAAGCGTAAAAGTAATTGCCGGAAAAATTGAAAATGTTAAAGCACCTAATCCTGCACCCAATTCGTGGGCGGCTGACGAAAATAACGAAGTGGCAATCTGGACAATTAAAATAGAAGCGGGTGCAGAGTGGAAATTACCTATTGCTTCTGCTGACATAAATCGCTCTCTTTATTTTTATGATGGCGTTTCGATCGAGATTGCAGAAAAGAATTTTACATCTCATCAGGCCATTGAACTTCTTGCTGATAAAGAAGTAATCTTAAAAAATGGTGATACTGAAAGCTCACTACTTTTACTTCAAGGCAAACCAATAGGCGAACCGGTAGCGCAATACGGACCGTTTGTAATGAATAGTCAGGCCGAGATTCAACAAGCCATGAATGAATATCAACAAACTCATTTTGGTGGATGGCCTTGGGAAAGTTATGAACATGTACATCCAAGAGAGAAAAGTCGTTTCGCTAAATACCCGGATGGCACGGAGGAATTTAAATAGATTAGTTCAGTTGTTTGGTTAGATCATTTTTTCTGGCTATGGGTTTTCAGGGTTAATAATTATTTTAATTATAATTACTAAACCAAAAACCTTAAACCACCTTCATGAAAAAGATTTTAAAGTATGCTGCATACTTCGTTGTGCTTCTTTTAATAGCCGTTGTCGCCCTCCTCGCTTATGTGAAAATCGCTTTACCCAAAGTAGGTGAACCAGAAGATTTAAAAATTGATTATACTACTGAACGAATTGAACGTGGCAAGTACCTAGCCAACTCGGTTACAGCTTGCATGGACTGCCACTCCACTCGGGATTGGTCAAAGTTCTCAGGACCATTAGTGCCAGGTGCATTAGGAAAAGGTGGAGAAGTATTTGACCAAAAAGCAGGATTCCCTGGTATTTTCTATTCTAAAAATATTACACCTGAAGGAATCAGTAGGTATAGCGATGGAGAGTTACTGCACGTGATCACTACCGGTGTTACAAAAGAAGGACGAGCTATGTTTCCGTTAATGCCTTATCCATACTATGCTCATATGGACAGAGAAGACATTTACGCTATCATTGCTTATGTTCGTTCATTAAGTCCAATAAAAAATGAAGTTCCTGAATCGGTAGCTGATTTTCCAATGAACTTCATTATCAACACGATTCCCAAAGATGCAGCTTTACAAACAAGACCAGATACAACTGATCTGTTAGCGTATGGAGGATATATGACAAATGCTTCAGGGTGTATTGAATGTCATACTCAGGTTGATAAGGGACAAATCATTAAAGACCTTGCCTTTGGTGGTGGTCGTGAATTTCAATTTCCAAATGGAACTTCCGTACGCTCGTCTAACATTTCTCCTGATACTGAAACCGGGATTGGCAAATGGAGTCAGGAAGCATTTGTGCAACGCTTTAAGATGTATGCGGATAGTGCGTATGTAACACCTTCTGTAACACCAGAAGGCACCAATTCAATCATGCCTTGGACTATGTATTGCAACATGAAAGAAAAGGATCTGATCGCGATTTATACTTACCTTAAATCGATGAAGCCTGTTTCGAATTCTGTTGTAACGTATTCAACTGTTGCTACGAATTAGAAGACTGAAAGTTGAATGATGTAAAATTTTCAATGAATAAAATCGTGCTGTCAAGATCGGATTAAGTAAATCAAAATGAATTTCATTTAGTCCGATCTGATATCAGGAGAACAAAGCGGAAAAAAGATTCCTGTGAGGATGACGTTTCCAATAATCGTATGCGCCAAATAAAAAAATCTCCTTCTCTACTGTGTGCATCCCAAAAATGATCCTAACAATCTTCTACTTTACCCTACCTCTTTCTTCTTCCGCTCCCGATTTGTTATTCAACCCTTGCTGCTTCAGTTTTCCAAAGCTTCGTATATAAGTTAACCGGATATATTGGTTGTGCCAATCGTATTTAAAGGAGGAAACAAGATTACTTTCTGGTATGTTGGTCTTGATTTCCCAGTTGGTGGTGTAAAGAATATCATCCATCGCCAAGGTAAGCGTTCCGTTTTTTCCAAAACTTTTTTGTACTCCGACATTCAACGATCCCATCGGAAGAAACTGTGTTATGCCCGAGAGTGTACGCGATTGATAGTTGGCTGACAGTTCAATGGAAATGCCGTTCGCAAATTTGAAACGATTGAACACAGTTGCATTCACTCCAAAAAGTTTGATGTCAACAGGAGCAGGTTCTGGTAATGACTGTGCAACCTGATACTGTATCGTTACGCTTGCCTGAAGTTCCCACCATGAATAGACGGAAGCAGAATAGGAATTAGCGATGCCAAAAGTATTAAGCGATTTCAGGTTTTGCGATCGATAAATTAAATTTCCCTCATCATCATGCTCCGGTTGTAGCGGAGCTATTTCGTTCTTCGAGTGCGTGAAGTGAAACGATGTCGTCCATTGCTTCATATGATAACGTGTTGTAAGCGCATCTACTATTGCCGGATAGAGCGTTGTGTTTCCGGCAGAGAAAGTATGCGTACCCCAGAAGAAAACAAACGGTGCGATGTCGTTATAGCCGGGGCGCGTGATACGTCTGGCGTAAGAGAACTGAATATCTTTTTCGGTTTGCAGGTTTTTACGGATAGACACGCTCGGAAAGAAGTATCCATACTTCCGTTTTACCAGATCTTGTTGCGTTTCCGAGCTGATCGCGGTATGTGTAAACTCATATCGCATTCCGGTATTCAGTTCTACGGATTGCCGCGTGATCCATCGGTTTGAAATAAATGCCGCGTAGATGGATTCATTCATAACCGAACTGGATGAAAACACAGGATCGTTTTCCCACCCCTGATCGGTTTTACGATCTACATTAACAATATTATTCAACGTTGAATACACCGATTTAATACCAACATCCCAGCTTAGTGAATCGTGCTGTTGATAATGATAATCAGCACGACTCACCAAAAAATGAATGGGCGTATGTTTTGTAAGATCAATTTTACCGGCTTGGTTTGTGTTGCCCTGCTCGAAAAATGAATTCACATTATAGTGCGATGGATTACTGTTGCTGTAATACAAATAATCAACACTGACGTTCAACTCATTTTTGGCATTGAATTTTTGCTGAAGCGAAAGAGAGCCCGTAGCACTTTGCCAAAGATTGATTTCCGTAATTTTTATGTGTGTTGTTAAAGTAGAATCCTGTGCAGCATAATCTGTTTCTTCTGTATCGGCATTCAACCTCCAGTTCCGTCTGTATGCGGTAACGCCAAGATTCACGATTGATTTGTTATTGAGTTTCCACTCAAGACCGGTTCGCAGATTTTGTTGTGTAGTAAGATTCGGTCGATAACTGTATGCAGTAACTTCACGATCAAATTCTTCCTCGCGAGATTTTTGATAGGTGTTGAGTTGATGGAGGTTGTGTCTTCGGTTAATAGTGTAATCAACAAATAACGTGAGGTGATTTGTCTTGTGAACAACATTCAGATTTCCTCCACCGGTTTCCGCCCAGGTTGCGCCAGCATTCACCCCGAATGATCCATTGGTGCCGCGAGCAGATTGTTGCTTCGTAATGATATTAATTACGCCTCCACCTCCTTCTGCATCATACCTGGCTTGTGGCGATGTGATGATCTCTAGTTTTTCAGTATTCGAAACACTCATACCTTCCAGCATTTGCATGACTCCTTCCGCTGATAATTGCATTGACTTTCCATTGATCATCACCGTAATGCCTGCTCTCCCATTGATCCGAATAATATTACTTTGTTTATCCACCACAACACCGGGCGATTTCTGCAGTACTTCTAAAACAGAATTGCCGGAAGATGAAGCACTGTTTTCTAAATTCATCACCATCCTATCCGACTTTTGCTCAAACATTTCTCGTTGTTCGCTCACAATGATCTCGTTTAGGTGTGTCTCTTCTTCCTTCAGTACGATTTCCTGAAGCACAATATTTTTATCGTTCACTGATGTTGGCTGCGAATAGTATCGTGAATATCCAATCATTTGCGTAACGATTCTATACTCTCCCTCTTTTACATTTTCGAAAATAAATTCACCAACACTATCGCTTACTACTCCTTTTACAAGTGTCGAGTCAAATCCAATTAGCATAATAGAAACACCTGGCAGTGGCAGAACCTCTTCACGCACCTTACCTTTCACACTGACTTGTGAGTAGCCAACACTTCCAACACTAAAGAAAGCCATGAATAACGGAATGTATTTTGTCCTAGCTTTCATTTTTCTCATGATCAAATTCACGGGCTGTTAATTCTTGGTGTCTTTGATCATGGAAGTCTCACTCATTTTTTTTGATCGTGATGCTTTTGTAAAGGGAATCAGCATCGGTGCAGATTTTTTGTACTCCACATACGTTGCACCAAAATGTTTTACGAGATCGTTTTCCTCAAACTGTATGGCCGTCAACATATATCCTGTTGTCATTAAGGCAAAAAATAAATGGGCAGCCGTCATTAATGGTGTTGCCCAAAAGGCAATCATAAAACCAAGGTATAATGGATGGCGAACGTACTTGTAGAAAAAAGGGGTTCGAAAAGGAAGGTCGTGGTATTCTTTTCCGATAGCATAGCACCACACTTGGCGCAACCCAAACAAATCGAAGTGATTGATTAGAAAAGTACTGACGAGAACAATACCAAAACCCAGCAAACAAAGTATTTGAAGAAAAAGGGCGAGGCCTGAAAATTTCACTTCCCAAATCACGCCACCCATCGGCTGCCAATACCAGAAAAGCAAAATCAGGCAGAGGCTCGATAATAATACATAGGTACTTCGTTCAATCGGCTGAGGAACGAACTTCGTCCACCATTGTTTGAACGCGGGCCGTGCCATGACACTGTGTTGAATAGCAAAGATGGAAAGCAATATTGCGTTTACCACAAACGCATAACCAAGAGGTTCTTGAGGAATGCTATCAATGTGCTTGGGCACTAACAGGGCGCTGACGAAGCCGACTGCATAACAGAATGTTACAAAAAAAATCGCATAGGCGATCAGACCATACAGGAGGAATACTACTTTTTTCATAGGAGTTGTTTTGTTAATAATGATTGAGATAAAAAGCAGCGTTACGTGAATCTCGCTACTGTTCGTGTTGATCAAAGATGGGTGTATAAGAAGAAATCAGCGTTTAACGCGTGTTGCAAAGAGTTTAAACTTTTTTTTCAAGCTTAAACCAGCGTTGCATAAAAGGGAAGATTGAAACGCAATCGTGTTGTGCTGCACTTGGCAAGCGACAGAATGATTATTTAAAACCCATCTTCTGTACCAGTTCGATGAACAGAGGTTCTTTGCGAAGATTATAAAATTGTGGTTCGGTTATGAGCCAGGGCATTTCCATATCGTGAGCAACATAAGCAGCTTGCAGCCATTTCAAGGCTTCCTCTTTTTCATTGAGTGCAGAATAAATTACAGCAATAAAAAAGGAAATGGATCCCATGTCCTTTTTTTCTAGCCGCTGAGAAAGCTCTTCGATAATTTTTCGCGCTTCTTCGGGTCTTCCTGATTTCGCATATGCAGCGCCCATCCAGCCGAGCATTCGTGGATATCGGATTCCCTCCAATGAAATCGCCTTGTTGAAATAGGAAATGGCTTCGTCATATCGTTTCAGTTGCAACATCAGGAAACCATGTGAGTCGAGTGTATAATAATTGGTAAACGTTTGGATTCGCGCCTCCGAAAATTCAAGTGCTTCCGAAATCCGGTTTGAATAAAAGAGGGACAAGATGATTCGGCTGTTGGGGTAATAAGGATCTTCCTCGTTCAGGTAATCAGCGTACTGTATTGCTTCCTTGTGTCGCATCATAAAATTGAGGTAGTCTATGTACATCGCCAGTGCATCTGGATGATGATCTACGATGCTGAGTTTATATTCCTTCTCGGCTCCTTCAAAATCCCAATCGTGATAGAGTTTATAAAATCCTAAAAACATGTGGCCTTCATCCAACGTGGGATCAAGCGCAATGGCTTTGTCAATAAAGGGTTTGCCTTTTTCTAACGCATCGATGGCACTCAACTCTGCGCCCCAAATACAGGCGAGGCCAATGTAACCGTGGGCCATAAAGGCATGTGCTCTTGCAAAGTTGGAGTCGAGCTGAATAGCCTCTGTTAACAAATCGATGGTGTTGTGTGCGCCTTTATTTGTATAGGTGCGAAACTGATATTTCGCTTTCAAGTAAAGATCATATGCTTTCGGATTATCTGTGTCTCTCTTTGATAATTTTGATTTCTCTTCGGGCGATAACTTCGCATTGAGTTCATCCGCCACCTGCTGCGCAATTTCATTTTGTATAGCAAAGACATCTTTTAGTTCGCGGTTGTAGGTGATAGCCCACACGAGTGCTTCTGTTTCTCCATCTACAAGCCTCACTTCAATTCGCACTTGATTACTATCGCGTTGAATACTTCCCTCTAATAAAGCAGACACGCCTAACTCCTGCGCGATATCGCTTGCACTTTTGCTGGTCTGTCGATATCGTTCTACCGATGTTCTGGAAATAACGCGGAGTTCTTTTATCTGCGAGAGACTCGTGCGAATAGCTTCGATAACACCTTCGCTGAAATATTCATTGCGCTGATCGGCACTTAGATTTTTGAAAGGTAAGATGGCAATGGATTTATCAGTTGTTTGACTTTCGTTGGTGTTAAAGAAAGTGAGGTAGAGAAACGTCATTAGCACGGAGATGCCAACAGCACCAATCGCAATCCAAAGTATAAAACTACGTTTGGATGGTGATGGTTGTAAATTATTTTGTTCTCTGAGTGGATGTGTGTGTTGTTCAACTGGTCTGTTCTTTGCTTCTCCAGGAGGAAAGCCATAATAATCACTAAAACATTTATTGAAATAGGTAGCACTACCAAAGCCAATGCGATCAGCTACTTCAGCAGCCGTAAGATCACCTGGCTGAAGCAATTCCATTCCTCTCGCCAAACGATATTCACGAATAAACTGACTTACCGATTGTCCAGTTGCTGCGCTGAGCTTTCGATGAAGTTGAGATCGGCTCATGCCAATATTCTTCGACAACTCCTCCACACCGAATTGTTCGTTGGTCAGGTTGCTTTCTACTTCCTGCTGGAGCTTGTCCAGAAAAACAGTATTTGCTTTGGCGGAGGGATCCATACTTCATTGAAAAGAATGAAGATGATAAAATTAATTTAAAAAACCGTTTTGAAATCGGTGCATGGTAAATTCATTAATGTTGATGAAGAGTTTAGGATTAAGGTTGGGATGATAAACTAAACTAGCGCAAGGGTCTCCTTTGTGCTCTTGCATTCAATAAGCGTCCCACTTACCTTTATATTTCAGTTGTAAAAATTATGAGCAGAAAATACAAAATCCGAGATCAGAAAAAATTGTATTTTGTCACGTTCACAGTTATCGACTGGATTTGTTTTGATCCGAGATGAGTATCGAACTGTTGTGGTTGACAATTAAATATTGCCAACAAAACAAAGGATTGGAAGTTTATGCCTACTGCATCATGACCAGCCATGTACATTTAATTATCGCAACAGCAGGTATTCATAAATTAGAAGATATCATTCGCGATTTAAAAAGCTTTACATCACGTCATATCAGAAAAGCGCTAGAGAATACAAATCATGTTCATGAAAGCCGAAGACAATGGATGCTGAAGCGAATGTATTACGCAGGTCAACACAATAGCAACAATAACGATTTTCAATTTTGGCAACAGCATAATCATCCTATTGAACTGAGTACAAACGAAATTATTGAACAGCGACTGGAATATATTCATCTCAATCCAGTGGCATCTGGATTTGTAGATTTGCCAGAAGCTTGGCTCTGCAGTAGTGCAAGAGATTATGCAGGAACCGCTAAAGGTTCTATTGATATAATTTACATTTAGTGTGTGTGATGTTCAGCGGGACGCTGAATGTAAGTATAGGTACAAGCGAGACGCTTGCACCAGGGAGATTTTTCTTGCGAATTGCACTAGCGCAAGGGTCTCCCTTGTGCTAGTGCAATTAATAAGCATCCCGCTTAAACTATTCCGTCACTTGAAAATCAACAACAAAAGGTTCTTCAAGAATATCTAATCTACCCAGCAGTTCCCCAAATTTTTTATGTTCAGCATGTGGAAGGTACGCATCGCGCGATGCTGCATCTTTAAAGGTAAGTAAGTAGGCATGTGTAAAACCTTTGTTTAAATTTTCAGGACTGTTGTTTACACCATATTGAAACGAAACAATTCCAGGAATTTTTCCTTTCAACGCTTTGAAGGCTTGCGTTACTTCGTCAATCTGCGCAGGCGTTGCGTTCTCTTTGTATTTAAAAATTACAATGTGTTTTACTTCCGTTGGTTTTACAAACATAAAGCCAGTGAATAAACTGATGGCGACAAGCGCACAAATGGAAAAGATGATTTTAGTTTTCATGTTGATTGGTTATAATTAAAAAAAGCTACTGATTCATAGAATAAATACGAGCCACAGATGCACAGAATAACACCTAGATTAATCTGTAAACCTGTGTCATCACTTTTCTTCTTTTAGTGTTGCTAAGAAGCTTACTACATCTCTAATTTCTTTCTTCGTTAAAAGATACATCATGGGCGGCATACTTGATGCAAAATTAGTCCTCTTAACTACATCCGATTTTTTAATCATCGTTTCAGGCTTATCACCAATCTTTAAAACAAAGGCATCTGACGTTTCTTCTTCAAGAATGCCATTTACCTTTTCGCCATTCTTCAATTCTAAAGAAACATTTCCAAAGCCTGGTGCTATGCGCGCGCTCGGTTCTATAAGCGCTTCAAGAATTTGTTCACGCGTTATGCGACTGGCCACTCCGTTAAGTCGTGGGCCGGCCGATCCTCCATAATCATCGAATGAATGACAACGAATACATTGCGCTGACTGATGAGTCCAGAAAATTCTAGATCCTTTGTTAGGATCGCCTCCCATTAACGCACCAGCATAGGTAGCCTTCAACGAATCTTTTGAAGAATTACGACTCAATTTTTTGAATCGATCAATCAGTGATTTTGATCGTGTACTATCAATAGCATCTGCAAGTTCTAACTGAACTTCTACGGGAAGTTTTTTTGCTTCCAAAGTATTCAACAATTGATTAAATGTTTTCTCTGTGTATGGCAAAGGTAATGAACCCAACGTAGTAATGGCTGCTTGCTTCTCTTCAACCGTGCGCGTGTTAATCACATCTGCGAGCAGACTGGCCATCAGTTCTTTCGGAATATCCATGGCGGTTAATAAATCGAGCGCTACAACGCGAACACTTTTTTCCTTGTCAGCCATAGCTACTTTAATGGCGACATCAATCTGTTTGTCTTTTAATGCAGCTAGTGCAGTAAGCGCGTCAACACGAACCTCTGAAGAAGCATCCGTTCTTAATCGTGTTAATAATTGTGCGGAGGCTTTTTCAATCTTCAATTTCCCTAAAGCTTTTGCAGCATGAAGACGAACCATTGATTCTCTATTTGACAACAATTGAATCAATACATCAACTGATTTATTTTGCACCGTTGAAAGGTCACGTGTAACCACTCCACGATATCGTCCGTCAACACGATCTAATACCGATGGCTTTGCCCATGTGCTCAATGCATCTATCGCTTCAGCGCGCATGGCTATTGGGTTCCCTTCATGTTGTGCATAGTTCAAAAGATTTTGCATCGCTTCATCTGAGCCTACACGTAAGTTTGCACTGATGGCTCGCCTCACAAATGCTTCGTTGGTAAAGTTGTAATTATTCAATGCTTCACCCAGCGCAGGCAAGGCATCTTCAATAGACAAATCATCATTGATTGCTCTTGCTGTTTCTGTTACAATAAATTCATCAGCATCCTTTAGAAAAACTTTTATGCCAGAGTGTTGCATTCGTCTCAACGCAACGACTGCAGCAATGCGCACTGCGCGTGATTGATTTGTTGATAATGCAACGATGGGTTCTGGTTTTCCAATTCGCGCCAATGCTAAACTCGCAGCGTGGCGAATGTATTCATCAACATCATCATTACTTTTAATCAATTCAATAATCGGATTGATGGCTGGGGCATACGCAATTCTGCCCAAGGCTTCTGCAGCAAAGAAACGTGCACGGCTAAATTCATCTTTTAATAGCGGAATCAATTTATCCCCCGCTTCTGTATAGCGCACATCGCCAATCCATTTGGCAGCTTGCGCGCGAATTTCATCGTCACTATCAGACAACAAAGGCAACAACAATTTTGCGTGCTTTAAATCTTTTCGTGCAAACTGACTTATACCCCAAATGGCATTCACTCTTGCCAATTGATTTTCTTTTTGCAAACTATATTTTGTAAGAACATCCAATCCTTTATCACCACGCGTTACTAATTCGAACTGTGCTTTTTGTCGCACGCGCATGTCAGGATTTTTTAATTGCTCGCCAACTTTGTGATCATCAAAATCGGAAAAGTTCGCTTCTAGTAATTCTTTAGTGCGCTTGCGCTCTTCAACATCTGGATTTTCAACATCCAATTTCCAAATGCGACCATGATTTTTTATGTCCCATCCTTCAATCCAATCGGCTAAATACATTGCGCCATCAGGACCGAAATCGATACCCGTAGCTAACACTCCTCCAAGCATTTTTTTCGATTCAACAAACTCGAATGAGGCTCCTTTTGGTTTTAATTTAAAAGAATGAATACCCGATTGCGTTGGGTTGCCAACAAACTCTGCGATAAAAAATGAATTTTTATACTCTTCACTTAATGCTGTGCCCGGATTATATAACATTCCCGTTGGGCCGTTAACAAAATTTTTAATTGTTGGTAAGATGTAAGCCGCTTGTCCTTCAAAACGCGGTATGTACATTTTCTCATCCATCCAAACCTTATAGGTATTGTTATCGGGGTCGCGATATTTTCCAAACTGCCAATTGGTTCGCCATCCAATGTCAGCGCCATTTACAACGTATACGATACGCTCACTTTCTCCCGGATGATCGCCATCATTATCTTCACTTATTAAATTTCCGTATTCATCAAACACAAACTCATGTGTGTTTCTATTTCCATAAGCAAATACTTCAAAGTCACTTCCATCCGGATTTGAGCGAACAATCACACCACTGTTCGGGTGCTCCCATTTTTGTCCATCAGGACCAACGCCATTAAATCCGATATCACCAATCTGCCAATACACTTTTCCTTCAGGGCCAACCTCAATTCCCGACATGCCATGCCCACCAAACCCAACGTGAACTCCATAGCCATGCGAAATGGATGTAATCTTTTCTGCGATGCCATCTTTGCTTTCCTGAATGCGCCACATATCAGGACCAATATCAACAAACAGATCGTTGCCATATTTTAATATACCGCCCATAGCATCCGTTACTTCATCATGAAAATCTTCAACTACTAATTGAGATTTATCGGCTACGCCATCGCCAGAAGTATCTTCCACTCTATATACATGTTCCTTTTGAACCGTTAGATCTTTCCAATCGTGTGAGCCATCGCCATTTAAATCAGCAAGCCACTCATTTTTCTTGCTGTTCTCAGGTGATAGTACGCGGTGAAGAAAAGCACGTTTTTCTTCGATGTTCTGAAGTTTAATGGATTCGATCTCCCAATCTTGATGTCCGCGAATATCAAACTCAGAATCCTTTTGACGATTGGTTCGTGTATAATAAATTCTTCCTTGGTCATCAATATCAATGGCAACCGGGTCGGCAACCAAAGAATCATTTCCCCATAATTTTAAGGTAAGTCCTTCTGCCAATTGAGGGGTTACGGTTGCTTCAATTGATTTTGCAATGGACGCTGCCGTTGCAGGATCCATTTGCTTAATTCGTTTGTCTGTTAATTTTTTCTGTTCACAACCTATAAATAATATCGTTGTGAACATCCACGAAAGTGACAGGAAAATAATATTGCTTAAGCGTTTCATTCTATGGTATAATTAGGTTTTAAAGATAGTAAAAGTTAGAAGAGCGATCCTAGTGTTACGTTTTATGGCTGCATGTTTTAAGCGCCTTGATCTGCAAAAAAGATTTTTATCAACTTGCGTTTGCAAATTTTTATACCTTTCGTCTTTACGTAAAAGATCATGGAAGTAAAAGATAGCAACGGCAATATTCTGGACGATGGCGATACCATTACCTTAATTAAAGATTTGAAAGTAAAAGGATCATCGCTCAATTTGAAACGGGGTACTGTTGTTAAGAAAATAAAACTAACAGATGATGCAAGTGAAGTGGATTGCCGCATTAACGGATCAAGCATTGTACTTCGAACAGAATTTTTGAAGAAGAGTTAATGGATTTTGAAATGACGTGAGATGCTTGATTTTGTGACTATAGATATTCGATTTTAGTAGTTTACAAAATCGCCAATCACTCATCACCAGTCAATAGTCGTAAATTTTATTAATCTTTTTGACATTGCTCTTACTATTTTAATAGCGATACTCCTATTGTATTTGGGTGAACCGTTTCGCTTGATTTGGAAAAGGTAATTTTTACAAACCGTATTTCTTTTCACGTCTAAATCGAGAGCAAAAAATCGTTATTCATAAAACTCGCGCAGTGAACCAAAGTAGGTTGTGTTCCATCCGTCAACAATATCATCGTAGTCTTCATCCGGAATGTTACTATGTTTTAATTCCACGGAAGTGCCTTGTGCATCTGCATGAAGTTTAATGGTGACTATTGATTTTTTGTCCTCCTCAACTTCATCACCAAAATACCATTCCTGAATAATTTTTTTACTCGTTTCAAACTCCAGATTTTTTCCAACGATACTTCCATCCCACAACGAAAATTCCGTTCCGGCTTCTGCCGACATTTCAGCATGATCGCCCGACCACAACTGAATGGTTGCGGAAAGAGTAAGTGCTAGATATACCTCTTCTGGCGGTGCAGAGATGATATAGTATTTCTTAAAATCCTTCATATTTAAATAATAAAGTCAAAGGTAATTGTTAAACCAAACAGCAGGTTCATTATTGCTGATAAGTTTTAATGAAGTATTCATTCTCTTTGCCGATTCTAATACTTTAAATCGCAATATTTCACTTTCGATGCCTTCCTTTAAAAGAATAATGCTACCTTCAAAATCAGATTTCCTCCCTACACTGTAGGTTCTTAATCTTCAAAAAAGTCGTTTACATAATACACGATCATTATGAAGGCTCGATTTACTTGGATTGTCTTTGCATTGTTTATCTGTTCGGCTTGCCAGCTCGGCAAAATTCCGTGCCCACGAGTGAAAGAAGCAAAACTTCGCACGCATTATCGATCAACTTCTTACACCGCCAGAGCGAATGAGGAAACTCCAACTGCAGAGCAAACACAGCTATTCAAGGACTCTCGATCGACCGTTCAGAATGTATCGTTAGCAGAGTGGGATTGTCCACACCCAGGCAAAAAGCGATATCTACCCAAAGCGGTTAAAGAAAATATTCGCAAGAATATGGACAAGATAAAATCGGATTCTAAAAAAGATTGAGTTAAAAGTTACACGCGAGTTTTAGTTAACCCTTTTTATTTATTTTTGCCAAAACCTCAAATTATTTTGCACAACTCTTTACATCCACCATGGACTATGAATCAACGCTAACATCTCTTTATCACCTATTGGTGTTAGCTGATAGCAAAATAAATGAGAAGGAATTATCTTTTGGCAAAGAGATGCTTAAGATAGAAGGTATTGTTGAAGCTACCTTTAATGCTGAGATGGAGAAGCTGAAAACAAAAAATAATAAGGTATTGCTTACCGATTGTATTGCTGGCTTAAAAAAGTTGGACAAGAAAAAACAAATTCGCTGCCTCGCGTGGTTAAGTATTATTGCAAACTCAGATGGCTTTATGGACAAAGAAGAATGGCAATTGATCTATAGAATTTATCATACTGAATTGAGCTTGCCGTTGGATGAAATTATGAAGACACAAAAAGAACTCAATATGCTTATCCACGGAAAGTCGTTTCAGTCTGTTGGGGTGAGGGTAAATAACTAGGGTGTGTATCATTCTCAATTGTGTTACTCTATAAATGAGACTCTTCAGTCAACAATCTGGGAACAAATACAAGTTTTTTGAAAACAGATCTTATCTCGGCAAGAATCTAAAATGAGCCAGTAACCGCAGGCATCAATCCAGATAACAGCAAAGATTTTAAAAGCACAAGTCCTCAGCTAAAAAATCAAACAAACCGCTTCTCTACCATTTCCATAAATTCATGAAACTCTTCGCTGTCGCGATCCCATGAGGAGGCGTGTTCATCATCAATGTAGCGAAGGGCTGCTTTCATATTGTCCTGACGATCTAAGTGGTCGATGGCTTTGCTAAACAATTCAAAGTCGCCATGAAACAATACCTTAGTGAACATAAATTTTTGATTGATTGTAAGACTGTCTTTTATCTTAGCAATCTTTTGAAATTTATCAACAATGCTTGGTCGCGGTTCGCGGCTTAGTGTGTCGTTAATGGTTGGCGTTAATGCCTTTGCAGGTTGTGCTACTGCCTGTGCTGTTTTTGCAACAACAGGATTAGGAACAACGACATGCTCTACCACTTTTACTTTTATTTCAGGAGCCTTCACTTCTCTTACCTCCTTTATTTCAGAAACAGGTATTGGTGTTGGTGTCGGTTCAGGAATTATTTCTTTTTCAATTTCTTTTGAAACATAAAAACGATTGGGTTCAAGTGGCGCAACAGCAGAAAACTTTTCGATGTACTCTTCAACATCTTCTGGATTGAAATTTACCTCTTCCAATATTTGATCTAAAATAGCAAAGGCTTCATTGCCCGAAATTTCTTTTAGTCCTTTCTCTTCGAGCTTTTCCAACATCCGCTCCAGCGGTGCTCTGTTTACCTTTAAGTATTTTAGCTCTTCCCGAAAAGGCGCAACGTTAAGCGTGTTATTTTTTCCGGTTACGATCAGGGAAAAGAAATCATACGGATCGAAGATGACGAGCAAAGTTTGGCTTACTGCCTTCTTTAACAAAGGAGCAAAATGGAGTTGATCAATAGAAATGTTATTGGAGAGTGCGCCCATAAAATTTTCCAGCGCTTCTTTTACATCAGCCTGTTCAAAATCAAAGTATGGACTTTTAAATTTCTTGGTGTCTTCTTTCCAGGTCTTAAACAACTCACGAATAATAAAGAGATTCGCCTGCTGCACGTTGCAAAGTGATAAAATCTCTTTACCCGTAATCTTATCTTTCGAAACAAAAAAGTTTTTCAATACCTTGTCGGCATACGCATCAGCATAGAGGGCAATTGCTTCGAGACTAATCTTTTCGTCCATGGGATAAAATAAAATTAAGATGTTATTGTTCGCCTAAAGTTACTGTATATTCATCAATGCGCACAGTGTATGGCAAAAGGTAAACAGACAAAACATGGCAAAAATTAGTATTCAAAATCTATACAACAAAGAAATTGAAATTCGTGATTTTTCGAAATCTGCACTTGTTCATTTCGGCCTTCACCAACTCGATTGGATGCATACGTGCGGAGGCAAAGGCCGCTGTACTACGTGTAGGTTTAAGATCATTGATGGCGCGGACCATTTCGCGCCATTAACACCCGCGGAAGAACAGTATCGGAAACAAAACCTTCTTCAAGAGAATGAACGTCTAGCATGCCAAGCCATTGTGTTGGGCGATGTTGTTATTTTCGTTCCTGAAGATTGCAAATTGAAACATCTTCACTATTCATAACCTGTTGCTAATTTGTAGTCCGCATCTGCAGATACTTTAGATTAAAACTAATGTGCATTGAATAAAGTCTCTTAATTTTAGCCCATGTTTATTGAACCACATCTCGGGGGCAAACCTTCATCCGACAGGGCAGGCTGGATTGAAGTGATTAGTGGCTGCATGTTTTCTGGAAAGACGGAAGAACTAATTCGAAGACTAAATCGCGCAATCATTGCCAAACAAAAGGTAGAAATATTTAAACCGGCCATTGATAAACGGTACCATAAAGAATATGTGGTTTCGCATAATGAAAGTTCCATTCGCTCTACGCCTGTAAATTTTGCAAATGACATTTTGTTATTGGCAGGCAATTGTGATGTAGTGGGTATTGATGAAGCTCAGTTTTTTGATCAGACTATTGTAGAGATTTGCAATACATTAGCCAATCAAGGTAAGCGCGTAATTGTCGCAGGTCTCGATATGGATTTTGAAGGCAAACCGTTTGGACCGATGCCCAACCTTTTAGCCGTTGCAGAATTTGTTACAAAAGTTCATGCCATCTGCGCACAAAGCGGTGAACTTGCTTCGTTCTCTTTCCGGTTGAGCGAGCACGAACAACAAGTTATGCTGGGCGAAAAAAATGAATACGAAGCGCGCAGTCGAAAAGCGTTTCAAAATGGCATGAAGAATCGTGAAAAATAATATTAATGGTCAATGATCGATTATTCAATGTGCAAAGCGTTTCCTTATAAAATGATGAGTTTAATAAACTATTATGTGCGTTATTTATTTTATGGGATTGCTATTTCGGCAACTTTCTTTGGTGTTGCTTCTGCGCAAGAAAATATTCAGATTGATATGTGGCGCGCGCATATTTCATTTCAATCTATTCACAGCGTTGCCATAACAGACAAAAACATTTATGGTGCTGCCGAAAATGGTGTGATGGTTTTTAATCTGGATGATAAAAGTTTAACAGGATATTCAAAACTCTCGGGACTCAGTTCAAGCGGGATTACCTATATCAGTGTCGATCCTATTACAAAAAAAGAATTGATTGCGTACGAAGACGGCAATCTTGATATTCTTCAGGGAAATATCATTAGCAATTTTGATCGTCTTAAAAATTCAGAAACCATTAGTGGTTCAAAACGAATTAATCACATTTCGTTTCAAACTTCGTATGCCTACCTATCAACCGATTACGGTGTTGTTGTTTTTGATATCAACAAACAGGAAGTAAAAGAGACGTGGCGTGATTTGGGTAGTTCGGGCGGAACAATCAAAATTTTTCAAAGCACATTTTTAAACGACAGTATTTTTCTGGCAACAGAAGCTGGTGTGTTGGCCGGAAAACTAAATGATAATTTATTGGACTTTAATAAATGGAATCGGTTTACTACAGGTGTATTCAGTGGAAGCGTTCAATCGGTTGCCGCAAATCAATCGAAAGTATATGCTGCAATTAATTCTTCAGGCGTCTATCATTTTACAGGAGTTGATTGGGTTCAGGAAACATTTCTGCAAGGAATTTCTTTTCGCTCTCTTACTGCATCTGCTAATGATTTACTGATTGCGACAACAAATGAACTTTGGGAATTATCAAATTCAAATACGCTTACGCAAATATTATCCACTTCTATTTCATCGCCCTACATGGCATTGAAAGATGGAGGCGGAAAGCTTTGGATTGCCGATGATGAGCATGGATTAGTTTCTAACAGCTCCGGAAACTTTTTAAGTTATTCACCAAACGGACCATTCAATACCGAGACATCGCGATTAAAATATCATGCCGGAACCATGTTTGGCGTTGGCGATGGATACTCATCTACCTATGTGGCTCTAAATAAAAATGCCGTTTACGATTTATTTAATGCAGGTGTTTGGAGTGCGCAATCTTCCTCGATGAAAGATTTAACAGATATCGATTTTTCAATTAACGATGAATTTACCTATACCGCATCGTTTGGGTTTGGTGTTGAATCACGAAACAGTACCGGAGAGGTTGTTCGATTTGATGAAAGTAATAGTCCGTTGATAAACTTAAATCCTCCGGGCAGATTTGTAAACATTACAGCAATCGAATCTTCACCAAAAGGATTGTGGGTTGCAAACTATGGCGCAACCAAACCACTTCATCTTTTAAAAGCAGATAATACGTGGGAGTCATTTTCATTTTCGCCCAATGCATCACGCTACCCGACTGGGTTGGCCATAGATGTTTACGATCAGGTGTGGATGCTTGCCAATCCAAATCAGGGTGGAGGTATTGTTGTTTTTAATAAAGAAGAAAATACATCAGCCTACCTTACAGACATCGTTGGTTCAGGAGGATTGCCGAGCAAGAATGTTCGTTCTATAGCAATGGATCGCGATGGTTATGTATGGGTTGGCACCGATATAGGGGTTGCCTATTTTGTAGAGCTCTCGCGTTTATTTACTTCTGGCGTTAATGCTGTCAAACCTATTTTTGAAAATCGTTTCTTATTAAAAGATGATAAGGTAACGGCCATTGCTGTTGATGGCGGAAACAGAAAATGGATGGGCACGGAAAGAGGAGTTTGGCTTTTCAATTCTACAGGCGAAATTCTCATTCACAATTTCACAGCAGAAAATAGTCCGCTACTCTCTAACGTAATTCGTGCAATCGAAATTGATGATATAAGCGGAGAGGTTTTTATCTCGACTGACAAAGGTGTGATTTCATATCGATCAGATGCCAGTGTTGGAACAGATCGTTTTCAATCAGTGAAAATATTTCCAAATCCGGTAACACCAGAATTTGTTGGCACGGTTGGCATTAGTGGATTGGCCAACGATGCTGTTGTAAAAATTACAGACATCAGCGGAAAATTAATCTGGCAAACAAAAGCAAATGGCGGAACGGCAACGTGGAATGTGCGCGATTACAACGGCAACCATGCAGCTACAGGAATGTATATTGTTTTTAGTGCAACAGAAGATGGAGCAGAAAGTGCCGTTGGAAAGATTGCTGTGATTGAATAACATGGTACAAAAAGAATGGAACGTTCGCATTCTGTATTAATCAGCGCCATCAGCGTGTATTCAATCAGCGTCATCTGCAGAAAATGTTTTTATTTTTCCTTCCGCTGATTTCATAAATTAAAAGCACGAAGATTTAATAGTGAAAGATTCGCCACGATCGGGAAATGTATTAATTGAAGAAACCGAAAAAAGTAATATTCTATTCTTATTTTGCCAACCATCTTGCTACATAAAACACGCGGTATCGTTTTCAGGTTTACAAAATATGGAGAGACTTCCATTATTGTAAACATCTTCACCGAACTCTTCGGGTTGCAAGCCTATATCGTAAATGGTATTCGAACCAAATCAACTAAAAGTAAAATTGCGTTGTATCAACCCCTTACCTTACTCGATATGGTGGTCTATTATCGTGAGCATGCAAACATCAATCGCATAAAAGAAATAAAATGCTTTTATCCGTATCAAACACTCTATCAGGATGTAAAAAAATCAACAGTCGCCATGTTCATTAATGAAATTATGAACAAGACTGTAAAGGAAGAAAGTCATGCACAAGAGCTAAGTGATTTTATGGTAGAATCATTAATCGCACTGGATAGCAATTCAACTGGCATAGAAAATTTTCACTTAATTTTTATGCTGCAACTGAGTCGGTTTCTTGGCTTTGGTGCTCACAATGTAAATGAAGTGGTAGGTGGAAGATCGGCTGACCGTGAAACTGAAACGATAATCGCTCAATTACTATCCTGTGAGTATTCGGCAACCGTTCCGATGTCAAATATAGTGCGAAGAAAAGTACTTGACCTATTGTTGAGTTTCTATGCCGATCATGTTGATAACCTAGGTGAAGTAAAGTCGGTGCAGGTGTTGCGTGACGTGCTGGGTTAGGAAATAATTCTAACGGGTTTTAAGAACTCCTTCAGCAACGAATTTTTTTACATCAGGCTACCTCAGTTCTACCTTTGTTGTATCACAACTGTACACCCTACGTGATTATGTTATGGCATAAAATATCGTGTTGATAGTGGGATCGGGGTAGCCATTATTGTCTGCTTTTACTCGAGTCTTTTTGGGATGGGTTAAAGTAAATCACAAAATGGAATCGTAGAGGTAACGAAAAAACACTTCATGCCATCCGTCTACTACAAAGGCAGATTGATGATAGGATATTTAATGGACGTTAAAGGAATGACCTACACAGAAATATTAAAAGATACAAGAAGCGAAGATGAACTACTTCAAGAGATGATACGCCCAACTTTGAACGTTGAACCTCGAACTTAAAATTCAATACCTCCAACTCTCAACATCTGCATTCTTCGGAGCACTCTCTTCAATACGTTTCAAAATCTTAGGTAAATACATTGTGTTATAGCGCAAGCGGGAAATGTAATTCGGATTTTCCTGATCACCATTCCAGCAATGCTCTGCACGATCTCCATAATCGACTTCACCTTTATAAAACGGATTGTTCGTTTTCTTTAAAAAATCTTCCATAAGATACACGGCATTGTTGAGGTAGTAATTATCCATATCACCACAATAGATATGAATTTTACCTTCAAGTTTTGGCCCCAATGTTTTCCAATCGCGTTCGAGCATGTAACGTAAATCATAATGCTCTTTCCAATAGTTCGCAACAGTCGGATCAATTTCACCCGTTACCTTATCAAAAATTCGTTTCGGATATCCGTCCTCGCCTTGCGGAGAATACACGGCCTCCCATATATCCCATTGTTGTCCGGAGCGGCTTTTGGTTCCGAGTGCTAATTCGTAATAATTATCTTCTTCAACGGTAGATTGAATTTGGCCAAGGTAATTTCGGTGTGCCGGTCTTGGCAGTTTTTTAAATTCGCTATCATACCAATATGCATTCTTGTCTTTATACAAATCAACCAAACTGTATGCACGAAAATCAACGGGGTCGGGACAGGCCGCAAAGCATCCATTAAATTCGTCAGGATAAAACATTTGAACTGCAAGCGCTTCCCATCCTCCGGTGGATCCGCCATAGGTAAAGCGCGCCCATCCTTCACCAATGCCACGAAACTTTTTTTCAATTTCTGGAATTAGTTCCTGCATAATGGCATCACCATACGGCCCAAGGTTGGCTGAGTTCACAGCATACGAATCATCATAATACGGATTGGCGTGTTGAATTTCAATGATCAGAAAGCGTGGAAAATTTTTGCTTGTCCATTGCTTGTAGAAGTTGTATGCCTCTTGAATCTCGAATTTTTTATAACCATAAACTCCGAAGCGCTCTATGTAATCCGTTGTGTCCATATTCACATCGGGAGCGGTTTCACTAAATCCACCAAAGTCTTCGGGGAAATGCCCGTGATTAACCATCAATGGATAATGCGCGTTTGGATGTTCGTCAAATCCTTCAGGCAATAGCACGTGTGCACCAAGAAACATTGGCTTACCCCAAAACGCGGTGAGCAACTTGCTTTGAATTTTAATATGCTTGATGTACTTCGTATCCTTCGGTTCAACAACAGGCAGAATCTTTTGATCCATTGAAATATTAATCACTTGTTCTTTTGTTTGGTCAATGTTTACTTTAATTGGCTTGCTGTAAAAATTTCCTGGCTTGCTGTGCCATTGTTGTCCTTCACCCTGATCGGGAGGAAGCTTTACCGTTTGGCCGGTTTTTAAGTTGAACGTTTCATATCTATTAATGAGTGCCTGAACAAAATACTCGCCTGCTGGAATCTCACCTATGTTTTGTTTCGGGAAACCGAATGCTGAATCATCAAATTTAATTTCTTCTCCAGCCTTCATACCTTCTACGTCCATACCAAAAACCAATTGAGTCGACAGCCCATTATTAATTTGAAACCGAGGTTCGGTTGTTTCATTCGTTGCCAACAATAGAAGCAACCTTCCGTCTTGTGCCGCATCGCTCATTTCCTTTGTAAACGAAATTGAGAATTTCACTTTTAGTGATTCTTGTTTGGTTGGCGAGCATTGAACGCTGATGATAAGTACCAAAAGAAGAGGCAGTAATTTTTTCATTCGTAAAGATTTAGAATGGAAGTTACCGTATTAGGAAAGGTAATCTTGTGCGTTTTATACAAGCGGCTTTTGGCGCGATGAAAGTATCTCGAAAAATACTGTAAAAATAAGCATCATATCATGCTACGAGATTTTCTCCATTCAGTAAAATATTTTAATAGTTACAACAAATTGAAATAAGCCCAAAATAATGGAGAAGGTAAATAAAAATTTTTAGAAATTCCCTTAACTGATTCGCAGTGGTAGCGTCACTGTAAACACACTGCCTGTTCCTTCTGTAGTTACATAATGCAGAGTTCCTTTAATTTTATCCAACATCAGTTTAACAATAAGCAACCCTAAGCCTGTGCTGCTTTCGCCTGATGTGGGCAATGCCGAAAGTTTTTGAAACTTACCGAACATTTTTTTCTGATCGTCTTTCGTAAACCCTCTTGCTTCATCTTTAACAGCGATTGATGCACCTTGCGATGTACTTTCCAACGTTACATATACAGTCTTACCTTTCGGAGAAAACTTAACGGCATTGGATATTAAATTTTCTACTGAGCGAACCACGCAATGATGATCGGATTGAATGATAAGCGATGCGGGCGATTCAAAAACGAGATCAATATTCTTTTTTGAGGCTAAGGTAAAATAATGGCGAGCAACGGGGCGAATAATTTGAGCAAGATCCATTTCTTCAATAAGGATCTCTATGCTTTTGTATTCCAGATTTCGATAGTCGACAAGGTTGTGAATCATACCTAAACCATCCGCAACAACGAGGTGCATTTTTGAAAGGTAATTGAGTTGGTCGGGTGTTAAATTTTCTCCATCCATTTGCAAAAGCTGCACCAAGGCAAACACACGGTTCAACGGCCCTTTAATGTCGTGCGAAACCAAACTTATAATTTGCTGTTTCTCACGCGTAAGTTCATCAACCTGTCGCTGCAGAGAATCAATTTTTTCTTGTGCTGACGGCTCCAGAATCTCACCTTCCATGCATATCTTATTTGATTGAAAGAAAGGTAATCATCAAAACGGAAAATGAATTGCAATTTAGAACCGCACGCGGATTTCGTCTTTGTAATGCACTGGCACCCGGATGGGAAGGCCTTTATAATTTATCCAAATACTGCCTTTGTACTCAACATGAAATTTTTTTCCACCTAAAAACCCAAGAATTGTATCCATGATGCCGAGCTCCTTCATGGCGAGTTTTACCTCAAGCGGAATGGTGAACTCGCCATTGGCTGGTATCAACAATCGCATTTTTTGGTTAACGTTTGCTACCTTCTTTTCATTTACATACACATCAACATTAATGCGTTTAAGTTTCATCCTAATGTTATTCGGGTTGTAAAAAATTGCCTGCGCCTTTAACATTGGGTCAGTCGTGCCATCCACTACTACATCTTTTATTTTCCGTAGCACAATATTTTCTTTCGGCCCACAACTAAACAGGAGGTTGGATAAAATGAGAACGGTTAGGATGAATGTGAGGCGTTTTCCAATCTGCTTATAGTTGTTAGTTGATGGTTGATCGTTGCTGGTATTACCACCATACTTTATCACTCCGGTTAACTCTTCCTGCTTCATACCCTTAAACTTTAAACCTTGAACCTTAAACCTTGAACCTTCTTTAAACTCGAAACCTTAAACCTTGAACGATGCATTATAGACATTCTATTTCTAAATTTGTTACATGGATTCAGTTTTTAATGCAATTGCCGATGGACTCGCTGAAGAGGGTTATGCGGTGGTCGATCAGTTTTTAAGTTACAAGGAAGTAAACGCAATTTTAGAACTTGAGGAATTTAAAAATGGCGTTACTCAATTTAAAAAAGCTGGTGTAGGTAAGAATCAACAACTTCAAATTAACGAATCCGTTCGGGGCGATTACATTCATTGGCTTGACAAAACCACTGCGCCATCTGCCACAAAAATATATTTGGATCGACTAAGTGACCTCGCGCTTTTTTTAAACCAAAATTTATTTCTTAGTCTCAAAGATTACGAAGTGCACATGACGATCTATCCTGCCGGATCTTTTTATAAACGCCATCTCGATCAGTTTAAAAAAGACGACCACCGAAAATTATCTATAATCTGCTATTTAAATAACGACTGGCAAGAAGAGCATGGCGGGCAACTTCGCATTTACCTTAAAGACGGAACAAAAGATTTTCTTCCACTTGCCGGACGATTAATCTGTTTTCGCAGCGACCAACTTGAGCACGAAGTATTGGTAGCAAATCGTGACCGCTTAAGTTTAACAGGGTGGATGTTGGATCAGTATATTATGTAATGTTCCAGGTTCAATGTTCCAGGTTCAATAAAGAGGATCATTCCATTGAGATTCGATCAAAACATTGAACTTTGAACATTGAACACTAAAACGATTAATTCTTTATCAATAATTATAACTTGCGTTTCAAATCAAACCGCTATAAAAAAACCATCATGAAGTCTTATTTCTTAAAACTGTATCAGTACAATTATTGGTCGAATGCGCGCGTGCTCAAAAAACTTAAAGAGCAGAATTTAAGCGATGAAAAAATCCTCACCATTATGGGGCATATTGTTGCCGCTCAGTTTCTGTGGCTGCATCGCATAAAAGGATTAGCGCCCGCCCCAGTAAAACTTTGGGGAGAATATACATTCGATCAGCTTTTTGATATGGCCGAAAATATTGGTAAGCAATGGTTAGAATTTGTAGAAAGTACAGATGACTTCAATCGCGAGTTGAGTTACAACAATTACACGAACGATCCCTATATAAATAATGTCGAAACGATTATGATTCATTTGGTAAATCATTCATCTTATCATCGTGCTCAAATTGCCTTGCTTCTTCGTCAAAAAGGATTTGAACCAATCAATACCGACTTCATTACCTATGATAGAGTATTGCGTGGACAGTGGAAGGAGTAATGTGCATATTGTCAATTTATCAATGAGCAAATGGTTGTTGCCTAAAACTTTTGACTGCATTATCATATGCAGGCCCAAGTGCAAAGTTGGCACTATTGGTTGGTGTTTTTGGCGAAGGCAATCTTGATGCATCACTCAATGCAGGAAAACAAGCAACGGCATGTGTAATGTATTATGGTATGCCAGTAGATGATGTTGAGAAATTAAAAACTCTGAATTGCGATGTGCTCAACTTCTGGCCGACTCAATACAAGTATATCAAAAACGATGTGATGAACAAGTTTGAAGCGAACATGAAAGCAGCGGGCAAGAATCTTACCGTTAAACCGTATGAAGTTGATCACGCTTTTGCCAACCCAAGTAACTCGATGGGATACAACGAAGCAGCAGCAAACGATGCCTACCAAAATACACTTGCATTCTTTAAGGCAAGATTGAAATAGATTGTAGAAGTAAATCGGAAATAAAAAGTCAGGTTAACGCTTAACTTTTTTATTTACTCCCAGATCACAACTGCGCTTTGAGAATACCATTCCGGATATTTCGGCAAATGTATTTTCTCTACCTCATTGCGTTTCACCTTCATGGTAGGTGTCATCAACCCGTTGGTGATGGTCCACTCATCTTTTATGACTACAGCTTTCTTTAAATGTTCATAATGTTCAAGAGTAGGATTTATTTCTTCCAACGATTTAGACAGACTTCTTGTAATTTCTTCTTTCGATTTCGACTTACCAACAGCCGACAAATTTAGTAATACAATCGGCTGTGGAATGCCCATACCAACCACACATACTTGCTCAATATCAGTGTTGTTCATTAACTTCATTTCGATAGGCGCAGGCGAAATATATTTTCCTTTATCTGTTTTAAATAAATCTTTAACGCGACCCGTAATAGTTAAAAATCCGTCAGCATCTAGTTTACCTTGGTCGCCAGTTCGCAAATATCCATCAGCCGTCATTACCTCGGCAGTCATTTCTGGTTCCTTGTAATATCCTAACATGAGCGCAACATGCCGGGTTAAAATTTCATCATCATCCGAGAATCGAACCTCCACACTATCCATTGCTTGGCCAACCGTGCCAAAGCGAACTTCTTTTTGATTGGCATGTGATAACGCACAATTTTCCGTCATGCCGTAAATCTCGCGCATGCGAATACCTAATTTATCAAACCACTGAAGCAATGATATAGGTATTGGTGCAGCTGCAGTGCCTTTCAAGCCAGCTTTAGAAAGACCCAGTTTTTTTGTGATGCTCTTTTTAACAATCGTACTGATGATAGGGATTTTTAAAAGTATATCTAGTTTTTTCTGCGGCATCTTTTCTAAAATCTTTTCCTGAAACTTTGCCCAAATGCGTGGCACGCCAAAAAATAAATCAGGCTGAACTGATTCTAAATCTTTCGCAAAAGTTTCAAGCGATTCTACAAAAGAAATGCTAGCACCTGTATAACACGCTAACATTTCTGTGAGGTTGCGCTCCGCGATATGACAAAGCGGTAGGTAAGAAAAAAGTCGTGGATGTTTTGGAAGTGTTTCCCACTTGCGCAAATATTCTATTAGAATTTCTGTAGTATGATCAAATGCTATTGAATTAAACATAACACCTTTGGGGACACCCGTTGTTCCGGAAGTATACATTATGGTAAGCAATTCCTCTGCACTTCGCTCTACCGCATGGTGAAGCGAGGCATGTGTATCCACTATTTCTTCCCACAAAAGACCTTCATGAATTCCATAGAGTGATGCACTTATTTTTTGAACCGAATCTGGAATACCTTTCTTCTGAACTTCATAATCATCCAGCTTGCCTACAAAAATTGCTGCCGATTCGCTGTGTTCCAAAATTTGTTTAATAGAAGATGCTGAGCTATTGGCGTATAATGGAATTGATATATTACCCGACATCATAATGGCAAGGTCGGCCATAATCCAATGCGCACAATTTTTTGAAAGGATAGCAATTTTTGATTTCGATGGAAATGCAGAAAACGCGCTTGCCAGTATGCGAATTTCCTTTCCGGCTTCTTGATACGTCCACGTTTTCCATTCTTTATTTATTGGCTGTCGGAAAAAGATATTTTGAGGCGTTGTTTTTTCCCAATGGAAAAATTTTTGAAGAGGCGATGAAGTTGTGCTCACGGATTATTCGTTAGGTGGTAGTTAAGATTTGCGCGGAAAATTTTTTTAATACATTTAAAATAGAAAAAAGAAAATACCTTTCACTAATTTCTTCTTTCACACTCTCTAAAAGTAGTCTTTTTGTATTCGTTTGTCAACAGCAATCCCTAAGTTGCGTCATGAGCCAATCAAATAAAAAACTGTTTCTTCTCGATGCTTATGCTTTGATTTATCGCGCGCATTGTGCATTCGCTAAAACGCCACGTATCAATTCAAAAGGCATTAACACCTCTGTGCCGTTTGGTTTTACCAATACCTTGCTGGAGGTTTTACACAAACAGAAACCTACGCACATTGGCATCGCATTCGACACAGCGGCCAAAACGTTTCGCGATGAAATTTTCACCGAGTATAAAGCAAACCGGCAGGAAACTCCCGAAGACATTCGAAGTGGCATTCCAAAAGTTAAAGAGATCATCAGGGGCTTTAACATTCCTATTCTAGAATTAGATGGCTATGAAGCCGATGATATTATTGGAACTATAGCAACGCATGCTGCGACCCAAGGCTTTGATGTCTACATGATGACACCCGATAAAGATTACGGACAAATTGTAAAAGAAAATGTTTGGTTGTACAAACCTGCCTACCTCGGAAATGCTGTTGACATTATGGGGCCAAAAGAAGTGTGCGAAAAATGGGATGTTGACAATGTCAATCAGGTAATTGATATGCTTGGATTGCAAGGCGATACGTCTGATAACATACCGGGCATTCCGGGGTTCGGCCCTAAAACTGCTGCCGTGTTATTGAAGAAGTATGGATCGATTGAAAATATTATCACGCATGCGGATGAACTAAAAGGAAAGCAAAAAGAACTGGTGAAACAATATGGTGATCAAGCACTCTTGTCTAAAAAACTTGCTACAATTGTAATTGATGTACCCGTTGCTTTCGAAGAAAAAGATCTTGAATACTCAGGTCCAAATGTTGATGTGCTAAAACCTATTTTTGATGCGCTCGAATTTAAAACCATTGCGGCACGTGCCTTTAGCGAAGCGAGCTCAACAACAATTGCGACACCTCAATCGGTGCAAAGTCCTCAACTCTCCATGTTCGCACAAGGCAATGATGCCGAGCCAATAGCGGCAGAACGAAAAAACAGATCGTCAAAAGAGGTTGAATACCTACAGATAGAAGATGATGCGCAACTTGCCACGCTTGTAAAAAAATTAAAATCACAATCCTTTTTTTCAATTGATTCCGTTACAGATGAAGTTCCCAATTTCGATTTTCATTTAAAAGGTCTTTCCTTTTCTTGCAAAGAGAATGAAGCGTATTTTATTTTGTGCAAAGATGGAAAGGTTGAAGATGCCCTTAAATCCGTTTTAGAGGAAAGCACAATATCGAAAGTTGGTCACAACATTAAAGCAACCATGCTGGCATTAAAAAAAGCAGGTGTTGAATTGAAAGGAAAATTGTTTGATGTGATGCTGGCGCATTATCTTATTGAACCCGAAGCTGCGCACGACCTTGAAATTTTATGTGCGCAGTATTTGCACTATGAACTTCTTCCAAAAGATCATGCTGATGTAAAAGAAAGATTGTGTGAACGTGCTGATCATCTTTATCAATTGCGCGGAAAAATACAACCAGAATTAGAGAAAAGACGTCATGCAAAACTTATGACCGATACTGAAATGCCATTGGTAACGGTACTAGCCGCCATGGAATTTGAAGGCGTGAAAATAGATGTTGACGCGTTGGCTAAAATGTCGAAAGCGTTGCGCGCTGATAGTGAACTTGTTCAAAAAGAAATTTTCAAACTTGCCGGCACAGAATTTAACATCGGTTCACCCAAGCAATTGGGCGAAGTGTTGTTTGATAAAATGAAGTTGATCGACAAACCAAAGAAAACAAAGACGGGTCAATACGCAACGGGTGAAGATGTTTTGCAAGGGCTAACCGAACATGCTATCGCAAAAAAAATATTAGACTATCGTGAATACGAAAAACTTCGTTCTACTTATGTTGATGCGCTTCCGCGGATGATCAGCAAAACCGATGGAAGAATACATACCGACTATCGTCAGGCGGTAGCCGCAACGGGCAGGTTGAGTTCGAACAATCCAAACTTACAGAACATACCGATTCGTACTGAGAAAGGTAAGTTGATTCGAAAGGCGTTTGTATCGCGTGGAGAAGATTACCTTTTTATGTCTGCCGATTATTCTCAAATCGAATTGCGCATTGCAGCATCTTTTGCAAAAGATGAAACTATGATCGAAGCATTTCGCAACGGCCGCGACATTCACACAACAACTGCAGCCAAAGTTTTTAAAGTAGAACTTGCCAGCGTTACTCCGGATATGAGGCGCAAAGCAAAAGAAGTAAACTTCGGAATTCTATATGGAAGCACAGCCTTTGGCCTATCGCAGAACTTAGGCATATCAAGAACAGAAGCAGCAGAAATTATTCAATCGTACTTCACCGAGTTTTCAGCGATCAAACGCTACATGGATGATTCGATTAACACGGCACGCGAAAAAGAGTATGTCGAAACCATTTTAGGAAGACGCAGATACTTACGTGATATTAATTCGCGCAACCAAACAACAAGAGGATTTGCCGAACGCAATGCCATTAACGCGCCCATACAAGGAAGCGCGGCTGACATTATTAAAATTGCGATGGTGAACATTCACCGTTGGATGGAGAAAGAAAATCTCAAATCGAAAATGACCATGCAAGTGCATGATGAATTGGTATTTGATGTTCACAAAAGCGAAGTTGAAAAGTTAAAAGAGCATGTTGTGAATCTGATGAAACATGCAGTACATCTGGAAGTACCTATGGAAGTAGAGGTGGGCGTTGGATTAAATTGGTTGGAAGCGCATTGACCATTTGAAGAACCAAAGTTTGTAGTATGGACTAAATCCAAACTATTTTCTTGCCTAAAGCACATGGTTATAATACACCCGAGAACTATTTGCTTTAGCCCACGAGCACTAAAGCATAATTAACATGAACAAAATACAAGATAAAACATCATCGCTCAAGCATGTGAACTATAACTACAGGTTTAAACCCATGACCATGTTAAAAAAATTTCGGATTGAGTACTAAAGTATAATCAAGATGAACACAATACCAGACCAAACATCAATCGCCAAAGCACTCGAAATATAAATATAACCACAGGCTTTAGCCTGTGGCCAAGTAAAAAAATATTCCGGGCTTTAGCCCACTTGCCTAAAGCCCAACCAAAATGAACGCAATTCCAAACAAAAACTCAATCACTCAAGCTCACGAAAGAATAAAATCCTATATCCATCACACACCGGTTATGACATCAGCAGGTGTTGATGAGATGGCAGAATGCAAACTCTTCTTTAAATGCGAAAACTTTCAGAAGGTAGGCGCATTCAAATCGCGTGGCGCAATGAATGCTGCACTTTTACTTTCTCCCGAACAAAGAGCAAAAGGAATTGCAACACATTCATCGGGCAATCACGCTCAGGCTATTGCACGCGCTGCGCAAATCCTTGGCGTCAAAGCATACATTGTAATGCCGAGCACTGCTCCAGAAATAAAAAAACGTGGTGTGCGTGGCTACGGTGGAGAAATTTTTGAATGTGAACCAACCTTAGCTGCGAGAGAATCTACCTTAGCAGAAGTTGTTAAGAAAACAGGAGCAAGTGAAATACATCCCTTCAATAATTATGATGTGATCGCTGGTCAGGGCACAGCGGCTAAAGAATTATTTGAAGAAATAAGTGACCTTGATATCATTGTAGTACCCGTTGGTGGTGGTGGTTTGTTGAGCGGAACAGCATTGGCAACAAAATATTTTTCGCCAGCAACAATGGTACTCGCTGCAGAACCCGCGGGCGCTGACGATACGTATCGCTCCATGCAAAGTGGAAAGATTGAACCATCACAATCCAACTCGATTGCAGACGGATTGCTTACTACCTTAGGCGATAAGACATTTCCAATTATTCGTGAAAATGTTAAAGAAGTAATTACGGTAACGGATGAAGAGATTATTGCAGCTATGCGAATAATTTGGGAACGAATGAAGATTATTGTTGAACCTTCATGTGCTGTGCCTCTTGCTGCAGTGATGACTGCGAAAGAAAAATTCAAAGACAAACGCGTGGGTATTATTCTGACGGGCGGAAATGTTGATCTTGAGAAGGTCGGTAAACTTTTTATTTCGTAAGTCTATTGGGAACAAGAAAATATTGAAAATCTTGAGTCAATAAAAATCTCCGCGCCAGTGTATTGCAAAAGAATCTCGATCAGCGTTCCAACAATTGGCAACACCGACCGAGATTAAAATTTAACGTTAAAAGTTAACGCAATATCTTTCTAATTTCCTTTCTTAAACTGATCAAACTTTGAGTCCGCAGCTTTCTTTGGAAAAGAATTGTTGGTCATCTCTACATCGCCTAACTCAAAATTCGGATCAAGCAAAATGTTCGTTACCTCTTTGTCTTTCACAAATACCTTTGTGATTTCAGTTTCATTTATTCTCCATATTTCAGCCGGTATGCGTTCGATTTCTTTTGATCCATCCTTAAATGTCCATTCAATAACAAGCGGTGTTACCAAGCCGCCTACATTTTTAAATTTAACCTGGTAGATGTTTTTACCTATCAATTCTTTTCGAATCTTATTATCGTCTGAACGACTTGTGAATTCACCATAGAAGCGTTCATCTGTATTGTTGACCGTAAACTCTTTTGGGCCTTTACTAAAATCAGTTGCTTCGCCATCTGCTTTCGCTGAAAGATCTCCAGTTTTCACTTTCACATTTTTCTTTTCAGGATCTTTTTGTTGCGAACGCATGGTAAACCATTTCACATCTGCAACCTCCACATCTACATTGTCAGTTGTATAAAACCACCCTCTCCAAAACCAATCTAAGTCAACGGCAGATGCATCTTCCATCGTGCGGAAAAAGTCTGCCGGCTTTGGTTGTTTAAAAGCCCAACGTTGCGCATATTCTTTAAATGCTTTGTCAAATAATTCTTTGCCCATTACTGTTTCGCGCAAAAGCGTTAGCGCTGCTGATGGTTTTGAATATCCATTTGCACCAAACTCGCTGTTGCGTATGTTATCCGACATGGACATGATAGGCCGCATCTGACTTTTCTCTCCCTTCATAAAAGAGGTAATCGACTTTGGCATTCCGCGTGTGTAATTCAATTCCGGATAACGCTCTTGAATTGTTTCTTTATCTAAGAATGAATTCAAACCTTCGTCCATCCATGTCCACTGACGCTCATCGCTGTTCACAATCATAGGGAAAAAGTTATGCCCTACTTCGTGCACAATAACATGAATCATTCCGAGAAGCGTTTGTTGAGAAAACGTTCCGTCTTTGTTCGGGCGACCGCCATTGAAACAAATCATTGGATACTCCATACCATGATTTGCAGTATGAACAGAATACGCAACCGGATATGGATAATCAATAGTACGTTGTGAATACACTTCTAAAGTATTCTTGATGGCACGAGTGGATTCTTTGCCCCAAAGTGGATTACCTTCTTTTGGATACAACGACATGGCCATTGGATTTTTATCACCAATTTTTACAGCCATAGCATCCCAAATAAATTTTCGTGAGTGTGTAAATGCAAAGTCGCGTACATTCTCAGCATAAAATTCCCAAGTCTTCTTTGCTGTCGATTTTGTTTTTTCTTTTTGAGTTGCTTCTTCCTGCGTTACAATTAATACTGGTGTATCAAATGTTTTCTTTGCTTTCTCATAGCGCTCCAGTTGTTCTTTGCTCAGCACCTCTTTTGGATTTTGAATACTGCCGGTTGCACCAACAATATGATCTGCTGGCACAGTGATGCGCACACGATAGTTTCCAAACGTTAATGCAAATTCACCCTGACCTAAGAATTGTTTATTCTGCCAGCCTTCATAATCATCGAACACACACATGCGTGGAAACCATTGAGCAAACGTATAGATGTAGTTTCTGTCTTCCGGAAAAAACTCAAACCCTCCACGGCCATTAAACAACTGCCGATCGTATTCGGTGTAACTCCAGTCTATTGCGAACACAAATTTTTCACCGCTCTTAAGAGGAGCCGCAAGATCAATTCGCATCATTGTATTGTTCACGATGTAAGGAAGTTTTTTACCAGCAGCATCTTTTACTGATGCAAGCGTATATCCACCTTTATATTCTGAATCTTTTATTCCTGATACTCTGCCTAAAAATGCTGCGGGCACAGAATCGCGAATAGAACCCGTGCGGCTTTGATCCGTCATGTTGTTATCAGCAAAAATATTCTGATCGAGTTGAAGCCATAAGTATGTTAAAGGCTCAGGCGAATTATTGAAATAGGTAATCGTTTCAGAGCCTTTCAACAATTGGTTGGTATCGTCAACCTCAACATTAATAACATAATCAGCACGCTGTTGCCAGTAGTTTGGGCCTGGTGCGCCAGAGCCTGTGCGATAGCTATTTGGCGTTGGCAATGTTTGACCAAGTTGTTCAAATTTTCCTTGCCATGCAGGCGTTTGAGGTTGGGTTTGTGCAATGGCATTCAGCGCTAGCAGAATGATGCAAAGTAAAGTGTATGTGCGTTTCATAGATAGTTGATCGTTGTTTGTTGCATTGTAAGAAATCAAAAATTATATTCTAAATCTTGAAAGTTTACGCCTCCTTTTCCCTCAGAGAAGGGTTGGGGATGAGGTCTATTTTTTCTTTTTAAAATCGTCAAATTTGGAAGGAACGTCAACGACTTTTGGAAATACATTATCCTTTGTATTGACGTCTGTAAGTTCGTGATTTGGATCAAGAAGAATATTCGTTACCTCTTTTGTCTTTACAAATACTTTCGTGATTTTAGTTTCATTAATACGCCATACTTCCGCAGGAATGTGCTCCGTTTCTTTTGAACCATCTTTAAATGTCCATTCAATAATAACGGGCAGAACTAAACCACCTTTATTAGACAAGGTAACTTCGTAAATATTCTTTCCTGTCAGACTATTGACAATACCTTTATCATCAACACTGCTTAAAAACTCGCCTCTATAACGTGGATCAGTCGGTACTACACTAAACGGTTGTGGCCCACTGTTAAAATTGTCATACTTCTTTTCATCCGCTTTTGCTGAGAGGTCGCCTTTTGATGTTCCTACCGATTTCCTTTCAGGATCAGAATTTTCACTGCGAAGTGTAAACCACTTTACCTGATCGATGGATTGATCGCAATTATCGATTGTATAAAACCAACCTCTCCAAAACCAATCAAGATCAACAGCCGATGCATCTTCCATGGTACGGAAAAAATCGGCTGGCATCGGATGTTTGAATGCCCAACGGTTGGCGTATTCTTTAAATGATTTATCAAAAAGATCTTTGCCCATAATAGTTTCGCGCAACATGTATAAACCGGTTGCAGCTTTTTGATATTGCTCTGCACCAAACTGTACAACTTGTTCTGAGTTTGTCATGAGTGGGCGTTGTAAACTTTTATCGCCCTTCATATATCCAACTAATGATTGCGGCTGCCCACGTGTAAATTCATCTTTTGGGTAACGCTCCATTTCTGTTACAAGCTGCACGAAACTGTTAATACCTTCGTCCATCCAAGTCCACTGACGTTCATCGTTGTTGATGATCATCGGGAAAAAATTATGTCCTACTTCATGTACAATTACGCCAATCATGCTAAGGCGTTTCTGCACACTAAACGTTCCGTCTTTATTCGGCCTTCCTCTGTTAAAACAAATCATCGGATACTCCATACCTTGATCGGCAGCGTGCACGGATATGGCTACCGGGTAAGGATAATCGATGGTCATGCGTGAGTAAACTTCAATAGCATTCTTCACCGCATTAGTCGATTCTTTTTCCCAAAGCGGATTACCTTCCTTTGGATAATACGACATCGCCAACGGAGTCTTGTTTCCTATTTTTACGGCTTGCGCATCCCAAATAAATTTTCGTGAAGTAGCAAAAGCAAAATCGCGAACATTAGTGGCGTGAAATTCCCACGTCTTCTTTTCTGTTGATTTTGTTTTCTCTTTCTTAATTACCGCTTCTTGCGTAACAATAATAATTGGTTTGTCAAAACTGGTTTTTGCTTTTTCAAAACGTTGAATTTCGGTTGCTGTCAAAACGTCTTTTGGATTTTGAAGCGATCCGGTTGCGCCAACAATGTGATCAGCCGGAACAGTAATCTTTACTTTATAATCCCCGAAAGGGAGCGCAAACTCCCCTCGTCCTAAAAATTGTTTGTTCTGCCAGCCATTCACATCATCAAACACGCACATGCGTGGAAACCATTGTGCAATTACATACGAGTAATTTCCATCTTCAGGAAAATACTCAAATTGCGTGCGCTCGGGAGCAGTCATGCCATCGTTAATATTATAACGCCACTCAATGTTAAACGAATACTTTTGACCAGCCAATAAAGGTTGCGGCAAATCAACCCGCATCATGGTGTAGTTAATTGTGTAAGGCAATGCTTTTCCACTGATGTCTTTTATTGATTTGATTTTAAATCCGCCATCAAAATCGTATAGACCAAGCGTACCGGAAATTGTTTTTGCTGCTAAAGAATCAACAAGTGTATTGGTTGCAATTTTTCCGGTGTTGTTGCCTTTCGACTGATTATTTTGATCAAGTTGAAGCCAAAGGTATTTTAATGTTTCGGGCGAGTTATTGGTATAGGTAATGGTTTCTGAACCCGTAACCGTTTGGTTCTGATCATTGAGCTCAACACTGATTACATAATCTGCTTTTTGTTGCCAGTACTTCGGGCCTGGTGCTCCTGCTCCAGTTCTATATTCATTTGGTGTTGGTAGCGTTTGGCCAAGTTGCTCAAACTTTCCTTGCCAATTGGGCGCAGTAGTTTGTTGTGCAACTGAGGTAATTGAAATGATTGCGAAAAGAAGAATGTAAAATACTCTCATAAAAAAAGTTTACGGTTTACTTTATCCAATACATGTTATCTTTTATTAAGATGAGCGCAATGCCCGCAATGGCGGAAGAGATTACCATCTTCCAATCTCTGCGATCTAGGTTCAATAAATCAACCAGAATAAAACTTGCCATCATAAAAATTCCAACAATAACCAATTGTCCAAATTCAAGACCGAGATTAAAAGAAAACAGTTGGGTAAAAATCGATTTGTCTCTACCTAAAATAGAGCGCAGGTAATTTGAAAATCCTAAACCATGAATCAAACCAAAAAATGCAGCGTAGAAATAATTGATCTTCGTGCTGCTGCCTGAAAGATTGTTTTCATTTCGAAATAAATTAGAAAATGCCGTTATAAAAATTGTAAGCGGAATTAAAAATTCAATCAACTGCGCATTCACGTTTACAATTCGCAAAGTAGAAAGTGCTAATGTTATGGAATGACCAATGGTAAAAGCAGTGATGAGCAAGAGTACTTTTCTCCAATCGCGCGAAAGGTAAAGTGCGCACAAGGCAACTACGAATAAGATATGATCATACCCATTCTTATAATCCAGAATGTGATCTTTGCCAAGGCCAAAATAGAGTTGAAATTCAGTCATCGTTTATAATCCAATTTGTAATAATAGGCGAATAATCGAATTTAGTAAGAAGGCTTTTGATGAGTATATCCCGTACTATGATAATCGGCAAAATAAAGTACGATTTTCCAGTTACGATTCCATCTCAAATATCCACTTCAATTTGTTTGCGAAGAATGTCATCCAAATTTTCGCGTTCGCGGATAAGTTTGGCGTCACCATTTATCACCAATACTTCTGCCGGCCTAAACCTCGAGTTGTAATTAGACGCCATTGAAAACCCATATGCTCCTGCATTTTTAAACGCCAGAATATCGCCTTCTTTTACGATACTTAATTCACGATCAGAACCAAAGGTATCGGTCTCGCAGATGTAGCCCACCACAGTGTACACTTTTGTTTCGCCTTTGGTGTTTGAAACATTTACAATGTGATGATATGCGTCATACATCATCGGTCTAATTAAATGATTCAACCCTGAGTTTACGGTAACAAAGGTAATGGCAGGAGTTTCTTTCACTATGCTTGCCGTTGCGAGAAACGTTCCAGCTTCACTCACAATAAATTTTCCGGGTTCAATCCACAACTCAAGTTTTCTGCCATACGATTCACAAAACGCATTGAACGCATCGGTTAATTTTTTTCCAAGTTCCAAAACATTTGTTACTATATCGCCTTCTTTGTACGCTACCTTAAAGCCACTGCCAAAATCGATAAAGGTAATGTCTGGAAAATCTTTTGCTGTGTTGAATAATACATGTGCTGTTTTTAAAAACGCTTCTGTTTCTTTTATATCGGAACCGGTGTGAATGTGAAAACCTTTCACTTGAATTTTATAACGACTGACAATGTCTTTAATCTGATCAAGTTGAAGAACCGATATTCCGAATTTTGAATTGCCATGACCCGTTGAAATTTTAATATTTCCGCCAGCCATGATGTTTGGGTTCAGGCGAATGCCGCATGGATAATTACAGCCATACTTTTTTCCGAATTTTTCAAGTACCGAAAGGTTATCAAGATTGATAGAAAATCCCTGTGTTACTCCTTCTTCAATTTCAGAAAAGTCAACACCACTTGGCGTGAATAAAATTTCAGATGAGGTAAACCCTGCACGTAATGCTAACTGCGCTTCCTGTGGTGACACCACTTCAATACCTACGCCTTGTTTACGTACAAACTTTAAAATGGAAATATTGGTAAGCGCTTTTGCGGCATATTTAATTTTTAGGTCGGCACCAGCGTAGGCAAGTTTTAAGGTGTTAATCTGCTCCGCAATTTTAGCGCTGTCATATACATAAAGCGGTGTTCCAAACTGTTCGGCAATTTGGGTAACGGCTAAACCCTGAATGGTGTAATTTTCTGCTGATTGTTCCATGCTAAATTAAAAACGGCAAATATAGAATGCCTGAAGGTAATTCTAACTTCTTGCTTGTTAATTCTATTTTTGCCTTATGAAACTACATTTTCGAGAATACGGGGAAGGCCAGCCCTTCGTTATTTTACATGGGTTGTTTGGCTCGTCTGATAACTGGTTAACACAAGCCAAACTTTTTGCTCCGCATTATAAAGTTTACAACATAGATCTACGAAACCATGGTCTTTCTCCCCACAGCGATGATTTTGATTATCGCGTTATGGCAGATGATGTGTTGGAATTTATCGAGGATCATCAATTGAAAGACGCCATTGTTATGGGGCATTCTATGGGCGGGAAAACCGCTATGAATTTTGCCGTTGCGCACCCCGAAAAACTCAGCAAATTAATCGTTGTCGATATTGCTCCGCGAGCGTATAATCTGGAACATTATACCATTGCTGAAGGATTGAAAGCAATTGATCTTGAAACACTTTCATCGCGCAACGATGCTGATGATGCCCTTTCAAAATATGTTGACGAGGCAGGCGTGCGCCAGTTTCTTTTAAAGAATTTACAACGGAAACCAGAAGGCGGATTTTCTTGGAAAATAAACCTAAAGGTAATTAGTGAGAAGCTAAGCAACGTGGGGTTTGACTTGCAATACAAAGGTAAATTTGAAAAGCCTACCTTATTTATTCATGGCAAGCGATCGAACTATGTAACAGAAAAAGATTGGCCGCGCATTACCGAAGTATTTCCCAACGCTATTTTAGAAACTCTGGATACTGGCCATTGGGTTCAAGCCGAAAAGCCACAGGAATTTGTTGATGTGGTAAGTAAATGGTTACGTAAATATAACTAAAATTGAAAATTGAATAACACAGAAAACGCAAATGCATCAAAGAAAAAATAATGCCCGCTTGGACTTTATTTTTGCGGTGTCATCATTGAGCTACCATAAGGACGTTCCTCTGGAACTTTTAGATGCAAAAATTCCGTAAAACAAAATCCCGTAGGATGACCTCACGGTAGAAAAATAGAAACGCAAAATCCCGTAGGGATGATCTTATCGTTGTAAGTAAATAAGTAAATAAAGAAAGTCGTGCCACCGTTTAAAGCAGAGGCACGACTAGAAAATAAAAACCCCACCAGTTCTGGCAGGGCCTCTCTAATTGCAAGCAGAGAGTACTAGTTTTAAATTACTTTTAGAATTCTACTTTGGGTGCTTTGTCAGAACCTTCTGCGGCTTCAAATCCTTTTCTTGCGCTAAAGTCTTCACCACCACCAAACCAATTCAACGCCATCTTTTTAAAGTATCCTCTTACATACGAATTGTAATTTTGGATAGACGCATTATACCGTTGGCGCGCAACATTAATTCTGTTCTCTGTTCCCTCAAGTTGAGATTGCAGATCTTGAAAATTTTCTGTTGAACGAATTTGAGGATACGCTTCAAACGCCAGGTTTATAGCCGTGTTAATTCTACGGCCCGCAATCTCAAGATCTTCTGGTGTTTTAGCACCCACTATTCCGGCACGTGCTTGCGTAACTTCCGTTAATATTCCTCGCTCATTTTCTGCAGCACCTTTTACAGTGGCCACAAGACTAGGAATCAAATCTGCTCTGCGCTGATAGGCCGCCTGTACATCGGCAAACTCAGCATTTACACCTTCTTGTAGTTTTACAGAACTATCGTAAACACCTGTTCCCCACGAAACAAATGAAAAAACAATAACTGCAATAATTCCAATCACTACTAATGCGGTAATTAATCCTTTGCTCATAATGGTTGTTTAATTTAAAACGAAGTTACTTAAAATATACAAATTGAAAATAATCTGTTATCCAAACCCATAAGGCTTTATAACATGGTAAAATCTATTTTACAAAATCTTTCCTTTCAACGAACAAAAATAAGAATAGTTCACACCATTATACCGTTATAGCTGCGAAGTTTCCATCATGCGCTCTGCGCTGTCAGCAATACGAAGTTGTTCGATGAACTCATCTATTTCTCCATTCATCACAGCTGGTAAATTATGTTGGGTATAGCCAATGCGATGATCGGTTACACGGCTCTGAGGATAATTATAGGTTCTTATTTTTTCAGAGCGATCTCCGGTGCGAACAATGGATTTCCGTGCGCTACTAATTTCCGATTGTTGTTTGGTGTATTCCAACTCAAACAATTTTGTCTGCAACATCTTCAACGCGCGCTCACGGTTGCCGTGCTGCGATCGTTCCACCTGGCAGGTAATTACAATTCCCGATGGCTTGTGCGTAAGCTGAACTTTCGTCTCTACCTTATTTACGTTTTGTCCTCCTGCACCACCCGAACGCGATGTTTGATATTCAAGATCTGCAGGATTAATAACAATCGAAACATCATCTACCTCAGGCATTACTACTACCGAAGCTGCAGAGGTATGGACTCTTCCCATTTGTTCCGTTTCGGGTACACGTTGAACACGATGCACACCCGATTCAAACTTCAATAAGCCGTAAACATTCTCGCCACTCACACTACAAATTACTTCTTTGTAGCCTCCGGCTGTTCCTTCCGTAACATCAAGAATAGACATTTTAAGTCCAACACGATCGCAATAACGCTGATACATCCGCCAAAGATCACCGGCAAAAATAGCGGCTTCATCACCACCGGTTCCTGCTCTGATTTCTAACATTACATCTTTATCATCATTGGGATCTTTCGGAATAAGCAATTCCTTGATTTCGGTATCCAGCTTTTCAATGCGCGGTTCTACCTCATCAATTTCCATTTTCGCCATTTCCCGCAGCTCTTCATCTTTTTCCTGCTCCAGCACATCTTTGGCCTGCCGAAGATGGTGCTTGGCTTCCATAAACTGATTGTATTTCAGTACAATTTTCTCCAAATCACGGTATTCCTTGCTGAGTTGCTGAAACCGCTTCATATCCTTCATGGTATCGGGCTGCCCCAACAACTGACCAACTTCCTCAAAGCGGAGCTTGATATCTTCTAATTTCTGAATCATACTTAAAAATGAACGCGCAAAGGTAATAAAAAGTCAATGGCCGACTATCAACAAAATAGCATTGACCACATCGTTTTTTGTTTTCTTTCAGTGCGAAAGCTCAAGAAATTCCATTTGGTTAACCACTAGCCTACGCCATAATAATAGAAAAACTCGAATGGGATTTAAGTCAACTTCAAAATATCGGTATGAATGAAAACCATTTTTATAATAACCAAAAATCTGCTTGTGCATTAGGAATTTGAATGGAACGATTTAAACTTTGGGCTATGAAAAAAATAGCCTTGATAAGTTTAGTGACGTTAATGTCGTGTGGCGGATCGTTATCAGATGAGGAACGCAAACGCCTCCACTACGGATTGGAGAAGCATAAAATTGTAATGATGAACGACTCTGAAATTGTGCTGGCAGCAATGGAACAGGGCCGGTCTCTTTATGCAGTGCTCGAAAAGCTTTCGTTCGATTCAAACAAAATAGATTCTGTTGCGCGAGTACATGGAGTGAAGGCCGTACAACTCGATATTAATTCTTCGAACGCTATTACCAAAGAAACAGAAAAGCAATTATTAGATGCCTACATATCGGGTGCTGCAACAGGAAACATGACCGATAACATTCAGAAAATCCGCAAAGGCGATGCAGATTATGATTCGTTGATTTATTCCAAACCTATTGTTGTAATGAAAGATGGCGTTGAAAACGTAACCGGTATCTGGAATATTTATCTAGCAAAGAAGCAGGTTATTATTTCGGCCAGCAAAAAGTAATCATTTACATTCCCCTTTCGTCCAGCTTACAACGCCTGCCGCTTTCGCAAAACATTCATTGTTGTAGGTAATATCATTGCAGCCACAGACGTAATCAAGGTATTCCGGACACGCTACAATTGTCCCCCATTTTTCGGGATCAATACATTCACTTTTTATTTCATCATCACTTTCACATGATAAGAAAAGTACAAACAGTATGAAGAGAATTTTTCTCATGATCTAATTAACACACTTCCCCTTTGTCCAGGTCACTATCCCTGCAGCTTTTGCAAAGCAATCATTGTCATAGGTAACATTGTTGCATCCACAGACAGGATCGAGCACATAAGGACATGCATTTATCTCTCCCCACTTTTCGGGATCAATACATTCTTTGGGTTCATTATCATTTTCACACGAAAAGAAAAGCACAAAGAGTATAAAAAGAATTTTTTTCATGATCTAATTCAAACATTTTCCATTGGCCCAGTAAACAACGCCAGCTTGCTTTGCATAACAATCATTGCTGTAGGTAACTTTATTGCAGCCACATACAGGATCATAAATTGTATAGCACGCTGAAATTTCTCCCCACAAATCTGCATTAATGCAATCCTCTCCATCGTTAAATATTTCAGAATCCGGACAATCCTTACAGGATGTGCAGAGAATTAAAAATACAAAAAGCAGTTTCTTCATACGTTAGTAGACACTTCTATTTTGAATAGGGTTGGAAAATTAATCAGTTTTTATATCGCCAGCAATCTACCAAATGATCATTCACCAAACCACACGCTTGCATATGAGCATAAATTACTGTGCTGCCAACAAATTTAAAACCGCGCTTAATTAAATCTTTACTCAGCGCATCTGATTCCTTTGTAGTGGCCGGTACCTCACTCAAAGATTTTCTTTTGTTCACAATGGATTCTCCGCCAACAAAACTCCAAATGTATTGATTGAACGTGCCAAACTCTTTTTGCACTTCAAGAAATCGCTTGGCATTATTTACTGCAGCATTTACTTTTAGTTTGTTACGAACGATGCTCGGGTCCTGAAGAATTTTTTCAATTTTAGCTTCGGTAAAGCGTGCTACTTTCTTTGGATCAAAATCAGCAAAGTTTTTTCGATAACCTTCACGCTTCTTTAAAATGGTAGCCCAACTTAAACCTGCTTGTGCTCCTTCTAAAATTAGAAATTCAAAATGTGTAATGTCATCGTGCACAGGCACACCCCATTCTTCATCGTGATACTGAATGTATTGATCAAACTTCAGACACCAGCCGCAGCGAATTTTTTCTTTCATATGAGTTAGACATTAGATGCTAGACTTTAGATGTTAGACATTAGATGCTAGCAATGAGAGGTTAGACTGATGCCGATTTAATTCTCAAATCTAAAATCTTGAATCTAAAATCTAAACTTGTTTACCAAGCGCTTGCTTAATGTCCTCTATCAAATCAGAAACATCTTCAATACCTACTGAGAACCTAACGAGATTATCAGTGACACCAATCGCTGTGCGTTCTTCTGCATTCATTTTTGCATGCGAGGTTTTTACCGGAGAGGTAACCGTAGATTCAACTCCTCCCAAACTAATGGCGCGTTTTATTAATTGAAGTTTACCCATAAAAATATGCGCATCCCCGTTCACTTCAAAAGAAAGCATGCCGCCAAAACCACCGGGCATTTGTGCTTTCGCGATAGCATGATCAGCGTGACTCGGCAACCCAGGATAATATACTTTACCTATGCGCGAATCGGATTCTAGAAACTCAGCAATAGCCTGTGCATTTTGATTTTGCTGGCGCACACGCAGCACAATTGTTTTTAAACTTCGTTCTACCAGCCAACACGTTTGTGCATCAAGCGAACCACCAAAATGGATGGCGCTTTCCCAAATTTTTTGTGTGAGCACTTTTGACGATACCACTACACCACAGCAAATATCACTATGGCCGCCAATATATTTTGTTCCGCTGTGGGTAACGATATCTATTCCGAAATCAATTGGATTTTGATTAATAGGCGAGGCAAAGGTATTATCGATAATCGTAATCAATCCATGTTTCTTAGCGATATCAGCAACCGCTTTTAAATCGGTAATTTTTAAAGTAGGATTGGAAGGTGTTTCAATATACAGAACGCGTGTGTTTGACTGAATGGCCTTTTCGAAATTATCAGGATCAGATCCATCCACCATAGTATATTCCATTCCATATCGTGGCAATTCATTTAGCACTGCATGAAAGGTGCCGCCATATAAATCGTTTTGAAAAACAGCGTGATCACCTTTCTTCATCATGGCAAAGATAGAGGTAAGAATAGCCGCCATACCTGAACTCATAATCAAACCATCTTCTCCATTTTCCAGAGCCGCTAGTTTCTCAACAACCGCCTTCATGTTTGGCGTATTGAAGTACCGTGGGTAGAGCGATACCTCAACGCCTTCGTAATCGTAAGCCGAAGAGGGGAAGATGGGCGTTACCATTCCTTTAAATTGTGTGTCGCCTGGCGAGCCAACATGAACACTCTGCGTAAGTTTTGAAACACTTTGTTTTTTCATTGCAAGATTTTTTTTGGAAAGCGACAAAGATAAGGCTACAGTCTTAAGAAAAATCATTCGAAAAATAATACACGTATAGCCAAATCCGGCTTCGTTTTTTCGATATGTTTTCCCTATACTTACTCGTTGAACTTAATTTATTATCTATAAACTTTTTACTATGGCAGACGGAGCAAAAATTTCTAAAAAGAAAGCGATTGAACTTGTAAAGAAATTTAAAGACAATCATCCAAAATCCACACATTCAGTTTCGTATGACGCAACGCTTATTCAAGAGTTGCTTGCTATACCCAACTGTGTAACCGTGCGCATTCATTTAGCTGAAACAGACGAGAAGATAACCACTATGGTGTTGGTAGCCGTTGATAAAGAAGGCAATGCAATTTTGCCAGCCTCTGAAGAATTAACCAAGGATTTAGCAAATGGCACCTTTATCTTAAATGATGGTAGGACTTGTCCGCCTCGTTGTTCTTCAGGGGAATTATAAGAGTAAAGTATTGTGAGCTTTAGCCTCTCTAATATTGACATCTATGCACAGCAATTGGGAAGTTTTTTAATTGCTGTGCTCGCCTTTCTTTATTTCTCCAAAAGAGAAACGGCTATTCATGTTTTGGGTTTGTATGGATTGAATAGTGTTTTTTTTGAAATACTGAATCTTTCGTCAAATCCTAAAACCAATATTGTGGGGGATATTTACACGCTTACAGAGGTATTAATTTTACTTTATTTTTTTTATGTACTCTTTAGGTCTCCGAGTTTAAGAAAAATTATTCTCGTTTTAGTTATTATGTACTGTGTATTGTATTGTGTAATAATTTTTGTTGATTGGGAAGGAAGTTTTAGCGCTATTCGAATGCTTCGTGATTTGGTAATAATTAGCTCTTCACTGCTTTATTTTTTTAATTTAATGCGGGATTTACCTACGACAGAAATTACGCGCTACCCCATGTTTTGGGTTGTTGCTGCTTTTATTTTTTTCTTTGCTGGCACATTTATTTTGTCCTTATCCAGAGATTATTTAGTAGCTGTACTAAAGGATGATTTACTTTTATTGTGGACAGCACGCAATTTTTTTCGATTCTTCTTTTGTCTAGTGGTGTCCTACGGTTTGTGGTTAGATTTACGTTTGGTAAAAATGAAAGGCAACCTTCAACGCTAAGGCGAAAATGGAACAAAGCTACCAAGGTTTCTTTTTGATTGCAGTCGGCACGGTGGTGATGCTTCTGCTTGTTACCGCCATTATTATTTTTATGGTGTTCTATCAAAAGAAGATGATTCAGGAACAGGCAAAGCGTCAGGAACTTGAACTTGTTCATCAGCAAAAAATGATGGAGGCTGCTTTAGAATCTCAGGAAAATGAACGAAAGCGTGTAGCCGCTGATCTGCACGATAGTATTGGCGCCATGCTTTCTGCAATACGGTTAGGTCTTATTACGGTAAGCAGAAAAATCCCAGATCCTGCGAGCCTTAATGATGCAAAAGAAATGCTCGATGAAACCATCGGTTCCGTGCGCAGAATAAGTCGTGATTTAATGCCTTCTACACTAGAGAAGTTTGGCCTGGCACACGCCATGAAAGAGTTGTGTGAACGTTTTCAATCTACGGCTCAATTACCTATCCGCTATCGCGAAGAGGGTGAAGTCAAATCAATCGATCCTAAAAAAGAATTAATGATTTTTCGAATCGTGCAAGAATTGTTGAACAATGCTATTAAACATGCCAAGGCCACCAACATTTCGGTAACCTTTCGCACAACAGATACCTTTCAAATTATGGTGGAAGACGATGGCGTGGGATTTAATTTTGAGCAACAACACGCATCCACTAAAATGGAAAAGGGATTAGGACTTTTTAATATTGAAAATAGAACTAGACTGTTGCATGCTACGCTTGAGTTCGATAAAGAAAAGAAGATCGGTACCCGCACAACATTAACAGTGCCCTATGAAGCCCGAGTATAGCGTTTACATAGCCGATGATCATACCCTTTTTCGCAAAGCGATGGTTAACCTTATTAGAACCTTTGAAGGGGTAAAAGAAATAAAAGATGCCGAAAATGGAAAGGAACTTTTGAACCTCATTAAACAACAAACTCCTCACGTTGCCATTATCGATTTGCAGATGCCCATTATGGATGGCACAGAAGCCAGTGAACAAATTCTTCAAAAATTTCCAGATGTTAAAATCATCATTCTCACCATGCACGATAGTGAAAAGTTTATCCTTCACATGATGGAAATGGGCGTGCATGCTTTCTTGCTTAAGAATACCGAACCTGAAGAATTGGAGAAAGCAATTTATTCAGTAGTCGAAAAAGATTTTTATCATAACGACCTTGTTGCGTCCGTACTTCGAAAAAATGTAAAAGAAAAGAAAGCCGGGAAGCGCCCCGTGTTTCTTCAAAGTGAACTATCCGATCGAGAAAAAGAAGTGCTCACCTTAATATGTGGTGAACTTACCATGAAGGAGATCAGCCAAAAATTATTCTTAAGTGAAAATACCGTTCGCAATCATCGGGTAAACATCATGGAAAAGGTGGGTGTTAACAACATTGTTGGCTTAATAAAATATGCTTACGAAGTCGGGTTAATAAAATAAGATCAAAAATTCGAATGGTAGTATTCTACTATTTTAGTAGTACAATTATACTACTCCGTTATTCTCAATAGTATGAAAATCATTACCTATTACGCTCTATTCAACACAGACTATCAAATTACCTTAGCATAAAATTTACATCACCAAAAACGATTTGGCCAAATCAACGAACTTTCAACACAGGTTTAGGGAGTAATGTATAACCCCTACTTCTGGGTTTAATGAAAATACTTGTGGTACACAGGCAGATAGAAATCGTTGATCAAATTAAGTCATTGCTCAGCAACTGCAGTCCCGTTGTGTTGCATGCAGTAACAGGTTTGGATGGGCTCCTCACCTCTCGGGTCGAACGTTTCGATTTGATAATCTGCGGCACTGACCTGCCTGTGGTCACAGGTTTTGAACTTGTTCGTTCAATCCGTACAAATTCAGTGAATAGAGAAACTCCGGTTATCTTCTTATCTGACATTGTGGATTACAAAACACAACATTTGGGCAACGCATTAGGGGTTGCCGGCATGTTGGCCATGAAAGATGTTGAGGGTATGTTGGCCGGTATCGTGAACGAACGGGTTAAAACAGAACCCGACAAGGTTTGGAGAGATTTGTTAACAAATCCCCCACTGAACTAGCAAGAAAATTCAATAGTGCGAAAATTCTTTCCACTATTTCAATAAACAATACAGGTTAGAATAGTTGGCCCTTTCTACAAATCGTCCCCTCATCCCGGCATTTGCCGGGAAATGGGTGGGATGATTTAACCTATTAAAAAAATCAAATTTTTAAAGTTGGAGTTTCGGTCATTTATTCTTAAATATTACCTGTGTGTTTTATTTCTGTTAATACACCTCTAAATACTTGAACCTCAGCATATCAATTCGCGTTCTTTGTGATAGAATAATAACAACCACTACTGTTATGACGACTACAACAAAGCAAATTCAGATTTTAGAGAATTTAAATTCCCTAAATCAAAATCAGGCAGATGATGTTCTGACTTATATTAAAAACATGATGCCATCACGCGATGACGTTTCGTATAAAAATTTTAAGCGTGAGGCATTGAAGGAAATCCGTCAGGCACTTCGCGAGAATAGAAAGTTTAATCTTTCATTCTAACGCCAACAATGCACCAGCATACGAAGGTGTTTCTACAACATCTGATTGGAACGTTATCCTCTAGCAGTTTCGTAAACGTGGCCTTGAATTAACAAAGGGATCTTTCTGGCAATTTGCAGTTGACAACAAGACAATTAACAACGGGCTTCGAGAATTTGAAATCGCACATAACGCAATTCCTATGTGAATTATTGGTTCACAAAACCCACTTTATAAATGGCTTCGCGGAATCTTGAAATCTCACGTGTTATAAAAACTTATAATGATGTGGGTGTTGAGCCTAAGTCCTAGCGGGACGACCCTATGGTAGAATCAACAAATGAAATTAAGCAAAGCTCCGTAGGAGCGATCTTATTGGATTGTTGACAAAACCCACTTTATAAATGGCTTCGCGGAATCTTGAAATCTCACCGTGTTATAAAAACTTATAATGATGTGGGTGGTGAGCCTAAGTCCTAGCGGGACGAACTAATGTTGGAACTAACAACGGAAATAGAACGCTTGGAAAACAAAATCAATCGTTAATTGAATTTTACATAGTTCTCCCATTTCTCAAGCACATCGGTAAAATCTTTTGGAAGCGTTGATTCAAATTGCATGAATTCTTTTGTTGCCGGATGTATAAATCCTAACGTCTTTGCATGCAACGCTTGCCGTGGAATAATATCAAAACAGTTTTCAACGAACTGCTTGTATTTTGTAAAGACGGTTCCTTTCTGAATTTGATTGCCCCCATAGGTAGCATCGTTAAATAACGTATGCCCCAGATGTTTCATGTGCGCACGAATCTGATGCGTGCGCCCCGTTTCTAATTTGCATTCCACCAACGATACATACCGAAGATCTTGCAATACCTTATAATGTGTTATGGCA
>JBBRFY010000002.1:0-55502 GCA_038241205.1 Cytophagales bacterium
TGATTATTCTTCTCATCATGAATTTTTATTTCACACGGAACAATAATCGCATCTTGATTTTTTAAAGGTTCGTAAACAGAATTCTGAAGCCACTCGGGCGTAACTGAAAAATGAGCAAAAGAATCCATCTTACCTTGATAGTGATAATCCATTTCCAATCGCTGCATAATGATGCGATATTTTTTTGAATCTAATTTATTTAACAATAAAAACCCGGTTGTGAATTCAGAAATTGTTGCGAGCGCACAAGCGTGTAAGCCGCGAATATGATTGAAGTTTCTTTTGTTGTACGGAATCAACGTCTTTAAATGATGCTCACCAATTTCAACAATTCGAAAACCATGAGGCTTGTTAAAAGGAATCATTCGATCGAGAGACCAATTTAAAATCCGCAGGTAAAAACCAGAGGTTTTAGCTTTCTCAATAACAGTTGCTGGCTCGAACATTCTGAATAATTTAGGAAAGATGGTTTAAGACTGTACAGTACACTAAAGGTAACACGAAAAAGCTAATTGTTTTAGAGCGTGTTTGGTACGGGCAGCATACTGAATATCCGTCTCGTCAAATATTCGGTAACTAAAAATCAACTATAATCAGCAGGGTCAAAAACAAAAAGAGGCTGACATCGCTGCCAGCCTCTTTTTAATATCATTGAAAATTAGATTACCCGATTGTTACACGCTTAAATTCCGCAACAGTCAATCCTTTCGAAACGCTGTCAAGATATTGCGCAACTGTTTTTGAATTGTCCTTTACAAAAACTTGGTGAACCAAAGTATTATCCTTAAAGAATTTCTGAAGTTTACCTGCAGCAATTTTCTCTACCATATTTTCCGGCTTACCTTCCGCCAAGATCAATGCTTTTGCAATTTCAAGTTCTTTATCAATAATCGATTGATCAATTGATTTCTCATCGACCGCAACAGGATTCATGGCAGCGATTTGCATGCCTACATCTTTACCTGCTTCCGTTACATCTTTTCCGTTTACACCTTTCAATGAAACAAGAACACCAAGTTTAGAACCAGCGTGAATATAGGGAACAACGGCTTCGCCTTTCATGTGTACAAACTCACTTACTTCGATTTTCTCACCGATCTTACCGATCAATTCAACAATCTTATCATTCAAGGTAAGATCGCCAGCCTTCAAAGCCAACAATGCATCTTTATCGGCAGGCTTATTCGCAAATGCAGTTTCAACGATAAGCTTACCTAAATTTTGAAACTCTTCATTTTTACCTACGAAATCAGTTTCGCAATTAAGCGCGATTAAAAAAGCTTCCTTTGCATCATCACTCACCTTAATAAATACAGATCCTTCTTTTGCATCTCTATCCGAACGAGAAGCTGAAACCTTCTGTCCTTTTTTTCTTAAAATTTCTATGGCCTTATCAAAATCACCCTCTGCTTCTGTAAGAGCTTTCTTACAATCCATCATGCCGGCTCCTGTCATTTGACGGAGCTTGTTTACATCTTGTGCTGAAATTGCTGACATATTAATTTATGTTTTATTTTTCTTGATTTATTGAAGTTGGACTGGCTATAAAAACCAAACATCGGCTACTGACCGATGTTTGATTGTTTTATCGACAACCGCGTATCCCGCGAAAAGCGGAACAAAATGGTATTGTGTTTTAAGCTTGTGGTACGGCTTCGTCTACCTTTTTCTTGTCATCTTCTTCCTTCTTGCTGGAAGCATCTTCCTTATCCTTTTTACGCTCATTTAACGCTTCTTCAATAACGCCACAAACATGTTTCGTTAAAATAGAGATTGATTTGAACGCATCGTCATTTGCAGGTATTGGAAAATCAACGCCATCAGGATTTGAGTTTGTATCAACCAACGCAAATACAGGGATGTTTAATTTTTGTGCTTCTGTTACAGCGATGTGTTCACGCTTTACGTCAATCACAAAAAGTGCTGCCGGAAGTCTGTTCAAATCAGCAATACCTCCTAATAATTTCTCCAACTTAGCTTTCTCACGAGTGACCATGAGGCGCTCACGCTTTGCAAGGTTTGTAAACGCTTCGTCTTTCATCAACTTTTCGATATGAGAAAGTTTCTTTAAAGACTTACGGATTGTAGCAAAATTTGTAAGCATACCACCCAACCAACGTTCTGTTACGAAAGGCATATTCAAACGCTTCGCTTCTTCCGTTACAATGTCCTTAGCTTGTTTCTTCGTTGCCACGAACATTATTTTTCTTCCAGAGCGCACGATGTTACGCAAAGCATATGATGCCTCGTCTAAACATCCCATCGTTTTGTTCAAATCGATGATGTGAATTCCGTTGTTCTCCATAAAGATGTACTCCGCCATCTTTGGATTCCATTTACTGGTAAGGTGACCAAAATGTACACCTGCATCCAACAAATTCTGATATGTTAACTTTTCAGTCATTCTCTTAATATTAACGCTTGCTAAACTGGAACTTTCTTCTTGCCTTCGCTCTACCTGGTTTCTTACGTTCTACCTTTCTGGAGTCACGTGTTACTAAACCTTCTTTACGAAGGGCAGGCTTGTTTTCAGCATTAGCTTCAACCAGCGCGCGTGAAATTCCTAAACGAATGGCTTCTGCTTGTCCTTTCACTCCGCCACCTTCAACATTGATAGAAACATCGTAGTTACTCTCTTCTTTCAATGCGGCAAAACCTTGTTTTACCATGATTTGGTGAATTTCAGAGACAAAATATTCTTTGAAATCGCGGTTGTTAACCTTGATATCACCTTTACCTGGTTGCATGTAAACCCGTGCAACAGCTGTTTTTCTTCTACCGATTGTGTTTATGATCTGCATTGTATCAGAACTTTAATTCTTTAGGTTGTTGTGCCAAATGAGGATGTTCAGTGCCAACATAAACATGCAAGCTTCTGAAGAGTTCGCGACCCAGTCTGTTTTTAGGTAACATACCGCGAACGGCATGCTCGATCAAACGCTCTGGGTGTTTTGAACGAATTAAAGTAGGTGTGTGCTCACGTTGCCCACCTGGATAACCAGAGTGAGTGAAAATGACACGATCAGTCCACTTTTTACCCGTCATTCTAACCTTTTCTGCATTGATAACAATTACGTTATCGCCACAGTCAACGTTAGGCGTAAAACTTGGCTTGTGCTTTCCGCGAATTACACGGGCGATTTCACTCGCTACACGACCCAATACCTGGGAATTTGCGTCAACGATAACCCATGCCTTCTCGACAGTAGCGTTGTTCGCGTTGCTTGTTTTATAACTATTATGATCCATTCTAATTGAAAATAATCAAATTAAGACTCCACCCCTTCAAAAAGGGACACAAAGGTAATTTTCATATCCCTGAAATGCAAGCCCCACTAAGATTTTGTCTTATAGCTTTGTACTTCTACCTAAGTATTTAGCTCTAACTGCCTGATTAAAGCTTGCATATCTTTCGGATAAGGGGCTTCAATTTTATGTCTAAGCCCGCTTAAATCATCAAATTCAAGTGAAAAAGCATGTAAGGCCATCCTTTTCATAAAAGGTTGTTCTTCTGTTTCTTTCTTTAAATTAAATCTTCTTTTTATGCTCGAAAGAAAAAAAGGTTTGCCTCCGTAGGTCTCGTCTCCACTTATAGAAGCCTTCAAAACCGAAAGGTGTATCCTGATTTGGTGCATTCTTCCAGTTATAGGCCTGCACGCTACTAGAGTATATGCACCATAAGTCTTTATAGTAGTAAAATAGGTCTGGGCTTCTTTTCCTTCCGATTGGCTTATTTTCACAACTCCGTCATCTTTTTTAAGAATGGGCTCGTCCACCAATGTTTCATTAAAGTTATGGACACCATCCACCAAAGCATGATACAACTTCGAAACCTCACGATGCTCAAACTGCAGGCTGAGATGGCGATAGGCCTCTGGATTCTTGGCAATGGCCAAAACCCCTGACGTGTCTTTATCTAACCGATGGCAAACCTGCGCATCGTCAGAATGCTCACGCGCTAGGCTCAAAATATTCATTTTGTCATTGCGGTCTTCGAGTGTAGCTACGAAAGGTGGCTTATTGATGAGGAAAAAGTCATCATCTTCAAAGAGAATAGTCTCTTTTAAATTAATTTTTGATGGTTTCAATGATTTTTAGTTCTTAGGAGAATCTGATGGCTCTATACCGTCAGGCTTAACGCGCGGCAATTTAAAACTAAAAGTTGAACCTTTGCCCGGTGTGCTCTCAACATCTGCTTTTGTATTGTGGCCATCCAATATATGTTTTACGATAGCAAGGCCAAGACCTGTTCCACCTTTTTCGCGGCTTCTGCTTTTATCTACTCTGTAAAATCGTTCGAAAATCCGAAGTTGATCTTCATTCGGAATACCTTCTCCAGAATCAATAACATCCGTAACTATATTTTTTTTGCTCACCTGAAAACACACCTTTACTTCCGAACCATCAGTCGAATGTTTGATGGCATTCGAAATCAAATTCGTCATTACCTGACTAATACGCTGCCAATCGGCATACACCAATACTTTTTGTTTTGGCACATCTATTTTTAATTTAATTTCCTTCTTATCGGCCTTCCCTTCAAACTGTTCAAATACCTCCTCGGTTAATTCATACATATCAACCGTTTCAAAATGCATTTTGATCTGGCCTGTTTCTATATGAGATAAGGTGAGTAAATCTTGCACCAGAATATCGAGACCATCAAGACTTTTTGCTGCTTTCTTAAGAAATTTCGTGCGTACTGTTTTATCGTTTACTGCTCCATCAAGTAATGTGTGGACAAAACCTTGTGCTGCGAAAATGGGAGTTTTAAGTTCATGCGATACATCGGCAATAAATTCCCTTCGAAACGCTTCCAGTTTGCGGAGTTCGTCAATTTCCTTCTGCTTCAGCGCAGCAAACGAGTAGATATCTTCATTTATACTTTTAATGGGATTGAGCGTTGAGGGTTTTTGGCGATCAATTTTGGAAAGCTCTTTCTTCTTTAGCTTACCCATCAACTTATATATTTTATTAATCTCTCTGAATATTAAAAATTCAAGCACAACAAAAATCAATAGGTATGAAATGGAAAAACTGATAGCAAACGCAACAAGCAGAACCGTTATATCAACGCTTTTAAAGAGCGATAAAAATAATGATGTAACCAGCGCGATGCAGAGTGCAAGAAGAAGTGCCAGGCCACGCGAACTATACACCATTTCAATTCGATAATTTGAAAATTTGAAAATTCGTTGATGCCATATTGTTAAACTGGTTTCATTAACGAATCAGCAAAGTACCGAATTACTAAATTAACTCAAACTGAATTTGTAGCCCACGCCTTTTACTGTAGTGATATAATCTTCACCAATTTTTTCTCTAACCTTTCGTATGTGAACATCTACCGTGCGCGCGAGTACATATACATCCGATCCCCAGATATTCTGAAGTAAATCTTCGCGACTGAATACCTTATTTGGATTGTTCGCTAGAAAATACAAAAGCTCAAATTCCTTCTTCGGCAAATTGATTTCTCGCCCGCTAATATTAATGGTATAACTAATTCGATCAATCGTAAGATCACCAATCGTAATCGTGCTGGATGGATTATCTTTTTTTGAATCTCTTCTAAACAAAGCGTTTATTCGACTGAGCAATGCCCGCGGTTTAATGGGTTTGTTTAGATAATCATCAGCACCAACATCAAAAGCGGCCACTTCAGAATATTCTTCAGCACGTGCTGTAAGAAAAACAATAAACGTTTTTTGAAGTTCAGGCATATCGCGAAGTTGTCGGCATGTTTCAATGCCATCCATCTTGGGCATCATCACATCTAACAGCACAAGATCGGGTAAAAATTTCTTGGCAATTTCCAATGCTCGAACTCCGTCTAATGCCGTCTTTACATCGTAGCCATTTTTTTCCAAATTGTATTTTAACAATTCCAAAATCGACTCTTCATCATCAACGACAAGCACTCGGTGCATTTGCTTGTTTCCCATAGATAAACTCTGTGGATCAAAAGTAGACAGAAAAGGGTTCATTAAAAACGACAAGGTCTTTATTAACAATTCCTTAATAGGCGTAATAATAAAGGTATTTTGAAATGGGGAATGCAATGAAACCATGCTTCAAGCTACACGCTTCAGGCCACAAGCTTGCAGCTTAAAGCGTGTAGCTTGAAGCCAATTCTTAAATTCATTTACAAGAAAGGATACTTCTTACTTAGCTGTTTAATGTACAAACTCAAATCATTTCTATAATTCTTTTTATAATCCTCTAAAAAAATAATCTGTTTCGATTGATAGGTACGAAAGTTCATAAAGTATGCATTGTTGGGCCGCCTGTTTTGAAAACGCTTTGATGGTTGTTTGGTAAGGGCTAATGAAAGTGTATCCATCGACAACACAATTTTTTGAATGAGACTTTTCTTTAAAAAAATTTTTTGATCCAAACTATCCGCCTCCTTCATAGTAGCATAAAGACTGTCGAGTTGCTTGGCACCACCCAACATGTGGTTTACATATTTTATATAATCTTCATCTTCTTCAATGTATGTGGTGTATTGTTTTGATTGGTTTCCATATTTATATATAAGAAATTTTTCTGCTCCGCGATCGCCAATAAACGTAGCCAGGTTTTCATTGAAATTAATACTGTCTTTTACAAAGATGGTAGCGTGTGACATCTCATGAATAATAAGGTTCGCCAGATCACCCTCACTTCGATTTAACATCTTGCTTAGTATAGGATCTGTAAACCATCCCAATGTTGACCAACCACCGGGATTGCGAATGATGACGTCATATCCAGATTGCTCCAACTCGTTCTTCAAATTTATTGCCCGCTCTTTATTAAAGAACCCTTTATACGGAACACTACCAATAATCGGAAACTTCCATTCTTTGGGTTCGAGTTTAAACGCCTCGCACGCCAGCACAACCCACATAATCTCCTCCCCTTTTTGATCGTAAAGTGTTTTATAGTTTTTAGTATCCTTTAAACCAAGCGAATCAATGGCATAGTGCCGAACTTCATTAATCAATTCTAATCGCGCCTTGAGCGAATCTGGAAAATTAGTATCTGCCATAAATTCCTCCACCGGTTTGGCATTCCAAATTATAGTAGCCTGACCGTATCCTTGGCTAATTCCGTAGTGTACTAAATCCCAATAGATCACAACAAGGCTGGCGAGTAAAAGGAACAGCCCCAGAAAGACTCGCTTAATTATTTTACCTATTCCAACTTTCATCGACTGCCTTACCTGTTAATCATAAATTGGCAATAATACCAACGCCCTCAAAGGTGCATGCAATATACTGTTTTGAAAAAATTGACTGCCCAAACTTATTTTTCCCAACTCGCTGATAGCATTTTGATTAGGGTTTTATCCCTCAAGCAAAGCAATTAGCAAATCGTTTTGTCAAAAGGTATTTCACCTTTATGGCCATTTTTATTTTGATTATGAAGTCGTAATTTCAGGCCGTCTTAATTCGTTGGCTGTTGTTTGCAAGCAGTTGGTTCTATTGAAAAAGTCCATCGCTCCACATGCGCAGCCCCGCCATTGATGACTGCTATTTTTTTATTTAACGACAAAAAACTATAAACATGAGTGATGTAAAAGAAAAACTGAAGGCGCTTCAGTTAACGATCGACAAGATCGAAAAAACATACGGCAAAGGAACAGTAATGAAACTGAGTGACGAGAAGGTGGATGATGTTCCGGCCATCTCAACAGGCTCGTTAGGGTTGGACATTGCACTGGGCATTGGTGGTCTGCCACGCGGAAGAGTCATTGAAATATATGGCCCTGAAGCTTCAGGTAAAACTACGTTGACCATGCATTGTATCGCGGAAGCACAGAAGCGTGGCGGTCTTGCTGCCTTTATTGATGCTGAACATGCTTTTGACAAATCATATGCAGAGCGGCTCGGTATTGACACTGAAAATTTATTGATCTCTCAACCGGATAATGGTGAGCAGGCGTTAGAGATTACCGATCATTTAATTCGTTCGGGTGCCATTGACATCATTGTTATTGACTCGGTTGCTGCGCTGGTTCCGAAAGCTGAATTAGAAGGCGAAATGGGCGAAAGTAAAATGGGTCTTCAGGCGCGTTTGATGTCGCAAGCATTGAGAAAATTAACCGGCACAATTAACAAAACCGGTTGTTGCTGTATTTTCATTAACCAGCTTCGCGAAAAAATTGGTATTGTGTTCGGTAACCCGGAAACAACTACGGGTGGTAATGCCTTGAAGTTTTATGCTTCTGTTCGATTGGACATTCGCAGAATAGGGCAAATTAAAGAAGACGCAGATAACATTACGGGTAACCGTGTAAAGGTAAAGGTTGTGAAAAATAAAGTAGCACCTCCTTTTAAGGTAGTAGAGTTCGACATTATGTATGGTCGCGGAATTTCTAAGGCTGGAGAGATTGTAGATTTAGGTGTTGAGATGGAGGTGATTCAAAAGTCGGGTTCATGGTTTTCGTACAATGGAAGCAAACTCGGACAAGGTCGCGATTCTGTAAAACAATTGATTGAAGACAATCCGGAACTAATGGATGAACTTGAATTGAAAATTAAAGCAAAGATCAGTGGTGATGCCACCAAAAAAGAAGAAGCGCGCGAAGCCAAAAAAGAAGAGCGAAAAGCAGCAGAAGAAAAAGTGAAGTAAACTAGTTTCGAGATACGATTTACGGAGTACGATTTAGTTTGTACTTCTTAAGTCGTATCTCGTTTCTAGATTTAGGCCGCACGTAAAGCAGCCACCGGATCTAACCGGGCAGCCAAAGCCGCGGGTACAATTCCGGCTATTAAACCAATCGTTGACGAAACGCCAAGTCCCAATACTATATTCTTAACGGATAGTAGAACCTCCATGCTTCCAAAAACCGGTAATAGCGTAAGTATATAGACAAGCAACAGTCCCGTTAATCCACCAATGAAACAGAGGAACATGGACTCAAATAAAAACTGAAAGAGGATAAAATAATTTTTTGCGCCTAGCGATTTTTGCAGCCCAATAATACCGGTGCGTTCTTTTACCGATACAAACATGATGTTGGCAATTCCGAAACCTCCCACCAAAAGTGCAAAGCCACCAATAATCCATCCCGCTATTCCAAGAATATCAAAAATACCGCTAATGGCATTGGCAATTGCTTCAGGACGATTCATTGCAAAGCTATCTTTCTCGGTTGGCCTCAATCCTCTTCTCGCTCGCAAAATGCCTCGCATTTCATTTTCAAGTTCTACCAAGCCAACGTCATAATCATAACCCTTAATGCCAATAACAGATTGTGTTTCATTCCATCTGCCAGTGCCGGTCTGATAAAATTTTCTGAATGAATTATAAGGGATGATGCAATTATAATCGTTGCTCGTGCGCCCCAGAAAACTCTCACCTTCCAACTTAATAATACCAACAATTTTAAATTTGAGATTTTTAATTTTAATGTCCTGCCCAAAAGGTTCTTCACCATTTTTAAAGAGTGCTTCGGCAACTTTCGCTCCTATCACCACAACATTTCTTCCGCTTTCAATCTCATCCTGCGTAAGGTATCTGCCATTTTCAACGTTTACTTCAAAAAGCTCATTATATCCTTCCGAAGCGCCCATCAGTTGAATTTCACCAATGCTATTACTTCCTCTCTTTATTACCTGATTTCCACGACTTGCAAAAATTGCCAGCCCACTCTGGTGCTTAAGATTTTCCTTAAAAAATTGATACTCATTATAAGAAGGAGTCGGCCGTCTAAAATATTCCCACCAACGATAAACACCATCATTTTCTGGAACGAACGGCATTTTCTGTAAATAGATAACTCCTGATCCTAAGAAGTTAAGACTGTCGCGTATATTTTTTTCAAGTGAGTCAACAATCGTCAAAACAGCAATAATTAAAAAAATACCTACTGTTACACTTAGTAAACTCAGAATAGTTCGCAGTATGTTTGATTTGAGTGCTGTAGCCGCAAAACGAAGGCTCTCAAAAATTTGAAGTAAAGTATGCATTCAGTCTGATGAAATAAATTCTATAGTATTGTTTCAGTAAGTCGAGCCAACTAGCTTGTAATTACTTTGACAAGACTAAAAATGCATGTTTTTGTTACTATACACAAAAACTTCGATGGTTTTGTCGCAAAAGTCAATTATTGGACTATTTTTGCAACCTCTAAAAATTTAACCCTTTATTGGGCATCCTTTGCGTAAAAAATTATGAAGTTATCGGAATTCAAATTCGAGATCCCAAACAATCTAATAGCCCTCGATCCAGCAGAAAACCGTGATGAGTCACGGTTGATGGTGCTGCATAAGGACACCGGTAAAATTGAACACAAAGTGTTTAAAGATATCGTGGAGTATTTTGGTACTGGCGATATTTTGGTAGCTAATGACACCCTCGTGTTTCCTGCGCGTCTTTATGGACGCAAGGAAAAGACGGGGGCTAAGATAGAGGTGTTCTTACTTCGCGAACTAAATGCAGAAATGCATTTATGGGATGTGTTGGTTGATCCTGCCCGCAAAATCCGTGTAGGGAACAAACTTTATTTTGGCAATGGCGATTTAGTAGCCGAAGTAATTGACAACACCACTTCAAGAGGAAGAACCATTCGTTTTTTATTCGATGGTGATTCTGAAGCCTTTGATAAAGTAGTGGAGACGTTGGGTGAAACGCCTCTTCCAAAATACATTAAGCGGAAAATTAAGGCGGAAGACAAAGATCGTTTTCAAACCATCTTCGCAAAAAACAAAGGTGCTGTTTCTGCGCCAACTGCAGGCTTGCACTTTACACGTCAGTTGGTAAAACGTCTTCAATTGAAAGGTGTCGATATGGCGTTCATTACCTTACACATTGGGTTGGGTACGTTCAGACCTGTTGATGTAGAAGATCTAACGAAACATAAAATGGATTCTGAAAACTTCATTGTTGGCCAAGAGGCTGTTGATGTTGTGAATAAAGCGCTTGATGCTAAAAATAGGGTATGTGCTGTTGGAACAACTTCTATGCGTGCGCTCGAATCAGCAGTATCGGCAACAAACAGATTGAAAGCGCGCGAAGGATGGACAGATAAATTTATCTTCCCGCCTTACGACTTTAAGATTTGTAATTCCATGATAACCAATTTCCATATGCCCGAGTCAACGTTATTGATGATGGCTTCAGCCTTTGGAGGTTATGATTTAGTAATGGAAGCGTATAACGTAGCGAAAAAGGAAAAATATAAATTCCTTACTTATGGTGACGCGATGTTGATTATTTAAGAAGTTCAAAGTTTAAGGTTCAAAGTTCAAAGTTCAAGGTTCAAAGTTTAAAGTTCAAAGTTTAAAGTTGGATGCTTTAAGTGATGCTATTCTTTTTACAATCATGCTTCCTCTTTTTGATAAAGTAATTGTGAAAGCTTTCAGGTACCTGAAAGCTTTTTAATTTTAGAGAATCCTAAAATAAAACGCAGAGTGCGCTGAGTCACGCAAAGTTTTTTGAAAGAGATTTATTTATCTCTGCGGTTCTCTGCGCACTTCGCGGGTAAGATGAATTTTGACCTAATAAAGGCACGTGAACAATATTGAATACGCACTAATTGTTGCCGGAGGGAAAGGCACCCGCATTAAAAGCAAATTACCCAAACAGTTTTTAGAACTGAATGGGTTACCTATACTGATGCACACCATCAACGCTTTTGTTCGCTACTCCAATGCTGTTCGCATCATTCTCGTTTTGCCTGAAGATGATTTCGGTCTCTGGAATGTGCTCTGTGAAAAGTTTAATTTCAAAGTTCCGGTAGTACTTCACCGTGGTGGTGAGTCTCGATTTCAATCGGTTAAAAATGGACTGGATAAAATTGAAGGTAACGGATTAGTAGCCATTCATGATGGCGTTCGTCCTTTGGTAAGTGAGGATATTATTGGTGCATCATTCCGACTTGCAGCTGTACATCAATCGGCTGTAGCCGCGGTGCGCTTAAAAGAATCCATCCGCATGACGGATCAGGATAACACAAAGGCAATGGATCGTTCCCGATTCAGATTAATTCAAACACCACAGACTTTTCAGGTTGATCTTATTAAGAAAGCATATCAACAAAAAGAAGACGCAAGCATGACCGATGATGCCAGCGTGGCCGAACGAGATGGACACATCATCTCCCTGTTTGAAGGAAGCTACGAAAACATAAAGATCACCACTCCCGAAGATTTGATTGTAGCCGAGGCCTTAATGAAACAAAAAAGCCAGAAAATATAAATGCCCCACATCTGCAGGGCATTTTGAAATCTCCAAATCAACTAATCTTCAAATCAATACTCGTCTTCGTTGAAGAAGAAGTCTTCTTTGGTGGGATAATCCGGCCAAATCTCTTCAATGCTTTCGTATGGTTGGCCATCATCTTCCAACTCTTGCAGGTTTTCAACCACTTCGAGTGGTGCACCAGAACGAATGGAGTAATCTATCAACTCATCTTTAGTGGCAGGCCACGGTGCGTCTTCCAAATAAGAAGCCAGTTCAAGGGTCCAATACATAGTGTTTATTCCTCCTTTAATTTTGCGCAAAAATAGAATTAATTAGACCATTGTCAATAGTCTGATAGACGATTGTTTCAAAACCCAAATGCAGAACAATTTATCTCTTATCACCTTGGGTGTACAATGTGGACAATCAACTAAAAAACGCCATATTTACGCCTCCAAAACGATTCTACATTCCACATGGCAGACGAAAAAATAATTTTCTCGATGACGGGCGTGAGCAAGATTTTCCCGCCCCAAAAACAAGTACTCAAAAATATTTACCTCTCTTTCTTCTACGGTGCCAAAATTGGCGTGCTCGGATTGAACGGTTCAGGTAAATCATCCTTGCTGCGAATCATTGCCGGCATCGATAAAGAATTTTTGGGTGAGGTAGTATCTGATCTTTCTTTTTCCGTGGGCATGTTGGAGCAAGAACCTCAACTGGATAAAACAAAAACGGTAAAAGAAATTGTGGAAGAAGGCGTGGCCGATGTTGTGGCTTTGCTTCGCGAGTTCGATGCTATAAACGAAAAGTTTGGTGATCCTGCTATCATGGAAAATCCAGATGCGATGGATAAACTCATTACCAAACAAGGTGAGATACAAGAGAAATTAGATGCGGTTAACGCTTGGGAACTGGATAGCAAACTTGAACGCGCCATGGATGCTTTGCGCTGTCCGCCATCGGATGCTAATGTTGAACATCTCTCTGGTGGTGAAAAAAGACGTGTGGCGCTCTGCCGTTTGTTGTTGCAAGAGCCTGATGTTTTGTTATTGGATGAACCAACCAACCACTTGGATGCAGAATCGGTTTATTGGTTAGAGCAACATTTAAAACAATATAAGGGAACCGTTATAGCCGTAACCCACGATCGCTACTTTTTGGATAACGTGGCCGGATGGATTCTTGAGCTCGATCGCGGTGAAGGTATTCCGTGGAAAGGAAATTATTCGTCTTGGCTAGATCAAAAACAAAAACGATTAGCACAGGAAGAGAAGACTGAATCGAAAAGACAAAAAGCACTTGAGCGCGAATTGGAATGGGTGCGAATGAATCCGAAAGGACGACAAGCAAAAGGTAAAGCCCGTTTGAGTGCCTACGAGAAATTACTTGGACAAGAAGGAAGAGAGAAAGAAGAAAAACTAGAACTCTACATTCCGCCCGGTCCGCGCTTAGGTAATAAGGTAATTGAAGCCTCTGGGGTAGCAAAAGCATATGGCGACAAGCTGTTGTATGAAAATTTAAATTTCAGTCTTCCACCAGCAGGTATTGTTGGTATTGTTGGACCCAACGGTGCGGGTAAGACAACACTCTTTAAAATGATTACCGGCAAAGAGAACCCAGATGCCGGAACATTCTCGGTAGGCGAAACCGTGCAGATTGCGTATGTCGATCAGGAACACGATGATTTGAAACCAGAAGACACCGTTTGGCAGGCCATCACTGGTGGCAGCGAATTGATTATGATTGGTGGAAAAGAAATGAACTCGCGCGCCTATGTAAGCAAATTTAATTTTGGAGGAAATGATCAACAAAAGAAAATCAAAGAACTATCCGGTGGTATGCGCAACCGTGCTCACCTTGCCATTGCATTGAAGCAAGGGGGTAATCTTTTATTGTTGGATGAGCCTACCAACGACTTGGATGTAAACACGCTTCGTGCATTAGAAGAAGGTCTTGATAATTTCGCTGGTTGTGCCGTTATCATTTCTCACGACCGTTGGTTTTTAGATCGTGTATGTACACACATTCTCGCTTTCGAAGGGGAATCACAAGTGCAGTGGTTTGAAGGAGGCTTCAGTGAGTATGAAGAAAATAAAAAGAAACGTTTAGGTGATGATCAGCCGCATAGAATTAAGTATAAGAAACTGGTTAAATAATTTGAAAATTTGAAGATGGGATGATGAGTTCATTTGAGGTTGAATAAATTCTGCGCTACATTTTCAAATCGTGAAATTTTCAAATTATGAGAGCCTTCTACACCGTCCTCCTCCTCATCCTTTCGAATACCTTTATGACTTTTGCCTGGTATGGGCATTTGAAATTTAAGGATATGAAGTGGAGCCAGAGTTTAGGATTGCTCAGCATCATTCTGATCAGTTGGGGCATCGCATTGTTTGAATACATTTTGCAAGTGCCTGCCAATCGCCAGGGCTTTAAAGAATATGGCGGACCCTTTTCGTTGGTACAATTAAAAGTTATTCAGGAGGTGATCACACTTACAGTCTTTGTGATTTTCTCTCTGATATTTTTCAAGAATGAAACGTTTAAAATGAATCACTTTATTGGTTTTGCGTTTTTGATTCTCGCAGTGTATTTTATTTTTAAGAAGTGATCCCTGATAAATTTTAAAAGTATAACATGAAACATTGGTTGGTTAAATTTTTATTTCTGATAGTCTGCATTCTTATTGGTTATTATTTCCTGCCAGAGGATGAACTACCCTCAGAAATAAAAATTGACAAGTTGGTTGTTACAAAAAGTAAGCGGATAATGGAGGCTTATTCAAAGGGAGAGTTAATCAAAACTTATAAAATATCGTTAGGGAAAAACCCACAGGGTGACAAGGAATTTGAAGGGGATAAAAAAACACCAGAAGGAGCATATGCCATAAATGATAAAAACCCAAACAGTGGATATCATAAAAACCTTGGTGTTTCCTATCCAAATTCCGATGACGTTAAAGAAGCAAAAATGAAAGACGTAAAACCCGGAGGGGAGATCAAAATCCATGGGCTCAAAAATCGAATAGGATTTATGGGGAAGTTTCATCGATTATTCAATTGGACCGCTGGATGCATAGCTGTAACCGATCAAGAAATTGATAAGCTCTATAGTTCAGTATCGATTGGAACACCAGTTATTATCAATCCATAATTGATTCTGTATTTCTTCATCAAAACAATCCTTACTCCGTATTACTTAGCTCCCTCGATTTTGGCACTATCCGCCTCACATCTCCTATATTCCCCACTCAACCCACTGACTTGAACCTCAATCGCATTCCGTTTTTTATTACCATTTTTTAAGTAGTTTTGGTGTTCTAAACAATAAAATTATGTTCAGCGGACTAGGAATGCCAGAAATTTTAATCATTGCAGCGGTTGTCCTCATATTTTTTGGGGCTAAAAGAATTCCAGAATTCATGAAGGGTCTTGGTAAAGGCGTAAATGAATTTAAGACTGCCTTGAAAGATGTGAAGAAGGAAGTGGAAGACGGTACGAATTTAGAAGACGGAAAATAGTATTGAAGATGTACGCTACATTTCGCGAAATACAGAGCGATCTGCAGCAGGGAGTCTTTTCTTGTCAAGATCTTGTTCGTTATCACCTCGATAACATTAAAAAAAAGTCACACCTCAATGCTTTTTTGAGTGTGTATGATGAAGAAGCGCTTAATCGCGCCTCTGAAATCGATCACAAAATAAAAGAAGGAAAAGCAGGTAAGCTGGCGGGGTTGGTTGTGGGGTTGAAAGATGTGCTTGCCTATAAAGATCACCCGTTGCAAGCCAGCAGCAAAATCCTCGATGGTTTCATTTCCCAATTTAATGCCACTGCAGTTCAACGTTTGTTAGACGAAGATGCAATCATCATCGGTCGTCAAAATAGCGATGAATTTGCCATGGGCTCATCCAACGAAAGTTCTGCTTTTGGGCCATCACTAAACGATGCTGACAACACACGCGTTCCGGGAGGATCTTCCGGAGGTTCAGCCGTTGCCGTTCAGGCTGATATGTGCCAAATTTCATTGGGCTCCGATACGGGAGGATCCGTTCGGCAACCCGCTGCATTTTGTGGTTTGGTTGGATTGAAACCTACCTATTCCAGAATTTCCCGATATGGACTTGTTGCGTATGGGTCGTCTTTCGATTGTATCGGTATTTTCGGAAAATCAGTTGAAGATGTAGCATTGGTGCTTGAAGTTATTTCAGGTGCTGATGAAAACGACAGCACGGTTTCCAAACATGCTGTTCCCTCCTATTCAAAAGAATTATCTGTTGACCCGACCAAAATTTATAGGGTGGCGTATGTGCGTGAGATTGATCATTCCGATGGATTGCAATCAGAAATTCGAGAAAGCATCAAAGCCAAACTAGACGACATAAAAGCCGCGGGGCATTCCGTAGAGGTAATCGATTTTCCATTGATGGAGTATGTATTGCCAACCTATTATATCTTGGCAACTGCAGAAGCCAGCTCCAATTTATCACGCTACGATGGTGTGCGTTATGGTTATCGCGGCACTAACGCCTCCGATCTAAATGCGTTGTATAAAAAAAGTCGTTCAGAAGGTTTTGGTAAAGAAGTGAAGAAAAGAATTTTGCTGGGCACCTTTGTGTTGAGCGCGAGTTATTATGATGCCTACTATACAAAAGCGCAAAAAGTAAGGCGCATCATCCGAGATAAAACAAAAGAAATATTACAGCAGTATGATTTTATTGTGATGCCGATAACACCCACTACAGCTTTTAAATTGGGTGAGCATAGCGATAATCCTCTTGAAATGTACTTGGCCGATCTTTTTTCCGTTCAGGCTAATGTGGCGGGAGTTCCTGCAATTGCATTACCTTGCGGTGTAGACAATAAAGGATTGCCAATGGGATTTCAGATTATTGCCGATGATTTTGAGGAGTCAAAATTATTGCGTTTTTCGAATCAACTCATGACGCAACCTTTACCTATCGTATAATAAATTATTGGGATGTGTTCTTCATAGAGAACTTTTTTCACATCAAAAAAAAGAATTGAACATGAAAAGATTTTTTCTTTTTACGCTTAGCACCTTCGCTTCTTTGTCAGCATGGTGTCAGATTCCAGAACCCGATTCTGTTGCAATCGATTCATTAGAGATTGCGGTTGCTGAAGAAGAAATACTCTTCAAAGAAGACACCATCGACTTTGTTTATTTTTCTATGCCTAGTGATTTGGAATATGTTCCGGGCGATGATGACCCTGCCGTGTTTCGTGATCGGCTAGCATGCCTTCAGAAAACAATGCCATTGGTGTATAATGATCGCATTCATTCCTTTATAAATTATTTCACCGTTCGCGATCGTGAATACACACGCATGATGATGCGTAGAAAAAATCTTTACTTTCCTCTCTTCGAAAAATATCTAAAAAAATATGGATTGCCCGAAGAACTGAAATACCTATCCATTATAGAATCAGGATTGAACCCACGGGCAGTATCGCGTGCACGCGCGGTGGGCTTATGGCAATTTATGTCGGCCACCGGAAAGTATTATGGACTACACAATGATTGGTACATGGACGACCGTATGGATCCTGATAAATCAACCGATGCCGCGTGTCGCTACCTGCGTGATTTGCATAACATGTTTCACGATTGGGAGTTAGCGCTTGCCGCGTATAACACCGGCCCGGGCAATGTGAAGCGCGCCATTCGAAAATCAGGATACAAACATTCCTTCTGGGAAATTTATCCTAACCTTCCGCGCGAAACACGTTCGTATGTTCCGCAGTTTGTGGCCATTACCTATGCTATGAATTATTTAGATGAACATAATTTTATAGATGAAGGCCAGGAGATGACACAGGCATTTGATACCCTTACCGTAACAAAATTTTTTCACTTCGAAACGTTTGCCAAGTTAACAGGCACATGCGTTGAAGATTTACAACGCCTCAATCCCTCTATTCAAAGAGGTGCAGTGCCCCACTTGAATAAAAGTTTTGTGTTGCGCATACCCAAGGACGCAAAATATCAATTGGATTTAAATCGGGTAGCTATTTTAGATTCAGCGTCAAAAACTGGCAAAAAAGAATTAGAAGTTCTTGCTAAAAATACAGAAGGAAATACCTATGGAAGTGATCGTATTATCTATCGCGTGCGAAGTGGTGATGTACTTGGGTCAATTGCCATACGCCACGGTGTGAGTGTAGCAAGCTTAAAAAAATGGAATAATTTAAGTGGCAATACTATTCATGTTGGTCAGCGGTTAAATATTTGGTCGAAGCAACGTGCGCCATCAACCGTTGTTGCATCAATCGTGAAACCAACGACAACGGTAGCCACACCTGTTCCTGATTCTAAATCGTACGTTGTTCAACCAGGTGATACCTTATGGGACATTTCCAAAAAGTATGAGGGACTTACTATTGAAAAAATAAAAAGCATGAATAATTTGGACGACAGTAAAATCAAACCTGGTCAAAAGCTCGTCATCGGTATTTAATTTTTTGTTTGCCAATACGCTAATTCATTGCTAAAACTATAACATGTCTCTCTAGTGACTGTTATCGTTCCATTGCATTACAGCAGAAAGAAATTCAATCTATGATCCGATTTATCTCCATCTTTATTTTCATAGTCGCAGTAGTAGCCTGCAATTCAGATAAAAAAACGATTCGTTTACCAAAGGCCACCGGCAAGCCTGGCGATATTCTTCTCTTTATGGACTCTGTGCAATGGAACGGTCTGCTGGGTGATGAAATACGAAATGTTTTTCTGGCCGATATGCCGGGTCTTCCACAACAAGAACCGATGTTTAAATTAATCTGGGTTCATCCTATAAATGGAACCACAATGCTTACGCAACTTCGCAACTTAGTGTATGTGTTTACGCTCGATCAGCAAACGTCAGGGTCAAAAACATTGCGTAGAAATTTTTCGGCAGAAACGTTAGCACAGATAAAAAACGATTCTAGTTTTTATCTCTCTACACAGACTGACCAATATTCCAAAGGACAACATGTTATGTATTTGTTTGGCGACACTCAGCAAGATTTAATTCGTCATTTAAAAAAGTATAAGCAAAGCTTAATCGATTACTTTAATGTGGTTGAAAGAAATCGTTTACACGATGATCTATTAAAAACAGGATCAACAAAAGGTATCTCTGCTTTTTTACGCAACGAACAACAATGCGAACTTCATGTACCGATCGGCTATCGGTTAGCGGATAAGCGAGATGACTTTGCATGGTTTCGAGATATCACATCTACTACCGATGAAGATATTTTTATTTCGTGGAAACCGTATACAGATCAAAGTCAATTTTCAAAAGATAGTTTAATAGCATGGCGAGATGAGATTGCACAAAAATATTTGTATGAAGATCCATCTAACCCAATAAGTTATTTAGTTACCGAACAAAAACACGCGGAAGTTTTGGCAAGACCGATGAAGTTAAATGGTCATTATACCGTTGAGCTCCGTGGTCTTTGGCATACAAACAATCACACCATGGGTGGGCCATTTGTTAGTTATACCTTAATTGATGAAGCTCGCGGATTGCTGTATTATATCGAAGGGTTTGCATACGCGCCCGGAAAAAACAAACGCGAAATCATGCGCCAGTTAGAAACAATATTATCCACTTTCAAAATGAGTGATGAGTTGACGGGATCAACCAAGTAATACACTATTCTTTTTTGCAACACCACGCTCTAACACAAATAATCTATCATCTTAAATGTGAACTCAAAAATTCAGTGAACGGCAACACTTGAATTCTATTGTAAAACAACTGCTGATTGTTGAATTGATTCACGTCTGCATTAGTATCTTTGCTGCCTTAACCAAACCTCTATGTCGATAAAAATCAGAAAGCAGGATGCGCTTAATTATCACACGCAAGGACAGCCCGGAAAGATTGAAGTTGTACCTACTAAAACCCTAAGCTCTCAACGTGATTTGGCTTTGGCCTATTCGCCTGGAGTAGCTGAGCCTTGCAAAGAAATTGCAGCCAATAAGGAAGATGTTTATAAATACACTGCCAAAGGAAATTTAGTCGCTGTAATATCAAATGGTACTGCTGTTTTAGGTCTTGGCAATATCGGGCCCGAAGCATCGAAGCCTGTAATGGAAGGTAAAGGTGTGCTCTTCAAAAAGTTTGCAGGCATCGATGTATTCGATATTGAAATTGATGAAGAAGATCCAGACGCCTTTATTAAAATCGTAAAATCACTAGAGCCTACGTTTGGTGGAATTAATCTGGAAGATATAAAAGCACCAGAGTGTTTTAAAATTGAAACAGAGCTGCGTGAGAAGATGAACATACCCGTCATGCATGACGATCAGCATGGCACAGCCATTATCTCCAGTGCCGCATTGTTGAATGCATTAGAACTTGTAGAAAAGAAAATTGAGAATGTAAAAATAGTTGTAAACGGTGCAGGTGCAGCTGCGGTAAGTTGCACCAAGTTGTATATGGCGCTCGGTGCGCGAAAAGAAAATATTATAATGTGCGATAGCAAAGGGGTGCTAAATAAAAAACGCACAGGCCTTGACGACATTAAATCACAATTCGTTACCGATCTCACCATCGATACGTTGCAAGACGCCATGAAAGGCGCGGATGTATTTGTTGGGCTTTCTGTTGCCGATGCCATTACGCCTGATGATTTAAAAAATATGGGTGATAACCCGATCGTGTTTGCGCTCGCTAATCCCAATCCAGAAATTGATTATCACTTAGCGAAAGCTTCAAGGCCTGATGTTATTTTAGCAACAGGCCGTTCTGATTATCCTAATCAGGTAAATAATGTTTTGGGCTTCCCGTATATTTTTCGCGGAGCATTAGATGTGCGTGCGCAAGAAATAAATGAAGAAATGAAACTGGCAGCCGTGCATGCACTGGCATCTCTTGCAAAAGAATCGGTGCCCGATATGGTAGTGAAAGCGTACGGTACAGATAAAATTCAATTTGGAAGAGAATATTTAATTCCGAAGCCGTTAGACAATCGTTTAATCACAACCATCTCCCCTGCCGTTGCAAAAGCAGCAATGGATTCTGGTATATCGAAAATATCGATTACGGATTGGGGAGCGTATAATATTGAATTACAAAAACGCATTGGCATCGATCAAAAATTAATGTCACGGGTTATTGATCGCGCAAAGCAAAATCCTAAGCGCGTTGTTTTTGCTGAGGCCACGCATCATAAAATTTTAAAGGCTGCACAGATTTTAAAAGATGAAGGTATTGCATTACCTATTTTATTGGGTGATAAAAAAGAAATACTTCGTCTTATCGATGAACATAATCTTGATTTACACGATTGCCCAATTTTTTATCCGCGTGAGGAAGATGAAACTGTTAATCGGTATGCAGAAGTTTTTTATCAAAAACGTCAACGCAAAGGCATTACGAAACAAGATTGCTTTCGTTTACTGCGCGAACGAAATTATTACGGTGCCATGATGGTGGAGTTTGGAGATGCTGATGCTTTAGTAAGCGGCCTCACAAAAGACTATCCTAAAACGATTCTTCCATCGCTTCAAATTATTGGAACAGCAGAAGGTGTAAATCGTGTGGCGGGTATGTATATTATTACGAACAAACGTGGCACCTTCTTTTTTGCCGATACAACGGTAAACCTAGACCCCGATGCACAGCAACTTGCTGAGATTATTGAACTGACGGCACGCGGTGTAAAGTTTTTCGATATTGAGCCACGCATTGCCGTACTTTCTTATTCTAACTTCGGCTCCTCTGCGGGGGAGGTTCCAGACAAAGCACGACAAGCTGTTAAACTCGCGCGACAAAAAAATCCGGATTTGTTAGTGGAAGGAGATATTCAGGCGAACGTTGCATTGAACACAGAAATCCAGCAAGAAACATATCCGTTCAGTGCGCTTTCACAAGAGGGTGCAAATACCTTAATTTTTCCGAACCTTGCTTCCGGAAATATTGCCTACAAATTATTAATGGAAATCGGTGGAGCAGAAGCAATCGGACCAATTTTATTGGGCATGAAAAAACCAGTTCATATTTTACAATTGGGTAGTTCCATTCGTGAGATTGTAAACATGGCCGCCATTGCAGTGGTAGATGCGCAATTGCATGATCGAAATGACCATCTATAAAAGTGTTTGTGTGTTTTAGTATTTAGGTGTCTTGGATTTTGAAGATGTCAATTTAAAGCATCTCTTCTGAGGCTCTAAACCTGAAAGTCTATTCACATAAACACGAACACACCGAAACACCCAAATACATAATATGATTTCATTTCTTAAAGGTAAGCTTGTTCAAAAGAATCCAACGCATGTTGTGATTGATGTGAGTGGCGTGGGGTATCATGTTAATATTTCATTGCAAACTTTTTCGGAGATAAAAGATCAGGAGAATGTAATGCTCTTTACTCATCTTAGCATTCGTGAAGATGCGCATGTGTTGTTTGGGTTTAGCAATGAAAGCGAGCGAAAACTTTTTCAACAACTCATCTCCGTTAATGGCGTTGGGGCAGGCACTGCCATTATAATGCTGTCGTATATGAACAGCTCAGAAATAAAAACAGCTATTGTAAGCGAAGATGCTGGGGCTTTACAAAAGATAAAAGGTATTGGCGGAAAAACAGCGCTGCGGGTTATCATCGAATTGAAAGATAAGCTCAAGAAAGAAAGTTGGGACGATACTAATCCTGCTGTTTCTGTAGGGCCACACAATACCGTGCGCAAGGAGGCGTTATCTGCTTTGCTTACGCTTGGCCTGCCAAAAGCAATGGCCGAGAAAAGTGTAGATACCGTCCTGAAAAAATCAGGAAATACCATTACCTTAGAAGATTTAGTTAAGCAGGCTCTTAAAAACGCATAGGTACGTTTGACTCTCGTTACATTGAAACAAATTCCGCTAACACTTGGCCAATTGCTAATTGCATGGCTTGGCTTTTTATGCCTTCCCGGTGAGGCCATTGCCCAAGTTACTGCACCCGTAACCGAACAAGACACTACTAAAAATCAAACGTATAAATCAAATCGCAAACCTACCTTTCGGGTGAAGGATCGGTATGGTGATCCGTTTTCAAATACCGCTTCCGAATCGCCTTTGTTTTTAAAAGATCCGAATCAAATGAAACTCGATGTGGAGATAGACACCGCATTGAACTACACGATCTATGAAAAGATTGGCGATCTAAATTACCGCCCCACTTCGTCTATGTCGTTTAGTGAGTTCCAACAATATCAAGAGCGGCAGCAGTTAAAAAGTTATTGGCGAGGAAGATCGCGCGCGCAAGATGGCGAAAGTGCCGTGAGTGGCCGCGGCCTCATTCCGAAAATTTACATCAGCCCGGTATTCGATAGAATTTTTGGGGGCAACTTTGTTGAGCTTGTGCCACGTGGATTTGTTACGCTTGATTTTGGTGGCCAATGGCAACGGATTAATAATCCAAACATTCCCATTCGCCAACAAAAAAATGGTGGCTTTGAATTCGATCAGCAAATTAACATGAGTGTTATTGGCAAGATTGGAGAGAAGCTTGCCGTGTCAGCGAATTTTGATAACAACAACTCATTCGACTTTCAAAATAACATGAAGGTTGAATACACTGGTTTTAAAGAAGACATCTTACAAAAACTAGAAATTGGTAATGTGAGTTTGCCGTTAAACAATACGTTGATTCAAGGAGCGCAAAATCTTTTTGGTGTAAAGGCGCAATTGCAATTTGGTAAGGTAAGCGTAACTGCAATTGCCACGACACAACGCGGCAAAAGTTCATCGCTTGATATTGGCGGAGGTGGCGGTGGCAATACAGGACAAGGAAGACCATTCGAAATTATTGCCTCTAATTATGACGAAAACCGGCACTTCTTCTTAGGGCAATTCTTTCGCGACAATTACAGCAAGTGGATCCGTAACCCACCTCAGATCAATTCGGGCATAAACATTACGCGCGTAGAAGTATATATCATTAACCGAAACAATGATACACAAACGCTTCGAAACGTAATTGCATTGATGGACTTGGGCGAGCCAAACAAAATTTACAACCCCAACATTACCGGCAATTCTGCACTGCCAAATGCAAACAATGCGAATAACCTTTTCGCCAGTGTAAAAACACTGAGTCGCGATGCCTTGGGAATTAATGATGCACTTCAAGGTCTGTATGGAGCAAACAAACTCGTAAACGGAACTGACTATGAAAAAATGGCGCAAGCACGAAAACTTGCACAAACTGAATTTACCTTTCACAAACAACTCGGCTACATAACGCTTACGCGGAAATTACAAAATGATGAAGCGTTGGCGGTTGCTTATGAATATACCTATAGCAACGGTGCAGGAGCATCTTTCAAAGTAGGCGAACTTTCAGAAGATTATGCCAACTTAAAAGACGATGAAGTAATCTTTCTTAAAATGCTTCGCCCGGGTAAAGTTAGCATTCGTGATGGAGGCACGAAGAAAATTATTCCTACCTGGGATTTGATGATGAAAAATATTTACAACCTCAACGTGAATCAACTCTCGCGTGAAGGTTTTCAACTTCGTATTATTTATCGAGATGACAGATCTGGTATCGACAACCCACAATTGCAAGATGGTAGCGATCAACTTCGCAATCGACAACTTGTGGAAATTTTAGGATTGGATAAATTAAATCCGTTAAACGATCCGCCACCGGATGGCAATTTCGATTTCATTGAAGGGGTCACCATCAACACCACGACAGGTCTTATTATTTTTCCAACCACTGAACCTTTTAGTGGTGCACTGCGCAGCGCGTTTAAAGGTGAACCAAATGAAAGTGCACTGATTCAAAAATATAGTTACGATACCTTATACCACACTACCAAAGCCGCGGCAGAATTGTATGCCACTAAAAATAAATTTTATATTAAAGGGTTGTACAATGCGGGTTCATCAAAGGAAATTTTAATTCCTGGATTTGGTGTATCACAAGGTTCGGTAAAAGTGTATGCCGGTGGCTTGCCCTTAAATGAACTTACTGATTATGTAGTGGATTACACGTTTGGAAAAATTACAATTCTAAATGAATCGATTCTAAGTTCAGGAAAACCAATAGAAGTAAAATATGAAACTGCCGATCCGTTTTCGGGTCAGAACAGAAGTTTGCTGGGCACGCGCATTGACTATCGACCAACCGATGATATCAGTTTTGGATCAACACTTTTGTATTACAACGAGCGCCCTGTCATTAGCCGAAATCAAATTGGCACCGAGCCTGCCCGAAACTTTCAATATGGTTTAGATTTTAATGTGAACAAGAAGAGTCGATTGCTTACAAAAATTATTGATGCGCTGCCCATCATTCAAACAAAAGAACAATCTACCATAAACGTAAGTGGCGAGTTTGCGCAATTAATACCCGGCACGTCCAATAAAATAAATGGCGCAGGAACAGCATACCTCGATGATTTCGAAAATTCTGCCACACCCTATTCATTACTTAATGCCAACGCCTGGAAACTTGCGGCCGCGCCTACTAAGGATATAAAGTTTGATGAAACGTTGGGGATGGCCAATAATATTGAAGCTGGATTTAAGCGCGCGAAGCTTGCTTGGTACACTATCGACAATCAATTTTATAGAAGTTCTAGCAGGTTTAAGCCCGATAACATAACCGAGAGCGATCTTCAAAATCATTATGTGCGCGGAGTAAATCCCAACGAAATTTTTCAGTATCGCCAACTCTATCAAGGTAATTTCTTCGAACAGATTTTTGATGTTGCCTATTATCCAAAGGAGCGTGGCCCGTATAATTATAATAATAACCTAGCATTGCTAGATGGAAACGGATTTTTTAATCAACCAGAAAACAATTGGGCAGGGATAACCAGTGCCATTCGCACCGAAGTAGATTTTGATAAAGCTAATATTGAATATGTAGAATTTTGGTTGCTCGATCCATTTATTAATTCAGATAAAGGATTGATCAATGATGGAATCAATCCTCCAAAACGTGCAACGGGTGGAAAACTCATTTTTCAATTGGGTAGCATATCCGAAGACGTAGCACGCGATGGACAACATAGTTTTGAAAATGGATTGCCGCCCAGTGGCGACTTAACTGCTGCTAACAAAACACCATGGGGCTATGTAACCAATCAACAATATTTAACCAGTTCGTTTGATGATAAGCCTGGCACACGCGCCAATCAAGATGTTGGTTTTGATGGTATGCCCAATTTTGTTGAACGTACTTTTTTCAAAAGCTATTTAGATAACCTTGGTAACAACGCTACGGAAAAAATAAAAGCAGATCCATCAGGCGATGACTTTCAATATTTCTTAGATAATCAATACGATCAGAAAGACGCCAAAATATTAGAACGCTACAAAAACATCAATGGTCAAGATGGAAATTCTCCAATCATTACGGGCAGTGATGTAGTAACACCATCGGGCACCAGCATTCCTGACAATGAAGATTTGAATGCCAACAATACATTGAATGACGCGGAAGACTATTACGAATACGAAATTGACCTGATCCCATCCAACTTGGCCATTGGTAAAGAATACATTACCGATCAGGTTGTGACAACGAATGATAATGTTGCAAAAGAAAAAGTTACGTGGTATCAGTTTCGCATACCGGTGCGTCAATTTGAAAAGACGGTAGGCGATATTGATGGTTTCAAATCCATTAAATATGTACGCATGTTGCTAACCGGTTATAAAGATCCGATTGTACTTCGTTTTGCAAATTTTAGATTAGTAGGTAGCCGATGGAGAAGGTATGAAGCTAATTTGTTACAAGATGGTTTTGGTACAACCCCTGAGATAAGCCCTGATAATTTTGTTGTGTCCGTTGTAAACCTAGAAGAAAATGGCGCGCAGCCTACCGCTAATGCGGGTGCCGTAAAAGAAAAATCACCCTATCGAATTCCGCCTGGCGTGGTGCGCGACCGTGATAATACGTCAACAATTAATCGGGAGCTAAACGAACAGTCGGTGCAAATATGCATTGATGATTTGGAAGATGGAGATGCACGTGCCATTTACAAAAACGTATCGGCCGATTTGTTTAACTATGGCCGCGTTAAAATGTACTTCCACGCAAACAGTGCATCGCCCGACTCTGCCATGTCTGCCTTTTTACGATTAGGCACAGACTTCGATCAAAATTATTATGAAATTGAAATTCCACTTTTAATTACAAATCCAGCAAGTTCTGATAACCCCCGTGATATTTGGCCTGAAGCAAATGAAATTGATTTGGATCTAAATGAATTGTATGCTTTAAAAGTGGAGCGCGACCGCGGTGGGTTTTCACTTTCTGAAAGTTATCCGCTTAATGGACCGAAGCAAATTGGTCGCCACCGCATTCGCATCTTTGGAAGACCCGATTTAAGCAGCGTACAGTTGCTGATGATTGGTGTAAAGAATCCTCGTTCGAGTGATAAACGAAAACATTCTTTGTGTTTGTGGGCTAACGAATTACGTCTTACAGATTTTAATACAACCCCGGGCTGGGCGGTGAACACAACCATAAGTGCCAAGCTTGCCGACTTTGCTACTGTTACCGGATCCTTCCGCCACTCTACCTTTGGGTTTGGTGGTGTGAGTTCTAAAATTTTTGAGCGCACGCGTGAAGAGCTTACGTCATACGATGTTTCAACACAAGTAAGTCTGGATAAACTTATACCTGGAAACACCGGTATTAAATTACCCATGTTCTTGGGCTATCAGAATACAACGTCAAATCCCGGATATGATCCGGCCAATCCAGATATTAAATTGAGTGCCTTGAAAAAATCATTCAACAATTCGGAAGATCAGTCGAGTTACTTAAGGTTGATACAAGATGTGGAAACGAGGCGAAGTCTAAATTTTGTGAATGTTCGAAAGGTAAAAACAAAAGCCGATGCTAAATCACATATCTATGACATCGAGAATTTTGCAGTAAGCTATTCGTACAGCGATCGAGTACGAAGCAACTTTACTATAAAAGAATCACTCCAAGAAGATCAAAAAGGATCGCTCTCGTATACTTTTTCGCCCAAGGCAACAGGTATTGAGCCTTTTAAAAATTCAAAAGCGTTGAGTTCTCCATGGTTAAAACTGATAAAAGATTTCAATTTTAATTTGATGCCGAATAACCTTTCTGCGCGATTCGATTTAGATCGTTCGTTCGGTAAAAATATTTATCGGAATGATGGCGGATCTCTATCTACACCTGCATATGTAAAATACTTCACCTTCAATCGTCAATACAATGTGCGGTGGAATTTAACCAAAGCATTGTCACTCGAGTATGCATCGCGCGCGTTTGCTGTTATTGATGAACCAGAGGGAGACATCGACACACAAGAGAAAAAAGACAGCATATTGAACAACCTGAAGAAGTTTGGGCGAATGAAAAATTTTGAACAGAACATTACCTTAAACTACACGTTGCCGTTCGATAAAATTCCGGTAACGGATTGGATTGGCGCAGACTATCGCTATCAGGTAAATTACAATTGGACAGCCGGGCGTTTCAACAAACCTGATGTGAATGGTGAACCTGACGGCCCGAACGACATCCCTGACGATGGCGATTTTAAGAATATTATTCAAAACAGTAAAACGCAAAACATTACCGGCCGCGTTGATTTGCTTAAGCTGTACAATAAGGTTGCGTTTCTTAAAAAAATAAACACACCACCGAAACCAATCGTCACCCGAAAATCAACAAACCCAACAGTAAAGCCACCGCCTGACACGGTGAGAACAACACCGGCAATTATTAAAGGCCTGGCAAAATTAATTATGTCGGTGCAGTCTATTAATGGTTCGTATGAAAAAACAGAAGGCACCATTCTTCCCGGCTACTCCGGCACACCAAAATTTTTCGGTATGGATGAAAATTGGAAAACACCCGGTTGGGGATTTGTATTGGGAGACCAAAATCCAAACATTCGATACAATCTGGCAAATGCCGGATACATGACACGCAATCCCGGCATCACAGCACCTTTTACGCAAACGCGAAATGAAAATTTCAATATGCGCGCGAACGTTCAGCCTACCACTGATTTAAAAATTCAGATTGATATAAAAAAAGAGACGGCTAATTCCTATCAGGAGATATTTCGATACGACACCATTGATTCAAGATATGCTTCACTCAATCCAAGCCGAAGTGGAAGCTACCGCATTTCGTACAACATGATTAAAACTGCTTTCGCGAAAAGCAATGATGAAATTGAATCGACTGTGTTTAAAAGCTTTGAAGAAAATTTGGTGGCGATTCAAAATCGTTTTAAAATTATTAACAACAATGGAAGTGGAGAATTGTATGATACCACTTCACAAGATGTTGTGATACCAGCATTTATTGCAGCGTATAGTGGTAGAGATATAAACACGGTAAGTCTTTCGCCTTTTCAAAAAACACCGTTGCCAAATTGGAGACTTGATTACACCGGCTTGAGTAAGTTGAATGGCTTTAAAGATTTATTTCAATCGGTAACCATCAGCCATGCATATCAATCCACGTATTCCGTATCCAATTATTCCAACTCATTGGAGTTTAACAGCAATGATGATAAGAAAAATCTTAGCATCGATCAATCCGTTGAAGGGTATAACAGCAGCTATTTTGGTAAGAATGTAGATGGAAAACTAATACCTGTTTATGTTATCAGTCAGGTATTAATGTCAGAACAATTTTCACCGCTTGTGGGTGTAAGTGTTCGAACCAAAAGCCGATTAACCGCCAACTTCCAATACAAAACAAAACGCGATCTTGCATTAAACATTTCAAATGCACAGATAACAGAACTATCAAGCAAAGACGTTTCGCTCGAAATGGGCTTTACAAAAACAGGTATGAAACTTCCGTTTAAATCGCAAGGTCGCCTCATAGTATTGAAGAATGATTTTACCTTCCGATTAAATTTTACCATCTCCGATCAGAAAACAATTCAGCGAAAGATTAATGATCTCAACATTATTACGAATGGCAACGTGAACTATCAGTTTAAACCGAATATAAATTACACGGTTAGTCAGAAACTTAGTCTGCAAATGTATTACGAGCGCACCATCAACAATCCTGTAATTTCAAGTTCATATCGCAGAACCACCACGCGCTTTGGCATACAGGTACGGTTCAGTTTGGCACAATAGCGAAGTTTCGAGTTTAAAGGTTCGTTTCGTTCTTTCGGGTTTTGAACTTGCCTACCTACACCTTACTTTTGAACACATTTAAACCGAACACTATGAATATTCCTGACGGACTGAAGTACACCAAAGACCACGAATGGGTTAAAATTGAAGGCAATACCGCATTGGTTGGCGTTACTGATTTTGCGCAAGGCGAGTTGGGCGATATTGTTTATGTTGACATCAGTTCAGTAGGGCAACAAATTGCCGAGCACGAAATATTCGGCACTGTGGAAGCAGTTAAAACGGTTTCAGACCTTTACATGCCTGTTGCCGGAAAAGTGTTAGAAGTAAATTCTATTTTAGACGCAAGCCCTGAAAAAGTAAATTCCGATCCTTACGGTGATGGATGGATGATTAAAATAGAATTGACAGGATCTGTTGACGGCCTTCTCTCTGCAGAACAATACAAGGAACTTATCGGTAAGTGAAAAAGTTAATTGTTAACCGTTAATCGTTAATGGTCTGCAATTCACTATTAACGATTAACCATTAGAATCACCAAATGATCGAACTACCAGTTATATCGCAAGAAGAAACAAAGAGACGCAAGCCGAATTGGCTTCGTGTAAAATTACCTGTTGGCCCTGACTATGCGCGTGTGCGTAAGTTGGTGGATGAATATAAACTTCACACCATTTGCGAAAGTGGCAATTGCCCAAACATGGGTGAGTGTTGGGGCGCAGGTACAGCAACCTTTATGATTCTTGGAAATGTTTGCACACGGTCATGTACGTTTTGTGCAGTAGCAACCGGTCGGCCTACTGAATACGATCTTGATGAGCCGAAGCGTGTGGCCGAAGCCATTAAATTAATGGGCGTTAAACATGCTGTAATCACTTCCGTGAATCGCGATGAATTAAAAGATCGAGGCGCTGAAGTTTGGTATAACACCGTTGTAGAAACAAAACGAAGTAGTCCGGAGACAACAATCGAAACATTAATACCCGATACCAAAGGAAATTGGGATGCGCTCTATCGCATGATTGAGGGTAACCAGGAGGTTGTAAGTCATAATATGGAAACGGTCGGTAGACTGTATCGCATGGTTCGCCCACAGGCAAAATACGAACGCAGTCTCGAGCAAATAAAAAGAATACGTGAAGCGGGCATGCGCACCAAGTCAGGTATTATGTTGGGTCTTGGCGAAACAAAAGAAGAATTATATAAAGCCATGGATGATCTGGCCAATAATGGTTTGCACATCTTAACGCTTGGCCAATATTTGCAGCCCACCAAAATGCATTTGGAAGTAGCAGAATTTATTCACCCAGATACGTTTGAACTCTATAAAGAAGAAGGTTTGAAACGTGGAATAAAGTACGTTGAGTCAGGACCATTGGTTCGCTCTTCGTATCATGCAGAACGCCATGTGAACGTGCCTATTAACTAAGCAATCAAACAGTTTTAGAAGGCAACTTACCTATAGCGTATAGCCGTCTGCCTTTTCTCCATTTGTATTGACTGTACTATTTTCATGAAGTGAAAATAACGCAAGAACAATTTTTATTTCAACGTTTTTCCAAACACCACTATGAAGGTAGTGCCAACATTTATCTTGCTCGCCACAGATATTGATCCACCCAGCGATTCAATTTGAATTTTCGTAATATAAAGTCCAACGCCTTTGGCTTCTGTATGTTGATGGAAAGTGTTATTCAATCCAAAAAGTTTATCTCCATATTTTTTCAGGTCAATTCCAAGTCCATTATCTGTTACCAACAGGGTTACTTCTCCATTATGTATTTCAGTTTTAAAATTAATTTTAAGTGTACGCTCTGGCGATCGATATTTAATAGCATTGGAAAATAGATTAAGCATTATACTTTCAAGATAGGTATTTCGATAGTCAATACTTTTGGCCATTGTGAAATCGTGCGTAACAACAGCAGACGTTTCGATTAGATCACCCGACAAAATATCTTCTGTTTTCCGGAATACCGCTTCAAATGAAACATCTCTAAATTCATCGCTAACCTCTTTCTCCACCTTCAAGGTTTCAACCAATTCATTTAGCGTTGCACTAAGGTGTTGAATAACCGTTTCAAATTTTCCAATAAGCATCTCTCTATCTTCTGCTTCTGAACTATCTCTGTAAAAACGCAACAGCGCTTTCAGATTACCAACAGGCGATCTTAAATTATGAGAAGTAACATGAGAAAAATTGAGCAGTGCACTATTGCGAATTTGCAATTGGCTAGCCAACTCCGCTAATTCAGCTCGAGACTCTTTTATCTCCACCAAATTCTGGCTTATCTCCCTTCTGTCTTCGCGGAATATAACCAGTGCTATTATTACGATGATAATAGAGAGCACACTGCCGGCTAGAACAAAGCTGATCGTTCGGTTGGCGTTGCGATTAGATGTCGCTACTCTTCTATTAAGCGTTTCTTGTTCGCGTTTTCGTATCTTCAGAATTAACGCAGGCATTACCTCAGAAATTAAAACCTGATCTTTATTTTCAGTAAAGAATTTTTTGGCTGCTTCAAAACCATATTTCTTTCGCGTAGTAATCGCTACTTCACCAAATTTTTCTGTCCGCTGGTTTATGGATGTTGACAAGTTTTGCAAATCGGATATTGCTACGCTATCTGTCATCATTGACTGAAGCTTAATAATATTTTTATTGATTAATTGTCTGATTACTTCCCTTTCTTTCAGATCAGCAGTATCTCCGGTTATAATAAATGTTCGAAGTGAAATATATAAATCTTTTGAATTTGAAATTAGCTGCTCAAGTTCGTACGATATTTCATTTGTGCTATTGATCGTTTTCTCTGTCTCAATCATATTGCGCACCTTCCAAATGGAGAATATGCCAATGGCAATGGTGAGAATAAAGGAGGCAGAAAAAAACAGCAAAGAGATTCTAAACATTATAAGGGATTAAAGTTATGTGACATTAAAGGCAGCACTATACTAAACCAAAAACATCACTTTCTTTTAAAAATTTCCTGAAAAGGCTTTATGGTTTGTCCAATGAAATCTTCTGGAAATTCTTCATTACCAGGAAGGCCAATCGGCAAATTTTCATCATCGGTTGGCCAATAATTTGTTTTGAAAATGAAATCCCATACGCTCAAGGTTATTCCATAATTAAAACCATTTTTATGTGAAGCAGGCATTTCTTTAGCATGATGCCATAAATGCATTTGTGGTCCATTAAACAAATACTTAAATGGCCCTAACGGAATTTTGAGATTGGCGTGACCTAATTGCCCGGTAACTAAAGTAAAAATGTGAACGATAAAAAAATCAGTTATGCCAAATCCAATCATTGCCAATGGAATATATTCCAAACTTCGATACAATATATTTTCCATCCAGTGAAAGCGCATCAACGCAGCAAAGCCCATTACCTTTGTGCTGTGATGCACCTTGTGAAATTGCCACATCCAACCTACATGATGATAGAGCCGATGAATATTCCATTGCATAAAATCGCGCAATATAAAAATCAAAACAAGTTGGAGCCAATGTGGTAACGCCTCAACACGCAGCGCGAGTATATTCGTGATGCCGAATAGTTTTAAAAAATCATTAAAGAGCTGCACGCCCACCATCGACAAGGCATTGTATGCCACCAGTGAGAATAAAAAGAAATTCCAAAACAGATAAAAAATATCCAACCAAAAGTGTTCGCGTATAAGCGGTTGATGTTTGCGCCAAGGCAATACTATTTCAGCAAACCAAATCAGGATAGAAGCGCCCACAAGCCAATAGAAATAGTTGTGCCAACTGGGATTAAGGATTTCAGTTATAAAGTAATTCCAGTAACCCGAGTAAGCTCCTGAAATTACCTTAAGATATTTTTCCACTTCACAAAGATGAGAATTTATTTCGCTCCAATATCCAAACTGATAACTTGGTTTTTTGTTTAAAGTATCTGTTTGCTTTTGCCACAGTTAAAAACAACCCTGTTGCGCTCTTCAAATTACAAGCATATCTTTATATCAGCGCTAATATCCAGTTGCTCGTAAAATAGAATTTCGTGCAAAGCGATAACCTAAAATATGCCTTTACCTTTTTGTTCTAATATCAATATTCTCTACTTTACTCTTCAATCGTGAGATTAAAGTTTTAAGACCATAGACAACCCTTTAGATTTTTAGATATTATCAGAACAGCATGAAAAATAAAAATTTCAAACCAGAGAATATTATTCAGGTTTTAAAAAACCCCGATGAAGCACTGCTTAAAAGCTTACGCTCGCTTACACACCTTACGGGAAACATTACGGGTATCAATTTCAATTCGTATTCAAAAATAAAAAGCGCAGCGAAGGCAAAAAGTGGACTTACTTTTATTGGTTTAAAGAAAGTTGAGCAAGTGGGCGTTCAACTCTTTACGTACAATGAACACGGCTATACTGAAACAGAAGAGCGAGATGATTATAAATTAATTAACACCGCTGATCACACATCCAACTATTGGCTAAACGTACACGGAATTCATGATGTAGATTTAATTGAAGAGATTGGTAATGTTCTTTGCTTTGAACGATTAACCACGCGACAGGTAATCGATACAACGCAACGCCCGAAGGTAGATGATTATGATGACTATATTTTCTTTAGCGTAAAGTCCATTTTAAAAAAAGATGCACGTCAATTACACATTGAACAACTTTCTTTTGTATTGGGGAAAAATTTTGTGGTGTCATTTCAAGAAGAAGTTGGCGATCACTTTGATCATATAAGAAATAAAATCAGAGAAGATTTAGGGATCGTTCGCAAACGTGAATCTGATTTCCTTTTATTCCAGTTGCTTGATGCTATTCTTGATAACTATTTTGAAACGCTCGATCTTATAAATCATGAAGTAGCGCTTATTGAGAAGGAAACCATTGAAAATCCTAAACAAGCAACCTTATTGCTTATTGAAAAAAATAAAAAGGATGTAGAAAAAATAAAAAAATCATTGTCGCCTTTCAAAGAAGCGTTAACCAACATTCTAAAAGATCGTACTCATTTTATTACGAAACGAAATCGCAAATATTTTAGAGATTTAAAGAACAGCTGCACCAACGCTATAGAAGAAGCCAATGCTACCTATGCCTCGTTGGAGAGTTTAACAAATATCTACTTCTCTTCGCTTAGCCAGAAGATGAACGAGACAATGAAAGTTCTAACCACGGTTGCTACTATTTTTATACCACTTACTTTTATTGTAGGTGTTTACGGAATGAATTTTGACTACATGCCGGAGCTAAAATGGAAATACGGATACTTTGTGGTATGGGGAATTATGGGCGCGGTGTTGTTTGGTATGATTGTTTATTTTAAAAGAAAAAAATGGATGTGATTTTTAGTGTCTGGCAAATTTTTTTTGAATTGCAGAAAATGCTTTATGATCTATTATATCTAGAAAAAGTTTAGTCGCTTATAACATTACCTATTAATCTTACTCGGCTTCGAAACTAAAATTAACTCGGTTTGTCGCCCATCAATGTAACGGAAGCCGGTTGCTTCATCAAAGTATCCATCTTCTTCTAACTTAATTTGTATTTCTTTTTTCCATTCAATAACGTAAACGGTAACGTTCAACTCAATGGAGTACGCTGTGTTTACGTTCATCGCATAATCGCCTGTAAAGGGCACTCCTTTTTGTGCATCCCACATTCCTATTGTTGTGCCTGCAGCGTGCCCGTGGTAACCAATAGGGTGCGTATAAATGGAAGGTGTTAATCCTTGGTTAATAGCTTGCGTTCGTGATTCTTCCAAAATTTTATTTCCGGTTTTACCCGTAGCAAAATTTCGGGTGAGGATGTCTTGCAATTTATTACCACGCGCTAATGCTTTCTTTAAATATTCTGGAGCCTCTGTTTCTTGTGGTTTCAATACATATGCGTGTTGCTGTGTATCGGTATTTAATCTCAAATAGGTAATACCAAAATCAACATGCAGTAAATCGCCCGGCAAAATTACGATGGGTGTTGGCCGCTTAGCAACGATGACATCAGGCTCACCGCGTTGCACCGATACAGAAGGATGAAACCAAGTATCGAGTTTCAGTTCTTTAATGCGCTCGCGATACCACCACACTACATCATCGGTTGTTGTTACGCCCGGCTGTATTACCGTATCTGAAAATCCTTCCTGTATAATGTCGTGTGCAATTCTGCATATCTGCTGGTAGATCACCATTTCTTTTTCGCTGCGTATTTCCAACCAGTTTACAGCAAGCTTTTCAGCAGACACAACATGGATATGTAATTTTTTATCCAATACCTTTAGCAATTGTTCATAGTCGTTGGCCGTTAGCCCATCGGCATGGCCATAATTTTCTGCTTTGTTTACGGCAAGCTTTCGCGGATTTCTCGTTTCAATAATTTTTGCAAGTTGTTGCCATTGCTCGGGTTGATGGTCAGGATCCCATGCGCGTTTAAAAACATTGCCTACATCGTAACGTGATATGGCAAGGTATTCTACTTCTTTATCTCCTCCTCCATCATAGATCACCAACATCGTTGTTCTGCGTGCGGCCATCCAGGTAGCGGGCAACATGGTTTTAATAACCGGATCTTCATTGTACTCTCGCGAGATGATGACCCACATATCAATGCCTTGCTTGCGCATAAGTTTAGGTAACAGATTTCGAAGACGATCATCTGTTATCGCATCGATTACTCTCGCCTGCTCACGCTGCGAAAGGATAAGTGCTGTTTGAGAAAATGATTTTGTTGATAAACATGCAAACAGTATTATACAGAAAAGTTGTCTCATAAAATTAAACCGTGTATTGAATAATGCATCTCTCGTTTTTTAAAATCTCATTTGCGCTATTGATGCTTATGTGTGATTTCGCATCGTCCATTTCTTCGCGCACTTTATTTCGTATTTCCTTCATGCGCAAGGCTTCGAGAAATCGTTTTACATTTTCCTTGTTTTCTAAAATGAGTTTCGGCACAGTGGTTGGTTTGTTATCATCGCCTTTGGCCACCATCGTAAAGTAAGAAGAGTTGGTGTGTTTTGTTACGTTGGTCTTTACGTTTAATGCTTCAACACGTATGCCTACAATAAGAGAAGTATTGCCAACATAATTAACAGAGGCATGAAGCGAAAGTAGTTCGCCTACCTCTACAGGCTCAAGAAACTCAACATGATCTACCGTTACCGTTACACAATATTCCCCGGCATGTTTGCTGGCACAAGCATAGGCAACCTTATCCATAAGCGATAGTAAAATGCCACCGTGAATCTTGCCGCCAAAGTTCGCGTAAGAAGGAATCATTAATTCGGTGATGGTGGTCTGCGATGCATGAACGGTCTTAGCAAATTCTTCAGTGTGCTTCATTTCCAAAAGATAGGGAAAAGAAGGATACGAGATAAATAAAATGCAGTAAACCGGAAAGAGCATATCACTACGCAACGTAATTTTTAGAATATTATAATGGTGATTCAGTTGCTCTTTCTCTGCGTACTCCCCGTTGTCTTAACTAAAAAAATTCAGCACCAACGAGGAGCATATCTACTGACCCGATTCAGAAATTGTTGTTAGTCTATTCACCATTGAACGAAATCGCAAAAACATGGCAATGGCGGTTGAGGTGAGGCCGATAAACAATCCTAGCCAAATACCGATCGCGCCATATCCCATTATAAAGGCAAGCCAGTATCCCAATGGCAAACCGATTATCCAGTATGAAATAAAAATTAATACAGACGGAATTTTAACATCGTGCAAACCCCGCAAGGCTGCAATGCAAACTACTTGCGCGCCATCCGACAATTGAAATAAGCCGGCCACAATTAATAATGAAGAGGCCATGGCCAATACTTCTTTATCATTTACGTAAAATCCGGGTAAGATATTTCGGCCAACAATAAACACAACTGCACAGGCTGACATCATCACCAATGCCATGATCAACATCGTGTACGATGCACGTTTTAAATTATGAATATCGTTTCTTCCTAAAAAATAACTAACGCGAATAGTTGCCGCAGCCGCAAGCCCTGCCGTTGTCATGTAGCTAAGTGTGGCGAGGTTAATTGCAATTTGATGTGCAGCCTGTGTTTTTGCTCCGAGCCATCCCATCATTACCAACGAAAAATCAAATGCTGCTACTTCAAAAATAAACTGCACACCAGCGGGTATGCCAATGTGAAGCATTTTGTTGAATAAACTTTTAGTATAGTGCCCGACAGAAAAACCATCACGGTATTTTTTAAAACTTTTTGATTGATACACATACCAAGCAATTGCAACGGCCATAAAAATGCGTGAGGTTAGCGTAGCCCAGCCTGCTCCGTCCAATCCCATAGCAGGGAAACCGGCATGGCCATAAATTAAAACATAGTTCATTGCAATGTTTACGATGTTGGTAAGAATGATAATTACCAGCGAAAGTTTTGTGTTCGATAATCCTTCAGCAAATTGTTTAAAGCTTTGAAAGATCAACATCGGTATTATTGAAAAGGTAATGATGCTGAGGTATGGAATAGCAAGCGCTACAACTTCTGGAGGTTGATCGAGATGATTCAATAAATTTTGCCCCACCAATACAACACCCACCAATACAATTCCATTTATAAAATTAATGGCAAGTCCATGGCGTAGCGTTTCAATAATACTTTTATCATTTTTTTGTCCATCGGCTACTGCCACTAAGGGTGTAATGGCATACGACACACCAATGCCGAACAACATCAGCACATTAAAAATAACATTGGCCAAGCCTGCGGCTGCAAGTTGTGCTGCTCCAACATGTCCCACCATAATATTATCGCCAACACCAATCAACACATGCCCGAGATTGCTCAGCATAACCGGATATGCGAGATGGAAATTTTCTTTAATGTGGGTCTTAATCGTCATTGTTTTGGTTCAACATTCCAAGTTTCAAGTTTAAGGATGCAGGTTCAAGGTTCAAGGTTCAAAGTTCAACGTTGCAGGTTCAAAGTTCCAGGTTCCAAGTTCAAAAGTTCAAGGTTTGAGGTTTGAGGGGAACTATTAATGAAGTTGTAGAGGATGATTATACAATACAATTATAATCCGCGTTGGCGTGCAACCATTAGTAAACCGGCCATGCTCATACTGTCGGTTATTTCTCCGTTTACTACCATTTCAACGGCTTGCTTAAGCGGCAGCTTCCATACTTTTAAATCGGCTTCGGTTTCTTCGAGTTCGCTTTTACCAAGCGTTAATTCTTCGGCAAGAAAAACAATACCTTCTTCATCCGTTACTGAATTAGAGGTATGTATCGTCAACAAGGTTGTCCATCGATTGGCTTGCATGCCCGTCTCTTCTTTTAGTTCGCGCTTCGCGGCTTCAAGCGGATCTTCACGTAATCTTCCTCCACCTTCACATATTTCCCAATGCCATGCATTTAAGGTATAGCGATATTGCCCTACCAGCCAGGTATTATTATCTGCATCAATCGGTATAATACCAATGGCTTTATTTTTAAAATGGACTTTGCCGTAAATACCTTTCCCTCCCGAAGGATTTAACACCTGGTACTCGGTGATATTAATCCACGCATTATCATATTTCTCTTCCCCCGAAAGGGTAGTCCATGGATTTTTTATTTCTTCTTTCGACATACGTAAATCATTTTGCATCTTGAATATTAATCTCTTGAGGCATTGCGTTTGCTACAAAGTTAACGCTACCAAAAGTAGGCACGAAGTTGCGTAATGATAAAAAGAACGCAACAACAATTTCAAAGCTATTGAATTCTTTTGTATCCAATTGTTTCGCTGTTAAGTTTGCGTATGCTCTTGTCATCTTACACAACCAATTTTATTGAAGCCGGCTGCGATGAGGTAGGGCGCGGGTGTTTGGCAGGCCCGGTTGTGGCGGCTTCGGTTATTTTGCCGAAAGATTACCGACATGATTTGTTAAACGATTCAAAACAGTTGAGCAAAGTAAACCGGGAGCAGCTCGAAGCGGATATTAAAAGAGATGCTTTGGCGTGGGCGATTGCGGAAGTAAGTCATGAAGAAATTGATGTGATCAATATTTTAAATGCATCATTCAAAGCCATGCACTTGGCATTGGATCAACTTGCCTTACGACCCGAATTTTTACTGATTGATGGAAACCGATTTACACCTTATCAGGATATTAAATCAACCTGCATCATTAAAGGCGATGGAAAATACTTATCGATCGCGGCAGCATCAGTTCTGGCAAAAACCTATCGCGATGAATTGATGACAAAACTTTCATTTCAGTTTCCGGGCTATGGATGGGAAACCAATGTAGGTTATCCTACACGTAAACATCGCGCAGGCATTATGGAATTTGGTATTACGCCCTATCACAGAAAGACATTTCAACTGCTACCGATTCAATTGGAAATATTTGATAAGAAGATGTTAATTGTTAATTGTTAATTGTTAATTGTTTCATGTGTTTAATCTTTCTTTCTCTTCACAATCATCCAAACTACAAATTAATTGTAGCCGCTAACCGCGATGAATTCTATAATCGAAAAACTGCTTCGGCACATTTTTGGAAAGATCATCCAACACTTTTAGGTGGACGAGATTTAGAAGCATCGGGTACGTGGATGGGAATGACAACCTCCGGAAGAATAAGCATGCTGACGAATTATCGTGACCCGCAAAACATAAATCCAAATGCGCCATCGCGAGGTCAATTGGTTTCAGATTATTTGATTGGTAATATTTCGGGAGATGACTACCTAAAGAAAATTTCAGTTCACGGAAAAGAATACAATGGTTTTAACCTCATCAACGGAAGTGTGGATGAACTACATTATTATTCAAACTATGCTAAAGGTATTCAGCAAATAAAATCAGGACTTCACGGATTGAGCAATCATTTGCTGGACACAAACTGGCCGAAGGTAGAACGTGGAAAAGAAAAACTAAAACCGATACTTGCACAAAGTAAAATCAATTCGGACGACTTGTTTGATTTTTTATATGATGGTAAGCGCGCTGCCGATATTACTTTACCAAACACAGGTCTAAGCCTTGAACGTGAGCGTGCATTGTCTTCTATGTTTATTAAAACAGATAATTATGGCTCACGATGTTCAACTGTTATTTTAATTGATCAATTTAACCGCGTGCAATTTGTTGAACGCGTTTACAATCTTGAAACATTTGAATATGCAACTTGTGTGTTTGAATTTTCTATTCAGAAATAAATTTGCTCCCAAATACCATTTCACGCAAAGGGGCAAAAGGTAAATGCGAAGATCGCCAAGAAAATATTCTACATTCCGGTTTAGTTTTTCCAGAATATCAAAAATCAGTATTACCTTATCCCGTGCATGAGTCGCAAAAAAGATAAAACTCCCCTGGCGTTAAAAATTGTTCGGTGGTTGTACCCAAAGGTAGAGCGTGTTATACCGACACTTGCACACCAATATTTTTTAACATTGTTCTTCACACCACTTCATTATGGAGTTCCGGAAAAAGAAAAGAAAGCAGAATCGTTTGCTGAAAAATTTACACTTGATGTAGCCGATAAAAAAATTCAATGTTATGTATGGGGCAAAGGTAAAGTGGTGCTGTTGGTGCACGGTTGGGCAGGGCGCACAACACAGTTTAGAAGATTTATAAAACCATTAAATGCAGCAGGTTTTCAAGTGGTAGGATTCGATGGCCCAGCGCATGGCAGCTCATCCGGTAAAAAAACTTCTATCGTTGAATTTCAAGAGACATTAAAGGCACTTTATAAAAAGGTAGGCGAACCGGAGGCCATCATTGCGCATTCTTTTGGGGGCGGTGCTGTTCTTTTTTCGGCCATGCATGGATTGAAAGTTAATAAGCTCATCAGCATCGCAAGCCCAACCATTGGCGATGAAATTATTCATACGTATTTAAAAGCGATCAATGGATCGATGGCCACAAAAGAATTTTTCAAAAATTTTATAGTAAAAGAATATGGGCAAACATTCGATGAGTTTACAGCAATGCATTTCATCAAACATTTACCTAAACCCATTAATTTGTTGCTGATCTATGATCAAAATGATAAGGAAGTAAGTCTTGCCCATGCAGAGGCATTAATAAAAATTTACCCGGCAGCAAGGCTAATCAAAACAAAAGGATTAGGCCATACACGAATTTTAAAAGACAATGATGTTATACACCAATCTGTAACTTTTATAAAAGAAAATTAGTCTGGATATTGATATCGTTACGGAAAAGCGAGCACACCCTTTTAAACCGCTGATGAAACAAATAATCCGCACATCAGTTAAGAAGAATAAACTTTTTAACTTTCACTCGCATCCCTGTAATTCGGGCATTGAATTGTAAACTAATTGTGGTATGAAGATAATTGAGACCAACAACATAGCCAGAAGCTACAAAATGGGAGATAACATTGTAAATGCCCTTCAGGACATTTCAATTTCTATTGATAAAGGGGAGTATGTTGCCTTTATGGGTCCTTCTGGTTCTGGAAAATCTACGTTAATGAACATTGTCGGCTGCCTGGATACCCCGAACAGCGGTACCTATAGCCTGAATAATCATCTTGTTAGCGAGATGACAGAAAATGAACTTGCAGAGGTGCGCAACAAAGAGATTGGGTTTGTGTTTCAAACATTTAACCTTTTGCCTCGAGCATCGTCATTAGACAATGTGGCACTTCCACTTATTTATGCCGGCTATGGAAAATCTGAAAGACATGACATGGCGATGGCAGCATTAGAAAGTGTGCAGTTAGCAGATCGTCATCATCACAAACCAAACGAACTTTCAGGTGGACAACGGCAGCGCGTTGCTATTGCACGTGCGCTTGTAAACAATCCCTCTATTATTCTAGCCGATGAACCAACAGGTAATTTGGATACCAAAACATCATACGGCATTATGCAATTGTTTCAGGATCTTCATGATAAAGGTAACACCATTATTATGGTAACGCACGAAGACGATATTGCACACTATGCCCATCGTATTATTCGCTTGCGCGATGGATTAATCGAATCGGATCGTGTGAATGAAAATATTAGTCGCGGTGAAATAGTGCCACACTAACTCTTTTTCAAAAAAAAATATTTCAAGCCCTGGTTTTATGACCGGGGTTTTTTATTGAAGAAACTTTCTTTGCCTCAAAGACAGGGTGCAATTCAAATTGTCGCCTTGGACTAAAGTCCATCGGGAGAAGGTTTGAATAACCACGCACTTAAGTGTGTGGTTAACAGCAACAATATTGTAGGGGCTTTAGCCCAGCAGCACAGTTTCATTGCGTCAATTTGAAATGCGCACCAAAGACACTGGCGCTCAATAAGAATATATTTCATTCGTTGCTAAAAAACCCTTCATACTTTTTTTTTGCAAATAGGATTTTCATTATCACCAACGTATACAAACTTGTTTTATACTTGCATCAGTCTAACGTCTAAAATCTAGCGTCTAACGTCTCACATCTAATGTCTAAAACCTAACGTTTATTCCCAATGAAAATATACACCAAAACAGGCGACAGTGGAACAACTTCATTATTTGGAGGCAAGCGTGTTTCAAAAGCAGACTTGCGCATTGACACCTATGGCACCATTGATGAGTTGAATTCGTACGTGGGCTTGGTGCGCGATCAGGATGTAAATACAAAACGAAAAGACATTCTAGTTGAAATTCAAGATCGGCTGTTTACCATCGGATCAATTTTAGCAACCGAGCCTGGCAATACAAAAGTAAAAATACCTTCGTTGATTGAAGATGATATTCTCTTACTTGAAAAAGAAATAGATTTAATGGAAACTGAACTTGCGCCTATGAAGTTTTTTGTTTTACCGGGCGGTCATCAGTCAGTTTCCTTTTGCCACGTGGCACGAACGGTTTGCAGAAGAGCAGAGCGATTAACCATTTCGCTGAACACACAAGAAGAAATCGGTGCACTCGTTATAAAATACCTTAACCGACTTTCTGATTACCTATTTGTGCTCAGCAGAAAAATGACACACGAGCTTGGAGCAGAAGAAACTCCTTGGAAACCGCGGATGTGATTTTTCAAGCGGTACGGGTTTACGATTGATCTGCAGATTGTTATCTGTATATTGTGCAGACATATTGTAAAAACTGAAATACGTAAGTATGAAGTATTCCATTTCTATTGTAAAAAACATATGCTTTATTTTTATCATGATTTTTTGCATGGGTTTAAATGCACACGGACAGAAACAATTGGTGTTGCTCAAAAAACAAAAGGTAATCCTTCGGCTTAACCCAGGCGATGAATTTAAATATTCAATAAAAGGAGAAAAAGGTATGCACGATAGTTATGTAAATAATTTATCAGACACTGCCGTTGTAGCGCACAACACCGTTGTGCCTTTTCATAAAATCGACCGGATCTATTTTAAGCGATCTTCATACGCCAATTTTATTGGAGGATTTTTAGTGATTGGAGGAGTCGGTATTTTTATTCTTGATCAGCTCAATACTTCCGTGATTCAGGGAGATAAAGCCTCATTAGATGATCGCGTTACGTCCATCTCCGTTTCGAGTCTGGCCGTTGGGCTTCCCCTTATGTTGATCCATAAAAAATCACAAAAGTTAAAACGACCTTACCATATACTAACCGTAAAAAAAGGCTCTGTATTTTACACAGAGCCTCCACAACAAATGGTGATTGAGAATTAATCGACTTTATTTATTTTTTGCCTGAGCGCCAAAAATTCTTTTAAGTTCTTCGACATCTTTAGCAAGTGTTTTGTTTTGATCTTCTATGATATTCACCTTTGCTTCTAACGAACCGTTTTCTGACTTTAGTTTTTTATTCTCGGCTTCGAGTTGCTCAACTTTATTGATTAGATCTTGCACTGCTTTAATAGTAGTTATTTGAGCGCTGTATGTATCTATCTGAAGTATGCTCTTTTCATCACCCTCAAGAAACTCACCGCTGTTTTGAACTGCATCAGGAAACACCTCTTGAAATTCTTGCGCGATAAAATTATAATAAAATCGATCTTCTATTGATGGATGCAGCGACTTCCAATGTTCGGTATACTTAAATCGAACGGGCCGTAATTTTTTGATTAACTCAAAACTGTTATCAATATCATTAATATCCGTTTTAATACGTCTATCGGAATTAGCCAACCAAGCAGTAGCGGTCGTTTTTGAAGCACTCCCTTCCACTTCCAGTTTATTTGCAGAAGGGCTTCTTCCTATTCCAACATTTCCATTCTTTAAAACCGTCATTGCATTACTTCTGGCAACATCAGATGCCCCAATTCCAATCTCAAAAATAGGATCTACACCATTAACCACCACCGGATCACCACCGCCTACGTTGTATCTTCCGATAGCAAAAGAGCCCGTTGACTCCGCTTTTGTTCCGAGGCCAAAAGCAGCTGATTGTTCGCCACTTGCAACCGTGGAGAAGCCCATTGCGAAAGAGGCGAATCGACTTGCCGCTGTTACACTTCCAAACGCAACCGATGAAACTCCCGTGGCTTGACTTTTATCGCCACCTGCAAAAGCATTGGTGTTGCTCGCCAAGGTATTGAGCCCGACAGCGAAGGAGTTATCCCCGATATTGGAGTTGTTCCAATTATTTTGTTCGCCACTTCCTGCATCAACAACCTGCCCGGCACGAAAGGCTGCTTTGGCGGGGTAATAAAACATCTTTGCCCCGGCACCAGTTACCGTTAAGGTTCCTGTCCCAAAAGTTCCCCGCGCTAGCAAACTGCCATTGATATCTAATTTTTCACTAGGCGTTGTTGTACCGATACCCACCTTTCCATCATTTTGCAAGGTGAGTACACCAGTTCCGTTGGCATCAAATCTCATATCCGTACCGTTGGCAGGATTCATATAAATTTTACCCAACACTGTTGATGCTGTGAAATTTCTAAATTCAATATCTACAGGATCGTTGGGACTAGCCGAGCTTCCGCGAAGGACTATATTGCCGATACCTGTTCCGGTAGGTACAATATCTAAAATTGCATTCGCCTGCCCTGTAACGGTATTAATCAAAACCCTACCCGATGCATCAATTGTCATTCTATTCAATGCGTTTGTTTGAAAGTACATTGCCGCGTTTTCGTTGTTTGCAATGAACGCTTCTCTTCCTGCAGATCCCGAATTACCTATCGTTATCCCAGAGGGTGCATTCAAATGGGTAATCTTCATAAAATTTCCCTGAACTAAGGGGTTGTGGAGATGAAGACGACTGGTCGGAGCTGCAATACCAATTCCAACGTCTCCGGAAGTAGTAATGCGCATGGCTTCCGAATTACTTGATCTGAAGGCTAAGTCTTGTGCATCTGTTGTTCCTAAAAAATTAGTAGCTGGGGTTGTTCCTGCATTGCCTGTTAAACCCCAACCTGCAGAAGTAGGATCAGCCCATGTAGGGGTGGTGCCAGCAACAGTTAATATCTGACCATTAGTCCCTGTTGAAATATCGTTAATGGTTGCACCTGAACCGAGTAAAAGTCCATTCCATGTTGTTCTGCCAGTCCCCCCGTTGGCAACTGGTAATGCTGTGCCCGAGTACGTGACTCCTATTGTTCCTGTAGATGTAACGGGTGAGCTCGCTACTGAAAAGATGGAAGGCATTGTTAAACCTACACTTGTTACGGTTCCGGAACCTTTACCATTAAAAGTTGACCAGTCAGCAGAACTTAAATATCCATTGGTTGTACCATTTGCTTGTGAAATACTAATCACCGGAGTAGCCGTTGGTGTTGCTACTGAAATTGGCAGAGTGCCCGATACACTGGTTACCGTTCCTGATCCACCAGTAGGTGTCCATGTTAAATTGCCTGATCCATCATTTGTTAAAGATCCAGAAGCGTTAGCTGGAACTGCATTACCATTAATCCTTGCGACAGTTGCCGCTGCCGTTACGTTTGAGGTTCCATTGAAGGATGGACTCGAATACGTTACATCGCCCGTTAACGAAATCGTTCTTCCCGTCTGCAATGCCGCTGCTGTTCCGGCATTTCCAGTTATTGATGTTTGGTCTCCGGTATTGGTTCCAGATAAATTAGATCCCGTTACCGTTCCTGTTGCGGCCACACTGGTTGGTGTGATGGTGCCAAGTGTTAATGTTATCGCGGGCGTTGTAGTTGGTGTTGTTACAGTGCCACTTACTCCATTGGCTGTGATCACTGAAACATTGGTTACAGTTCCTGATCCACTTGGAAGATTAGTAAGCTGCGATCCATCTACAGCGGGAAGTTTTCCTGTTGCATCGAGTTGTACAATTTTGCTCGCAGTTGTTCCTACATCAACATTTAATGTCGCAGTGCCAGAGGTAGCGCCTCCTGTTAATCCTGTGCCTGCTATAACTCCTGTTATATCTCCACCTCCTGCAAGGTTGGTAAGTTGTGATCCGTCTATTGCTGGAAGTTTTCCTGTTCCATCAACCTGAACAATTTTTCCTGCCGTTATGCCCACATCCACATTCAATGTCGCTGCGCCTGTGGCTGCTCCGCCTGTTAATCCTGTTCCGGCTATTACCGCTGTAATGTCACCGGCACCGGCAGGTAAATTTGTAAGTTGAGAACCATCTACTGCCGGAAGTTTACCCGTTGCATCCAATTGAACAATTTTGCCTGCTGTTGTTCCTACATCTACATTGATTATACCCGTTGTTGTAATCGGTCCTCCCGTTAAACCAGTGCCTGTAGCAACACTTGTTACTGTGCCTGCACCGGTCAAAGGTTGAAAAACCCAAGCTGTTCCGTTGTATACAAGCGCTTGTGTTGATGTAGGTAAAGCCGGTATTGTTTTTCCCTTTATACCATTTACTGTAACCACGCCAGTAGCATTGCCCACATCCTGACTTAAGGTAGTGGCAATCCATTTTGTACCATCCCACATTAGCAATTGGTTTGCTGTAGGCGCACCAGTAGACAATAGAACCGTGCTAACCGTTGTTGCTCCATCTTTCAATAGAAAATTATTGCCTTGAATATACAAGGTATAGCTTCCGCCTCCGCCTCCACTACCACCAAATGTTGCCCAGACAGATCCGTTATGATAATTTACTTGTTTGTCGCTTGTGATATACACAATCATACCGGCTTCTCAGAAACTCCATGTGTTGGAAACAATGGGATTAATCAAACCTTGGTTGCAGCCCGATGATTTCAAATACAATACCGCATTTGATTTTGGTGTGGCGTCACCAATGGCCACCGAAGAGTTTTGTGCGTTGGTTTGAAAAGCGAGTAACGCCAGGCAAACAATACACAACCCTGTTGAGATTAAAACTTTCATATGCTATTGATTTTCTAAATAATTCAATTAATTTTTTGATTCAGTGTTGTATAAAAAAAACAAGCACCAAGTTTGGAAATTGCCCTTGAGGCTCCCTCTTTTTACTATTAGTGTTTTCGTTTCTTAACGTTTCGCTTATAATTTGTCTTCTTCCGTTGTGATGGATTAAACTTTTTTACAGGCGCAGATTTTCCACTGAGCTTTTTAATATTTTGATATCGCTTATTGGGTGAATACGCTGCTACCTTTTTTTGCTTGCGATGTAATTGCTGTGGGGATTTTGATCCTACCTTTCCGATAGGCGCACTCAGTGTCTTTCTGCGATAGGCTAAAGAAGTTTTATAGTCTGCACGGAAGCGATCTTTATAACTTTCATTATTAAAATCATAGCGAAGCGTAAACTCGTACGCGGCACCAACAAATCCGCCAACGTTACTGGTAATCGATTCGCGCGAAACGCCCAACATCAAATATTTTGATGGGCGAAATGCCAACGTTGCACTCAATATCTGTCCGCTGCGTACCGATACACCGGCCGTTATTTTATCATTATAGGTATAGAATAATCCAAGATCAAGCGTGTTGTTCACATCCGACATTTTTCTGAACGCTACATACGGTTCCAATAAATCCTGCCCTCCGCGAATGGGTATTAATCCTTGAACAAAACTGGAATAGAAATTTGCGAGTGATATTGACGCTGTATCCGTTTTCCAATTTGTAGCCAATCGGTTCGCTGCGATACCTCCTTTAAAATATCGGTTTTGAAAATGCATGCCAAACGAAAAGTCCATATTGTTTGATCTGCCGTTTGCCAATCGTTGATACTCCGGATCCAATTGATCAAAACCAGCCTTTGGTGTACCATTCAATCCAATAGAATTATACTCACCCGAAACACCCATGGATAGCGTGGTGAATTTATCAAAACGAAGATGATACGCGAACGCTGTTGAAATGTATTGATTGCTTAAGAAGGTAACATCCTCTTGAAAAAAATTAGCCCCTATGCCAAATTTATGATTGCCCAACGGGGTATGAATACTTACAAAATGATTTTGCGGAGCACCGTTTACACCTGAATAATTTTGTTTATAAGAGTATGTTAATGATCCATACGTAAGACCGGCAAGAGCAGGATTGTAAACAAATGAATTGGTAAGTTTCTGACTGAATAAAGGAATGTCTTGTGCGCCAGAGAAAGTAGAAAAGAAGTGTGGCGCAATGAAAAATAATAGGAGTAAATGTCTTTTCATGCGCAGTGCCTTTTAATTTTTTATAACCGACACCATTTGCTGAATCGATTTCATTTCTGCTTCTGAGTTGCCATACTCCACCACGCAGATATAACTTCCTGAACTTAATGTATCAAAATCGTAACCGTCTTCATTTGGATCAACAGCAGCATCATAGTTTTTAAAATTAGACCATTCTTTAATTACAAAACCATATCGATCCAGGAACCTTACCTTTCGGATATCAAACTTTTCAATATTTAAAATTTTAAGAAAATCATTATGCTGGTCAAGCTTTGGTGTGATGATATCAATAACAGAGACCACTACAGCTTCTGAAGCGCCAATTCCAAGCAACGGTTTTGTAAATTCTTTTTTACTGGTAATCGATGCATTGTTAGAAGAACCTCCGATACCATCCACCACATCTCCAGTGCTGTTTGCCTGAACAACCGACAGACTTAATTCTTTATCCAACGCAAGCGTGGGATCAACACCTTTTAAACTCAGCATTATCTGCGAAGCAATGTCAGTAATGTTTGGAGCCTTTATTTCCCAGTAGTGGGTATTGTCTAATTTTTTTACATCAGAATCAATAGCAATAACAAAATTGGGTGATTGGTTTACAACTTGTATACCTACTTGGCGTTGGCTATTTCCTTTTAACAATGTAGCCGGTGCATACCCCAAGCCAGCAGCGCCTATTGGGAAAAGTTGAGCGTCATTGCTTTGATTAAAAAAGAATCCATCAACATAGGCGTTGTCATTCCCCTCTTTGATACCACTACTCAATCCGGTATACAAAATAGTGCCTGCAACGGAAGCTTTCAATATGCCTAACACAAAATCAATATTATCAGTAATGGTTAAATTCTTGCTAACGGTTTTAATTCCACTGCCGGCTAGTGTCAGTTTTCGAACCACCAGATTTTCACTAATGTTTTGCGTTGCACCATTTAATTCAAGATCAACATTTGCTAATGTTAAATTCTGAGCAATTGATACATTGCCTGTAGTCTTAATAGAAATTAATGCACCGGGAGTGGTGGAGAGTTGTGAGCTTAATGTTGACACAACTTGTGCATAGCTAATATTTGCTAAGCCCAAAAAGCACACCATTATTAAACCCTTGTTCATAGGGAGAAAGGTAGGAATTATTTTCTTTATCCAATAGCTGGGTCACACGCCAAGTGTTATTTGTTTTCGTTTATTTCAATTAATCCATCGATAGTCTGACAAATGGTAGAAACGCTGCTTTTTTACCCCACAGGTATCGGTAGCGTTACTTTTAAACAAAGAAGACTTGAAGTTTTGGCAATGAAGAATACCTGAAAAAATACAACTATTGGGACAATGCTTTTTAGTGTTCGCAAGAGAATGTGCCGAAGAAGGGACTCGAACCCTCACAGCTTACGCCACACGCCTCTGAAACGTGCGTGTCTACCAATTTCACCACTTCGGCATTTAGAAAATCACCCCAAACCCCTCTCCGGAAGAGAGGGGCTTTCGTGAGTGCCCAGGACAGGACTCGAACCTGCACACCAGTTAAGGCACTACCACCTCAAAGTAGCATGTCTACCAATTTCACCACCTGGGCATTTACCTTGCGAAACTTTGCAAGGGCGACAAAAGTAACAAGCTTTAAAGATTTTACAAAAGGGATTATAAAAAACGGCTAACCCAACCACCGGCCACAATTGCCAGTAACCCAAGTATGACACTCGTTACAATATAAAGTAAAGATGTTCCGATTAATTTTTGATCGAGCAAATTTACGTTTTCCCATGCAAAGGCAGAGAAGGTAGTGAAGCCTCCACAGAAACCTACACCTAGAAACAAACGCCAGTTTTCTGTAATGCCTATCTTCCTTAACATCAGCATATAAATGAGCCCGATAATAAATGAGCCAACTATATTTACAGTAAGTGTTCCCCATGGAAAAGCACCGCTGAATTTTCCGTCAACAGATTTTCCAATACCGTAGCGCAGTATGCTCCCTATAAAACCACCGAGGCCTATTGCTAAAAGTTTAATCATTGTGCTGAAAATAAAAGTTAAATTATAAAAAAGGACATGCTAATCGCTTCGTTATTAACAATTAACTTTTGCAGATAACTTCCCTGAGCCAAGAAATAACAGATATTTCAACGTAGGCCTGAAAAGAAGTATCAAAGCTCTCCATCAGATCGGCTTTCATACTTTGTAAATTACTAAATTGAAACGTTTTTATGATATCGAAGAGATGTAAGTATGCCATTCACGCATTGGTTCACATGGCGAGAGATCCAGAAGAGAAATATCTCATCAGGGATATTTCGTCTGCCTGCAATATTCCTAAGAAATTTTTAGAAGCCATTTTACTCGACTTAAAACGCGCTGGAATTTTAGGAAGTAAGCAAGGTAAAGGGGGCGGTTATACTTTGAGAAGATCCCCTGCCGATGTAAACCTTGCCGAAGTAGTTCGTTTATTTGATGGTGCGATTGCCGCTGTGCCCTGTGCTACTCATAAATTTTATGAATCGTGCGCTGAATGTGAAGATGAGCACACGTGCAGTGTACGCGCGGCCTTTCTGGAAGTTCGAAATGCTACTGTGGAAATGCTTAAATCAGAAACACTTGAAAGCATGGTGAAGGTGGAAAACAAACTCCGCGCAAAGAAAAAAAAGCTAAAATAATTTTTTCAATTTTACACCCCACTCAGGGCAACCCTGAAATAATTTTCATTACGATAAACCAATGTTTGATTTTCCTAGTTTAAATTCATACGTATTCAACCTAAAATAATTTTTATATGTCACTACGATTAGGCGATGTCGCACCCGATTTTACTGCGGAAACCACTGAAGGAACAATTCAATTTCATGAATGGCTTGGCGCGGGCTGGGGAATTTTGTTTTCTCACCCTGCTGATTTTACACCTGTATGCACCACTGAGCTTGGGGCTGTAGCTAAACTGCGTGGAGAATTTGATAAGCGCAACGTAAAGGTAATGGCGCTGAGCGCGGATCCGATGGAATCGCACATGAAATGGATTGGCGATATTAACGAAACACAAAATACAGTGGTTAACTATCCTTTGATTGCTGACCCCGAATTTAAAATTGCCAATTTATACGACATGGTTCACCCAGCGATCACAGACAAATTTACAGTTCGTTCTGTATTTGTTATTGGTCCTGATAAAAAGGTGAAACTTATGATTGCCTATCCGGCAGCGACCGGAAGAAATTTTGATGAGATTATTCGCGTCATCGACAGCCTTCAATTAACATCTGGCTATAGCGTTGCAACACCAGCAAACTGGAAACAAGGCGATGATGTAATTATTTCTGGTACAGTAAAAGATGAAGACATTGCAGCTAAATTTCCAAAAGGGCATACACGCATTAAACCATATTTGAGAACGACACCGCAGCCGAATATTTAATTTGGGTTTCAATTCAATCAAATGCTTGCCGATCATATTCGGCAAGCATTTTTTTTTGCACCTCAACAAAGGTTTAAAACACTTCGTTGTTTTAAATGGACACTTCACTCGCAATTTCCAATCCTTCTAAGCCATTCTTCGTATTTTAATTTACTATTTCATCGCTATGACTATTCGGTATTGTTTCGCTATTCTAATCCTTCTCTGTGCGTGCAAAAAAGAGAGCACTATAAAACCTGAAGTAAAGCCTTTAATGGAAGCCGTTTATGCTTCCGGATTCGTTGTGGCACAAGATGAGTATCAGGTATTTTCTCAAGTAGAAGGATCATTAGTAGATAAGCTTGTGAAAGACGGTGAAGACGTGAAGCAAGGTCAGGCGCTTTTTATTATTGAAGGCGGTCAGCAATCATCTCGATATCAATTATCAAAAGAGAATTATGACATGGCTACACGAAATGCCGGAAACGATTCACCCGTTCTGCGAGAATTAAATGCATCTGTTGCATCCGCAAAATCAAAAATGGCCTTCGATTCTCTCAACGCAGCACGATACTCAAATTTATTAAAGAGCAATGCTACTTCGCAGGTTGATTTTGATCGCATGAAATTAACATACGAAAATTCCAAGAATGATTTTATTCTTCAAAAGAGTCGCTATCAAAAAACAAAAAACCAACTCTACCTCGAATTACAAAATGCAAAAAGTCAGTTACAGATTTCAACTGATGAGCGTGGCCGTTATACTGTGCGAAGTGAGGTAAATGGAAAGGTATTTAAAACGATGAAAGAAAAGGGTGAGTTGATAAGGCGCAGTGAAGCCATTGCAGTAGTGGGGCAGGACAATACCTTTTACCTTCAACTGAGTATTGACGAATTGGATGTACAGCGCATTAATAAAGGACAAGAAGTTTTGGTAAAGATTGATGCTTATCCAGATCATGTATTTAAAGCCAGTGTGTCTAAAGTGTATTCAATGGTAAATGCTCAACGGCAATCACTTCGTGTAGATGCTTCCTTTACAGAACCATTGCCAGGAAGTTTTTCCGGACTGGCCGTTGAAGCCAACATCGTTATTCAACAAAAACAAAAAGCTCTAGTCATTCCAAAATCCATTTTACTAGAAGGAGATTCTGTTTTTATAAAAACCGAAAACGGTGAAAAGAAAATAAAAATATGGCGTGGTATTGAGACGCTTGATGAAGTTGAAATTATTGCAGGTGTTGATAGTAGTGACGTGATAATGGTTAATCGTTAATCGTAATACACTATCCATTTGAGACTGCCGAAGAGAACTATCAACTTAAGCCAATTAACGGATAACGATTAACCGATAACCACACGTGAAACTAACATTCCAAATAGCAAAGACCCACTTACTTGCAAAGCCCAAACAAACTGTTGTGGCCATGCTCGGTGTTACCTTTGGCATCGGGATGTTTATTGCAATGGTAAGCATGATGACGGGTTTGAATGACATGACTGAAAATCTTGCCATGACATCGTCTGCAGATATTCGAATTTATAACGACATCACACTTCATCGTCCTTCTATTTTAGAAGCGGTAAATCCTTCAGGCCTAAACGTTACCCATCACACCAAGCCAAAAAACGAAACTCCAAAAATTCGAAATGCCTTTAAAATGGCAGAGTTGATTAAACAAAATCCTTTAGTGCGTGGTGCGTCCCCACAGCTTACATCACAGGTGTTTTATAATTATGGGCCGATACAACTCAACGGAACTATTGCTGGTGTTGACATTTTAGAAGAAGACAAGCTATTCGATCTTAAAAATAAAATGAAGGAAGGTCGGATTGAAAATCTGATTGTTAGCCAAGATGGAATTATTATGGGAAAAGGTCTTGCAAAAAAATTAAATGCAAAGACCGGAGATCGTATTGTGATCACTACACCGCAAGGATACACCATGAGTTTAAAAATTGTTGGCCTGTTTCAAATGGGCATGGGCGCAATCGACAATGTAAAAAGCTACGCCAACATATCAACCGTTCAACGTATTTTGCAGCAAGATAAAAGCTACATCACCGATATCAATATTAAACTTCATGATTTTCATTTTGCGAAAGCAGTCGCGCCTGAGTTTCAAAAATCATTTGGGTACAAATCAGAAGATTGGGAATCGGCCAATGCAACTATGTTGCTGGGTGTCATCATCCGAAACATCCTTACCTATTCAGTTTCGATTACCTTACTGATTGTGGCTGGGTTTGGTATCTACAATATTTTAAATATGACCATCATGAATAAAATGAAAGACATTGCCATTTTAAAAGCAATGGGCTTTTCCGGTAAAGACGTGAAACAAATTTTCATGATTCAATCTATCGTGATTGGT
>JBBRFY010000003.1:0-47694 GCA_038241205.1 Cytophagales bacterium
GTTGGCCAAGAAAATTGGGCGATTTTTTTTCGACCGGCATCGGCCAATTGCAAGCGAAGCTCGGGATTTTCGTATAATCGTAGAATGGCTTTACGGATAAAATACGTCATTCTCCAAACAACCAAACCCGTTTCCTTATGAATCAAAAAGTCGGCTGTTCCGGTTCGGGTTCCCACAACGGCAACACCAACAGCCATAGCTTCCGCAGAGGAATTAGACCACCCTCCCTTAGCCTCGGCTGAAACAAAAACATGCGCTCTGCTAAACAAACTTAAATTGTCATCAACAGGGTGGTTAAGAATAAATTCAAACGGAACAGATGTTTTAAACTCCTTGATAAGCCTTGCTGATTTTTCGTCAATTGGTGTATCATATAGCAACAACTTTACTGGAATCCCCATTTTATAAAGTCGCTCGCATGCCTTCACAACCAACATGGTTCCCTTTCCTTTGCGGCTAAGTCGACCAAAAGCCATTACTATAAAAGGATTAGCAGAAGAGAACTTCGAATTTAAAGAATGATTGACAGGCTCACCCAGGTGTACTCCGCCAATGGCACATTCTGGTTCAATGCCATACTTAGCGCGATCGAGACGAAGCATGTTTGTTGAATTAACCCAAATCTTAATGTCCGGGTGACGTAAAACCGGCTTTAGTTTTGTCCGTGGCCCAACATGATAAAGAATTTTAACAGGTGCGGAAGCAGCAAGCAATTCGGGTAAGAAAGAAATTTCAGTAAGAAAAAGTGCATGAAGGGAATACTGGCTCAAATTAGAAATCGTATCCACCGGAATGGAATTGTCAAACCAATCCGCTTGAAGGCCTTCAGGAGTAAAAATAGTAAAGTCACATCCGCGCGATTTCCAAATTTTTCCTAACTCAAAGAAACGTCTGACTCCACCGAACAACTTTGTATTAGGTAAAATTGCACCGATTGAAAGTTTATTCATGTGAGTTCTGCTTTACAAGTCCGTTTTCACAAATGATTTTTTTCGCCCTCGACTTCTTCTCCATCAGTGCCACATTAACCGATTGGTCTGTCCAATTCTCTTTATGATACAAATGATATTGCACTGCCAGATTGCGAGCCGAAACTAAGGTATATCCACTTCCCTTAAAACGCCAAGTCAAATCAATATCTTCACCAATGGCAGGTAAAATATAATCTTCATCAAAGCCGTTTATTTTTTCAATGGCTTCTCGATAGAACGACATGTTACAACCCTTTAGCTGATTCATCTTCCGAAGTTTGGTAATGAAACTTAGAAGACCATCCGGATTAATATAAAAAGCTTCCTCGTAGAATTTACCACCATCTTCCCTTACTTTCTTTCCTTCTTTTTCAATTTTATTCTCGAGCAATAATAGAGAGAATATATTTTTTCTAAAAAGATCAGAATAGGTAACACCAAGTTTCACTCTTTTTCCTGCAACTATTTTTCTCGGATTAGAAAGGCGCAGATGGTTTTCTATAAACTTGTGATGCAACACACAATCGCCATCAATAAAAATAAGGTATTCTCCTTTGCTTGTGCGTATGGCTTTATTTAGTGCTTGATTTTTTCTCCAACCGATATCCGGCTGCGTGATATGCGTGAAAGGATATTCTGATTTACTTGCGTACTCTTTTACAAACGTATCCATTTCAACTGAGTCACCATCCTCAGAGATAATGATTTCGAATTCTTTATGGGTTTGAAATTCAAGGGCATCTAACACCACACGAAGATCAAGCACATTTTGATACACCGAAATAATTAATGATGTCGTCATAAAATCAGATCAGGATGCATTTGATTTTTGAATGCCATTCAAAGTCCAGATTTTATTCTGGCTTCTGGTTTCGTTACGAATACCTTTATTCTTTAGTATCGATTCTGGTGTATTATAGCCGCGTTTGTGATCGAGGTGAATGCATATTGCGTAGTAGCGAATCTGTTTTCCCTTGATTGATTTATTCATTAACCGTTCACCCAACTCTCTGTCTTGTCCTCCATACTGCATGTCTTCATTAAATCCATTTACGGCTACCAGATCTTTTTTCCATCCTGAAGAATTATGTCCATTCCAGGTTGCTTTAGTAGGTGTTATGAACGTCATAAACGCAGCAATAAATTCTGAACTAGTAAGCTTTAGTGTTTTATAAGTAGCGGGAAGTCCATTCGCGTGCAGCCATTTTACATCAAACGATTTGCCGCTAATCACATCCTTGCGTGTAATAATATTGCTCGTGTGTATGGGCAACATAAAATATCCGCCTGATAGAAAATATCCGGGCTGCGCATTTGCAATATGAACGGAAATAAAGTCCTGACGTGGTATGCAATCACCGTCTGAGAAAATAAGGTAATCGCCAGAAGAAGCCACTATAGCTTTGTTCAAAATTCTGGATTTCTGAAACCCATCATCTTCCTGCCAGACATGTTTGATTTTTAGATTTGTTTCTTTTTGAAATCGCTCGATTAACTCGCGTGTTGCTGCGCCCGAACCATCATCTGCAATTACAATCTCGAAATCTACACACGTTTGACATTCATATCCCCATAACACTTTTTCAAGCCATGCAGGAGAATTATAGGTACTGAATATGACGGATACATTCATGCAAAGCAAAGATAGCACTCGCACCACGTTTATCAATACATCAGATGTCTCATTCGGAACGGAGTAGAAAGCCTAGAAATAATAATTTTCTATTTTCTGAACTCCTGCTTATATCGATCGATACTTTCCTGAATAACAATTTTTGCAGTGTCTCTCGATTGAAACTCATCTACAACAACGATTTTATTTTCGAGTGTTTTATAGTTCTCAAAGAAATGTTTCAATTCAACTTTGAAGTATTCCGGCAGTTCGGTTACATCGTTAATGTGGCTCACGCTTGCATCTTGCATGGCAACGGCTATAATTTTATCATCACCCTCGCCTCTATCAATCATTCGCATTACGCCAATTACCTTAGAAGGAATTAAGCAATTTGGAACAACTGAAACTTGAGTAATCACCACGATGTCTAATGGATCGTGATCTTCACCCAATGTTTGTGGGATGAATCCATAATTCAACGGGTAGTACATGGAAGCAAAAATAACACGGTCGAGTTTAATCAGGCCGCTGTCTTTATCTATTTCATATTTAGCGCGCGAACCTTTTGGTATCTCAATGATTCCGTTTACAAACTCGGGTGGGTTTTCACCAGTTGAAACTTCATGCCAGGGATGCTTTACCATATTGCTTGATTGAGATATCAATATTAACAAAAAGCCCCCGGTTTAGTCGGGGGCTTTTTGTATTATTTATCGTTTTCCTTCTTTTTATCTTCCTTCTTTTCGGTGGCTCGAATCTTATCACCATTTTTTATTCGCTTGCTCACCACCAGAAATGGCCCGGTCACGACCACTGAACTATCACTTATACCAGAGGTAATTTCAATATTATCGTAATCACTAATGCCGGTTTTAACTTCTACCATTTTCGCTACGCCTTTATCGTTTAAGAATATTACCGTTTTATCTTCTTTCTTTTTTACACTCTTATTGGCATCATTACTTTCATTGCCTGAATTTTTCGAAGCATCGCCTCCATCTGATTTCTCGCCTTTATTACCTTCATCATCAGCACGGGTTGTTACCGATGCTAACGGCACAGACAATACGTTATCTTTCCGATTTGTCAATATGTCAACACTAGCCGTCATGCCCGGGCGAAACGGAAATCTATTTCCTGCTTTAATCAAATCATCATACGAAGAACTAAGCATTAATATGCGTACTTCAAATTCTGTAATGGCATCTGCTGATAGTTTATCTTTTGCGGTGTTTGCGATGAGTGTTACAATACCTTTAAAGGTTTTATTTTGAATGGCATACGCATCGACATCTATGATGGCTGTATCACCAATGTGCACACGCACAATATCATTTTCATTTACATCTACGCGCACTTCCATTTTATTGAGATCAGCAATGCGCAACATTTCTGTTCCCGTCATGGTTGCCGTTCCTACTACGCGCTCTCCTTTTTTAACAATGAGTTTAGATACAACGCCTTTCATAGGCGCTTGAACAGTTGTCTTTCTAAAATTTTCCTGTGCCTCGCTCACCGATGCCTGCGTGCTGCTGATAACAAACTTTGCCGCTTCTACTGATTGCTCTGCAGAGGTAACATCGTTTTTGGCTATTGCATAGTTTTGCTTTGCCAATTGCCAGTCAGATTCTGAGATAACTTTTTCTTTCCATAATTTTTCCTGTCGCTCATAGTCTGCTTCTGCGCGAATAAAGGTTGCCTTTGATCGTGATAAACTTGCACGCGATTGCTCCAGGTTTGCGCGTTGTTGACTAAGACCCGCTTGCGCACGATCCAACTGACTTTGCCAAGTATCCGGACGAATCTTCACCAACGTTTGACCTTTCGAAACAGAATCTCCTTCTGCAATTTGTAATTCAATAATTTCACCTGAAACTTCGGGGGCGATTTTTACTTCTGTAACAGGCTGCACGGTGCCAGATGCGCTCACCTTTTCAACAATTGTTACGCGTTTTGCTTTGCTGAAATCTACTTCCATTTCTTTGGGCTTACCTATCCAACCGGCAGATTTTGCAACCAAAATAAAAATAAGGAGGACTACAACGGCTGCTATGAGCCCATAAACTAACTTGTTCGATTTTTTACTTTGTTTTGCCATTGCCTGTGTAAATTAATATTGGAGAGGTTTACCTTGATAAAAGTCGAGTATTTTTTTCTTGAAGATTAAATCGTACTTAGCCCTTACTAAATCTGACTTAGCCCCAAATAAATCATTCTCCGCCACTTGATATTCAACATAATTAGCTGCGCCAATATCAAAGCGTTGCTTGGTCATACGGAAAGCTTCTTCTCGCGCTGAAACCTGACGGATGGAGGAGGTATAGGTCTTTGAAGAAGCAAGTACATCGTTGTATGCTGTCTCAACATTTTGACGAAGGGTGTTTTCAGTTTCTGTTGCAGAAATACTGACCACTTCTTTATTGACCACCGAACGTTGATACGCAGATCGGGACTGTAAGCCATTAAATATTGGAATGGATAATGAAATACCTGCTGCACGATAAATGTTATCTTGCAATTGATCGCGATAGCCATAACCATCTACAATTGTTCCACTGGGTATGTATACCGGATTTTGTGAATAGACATCATAATTTATTCCACTAACATTCACAATTCCCACCTGAGGAATCGTAACGGTGGGATCACCGCCATCTGCTATAAATCTCATTCGGTCAGAAGCACTCGAATAATTTGTGTTGATTGAACCAAATAAACTCAGTCGAGGATATAAAGCACCTTTTGCTGCTTTTGCAGCGTAAGCAGCACTTTCCACTTTTAAATTAGCACTTCTAATTTCAGGCATGGTTTGACGCGCAATAGTGTAAATCTCATCGCGCGATTGATCGAGTACTAAATCTTCCACCTCAACCTTGGGAATCTCGACATCCAATGGTGTATTGGCCGGTAGCTGCAGTGCTTGCTTGAGTTGCAGAAGTGCCAGGTTCAGCGCATTCTCACGCTGAATCACCGTTAATTCATTCGTTGCTACTTGTGCATCCAGATTCAATTCGCTTGACTTTGGTAAAGCACCTGCATCTACTTGTTTTTTGGTGCGATCATATTGTTGTTGTGTTGAACTTAACTGGAACTTTGCATTTTCAAGCTGCTCTATATTAAAGACAACATTGATAAAAAACGAAGCAATGTTAATGCTTACATCATTCCTCGATTTCGCCAGATCTTCCTTTGAAGCTTCAAAATCACGTTGACTTTGCTTGAGCGTATTTTGAATTCTGAAACCGTTGAACAACGTTAGATTTGCATTTGCATTTGGACTGAATGAACGAATCTCAGAATTCACAAACTGGTTTGTAACCGGGTTAATTGACCTTCCCCAGTTGTAACTGTAATTCGCGGATGCATTCAACGTAGGAAGTAGCGCCATTTTTGATTGACGTAAGTTGATCTCACCAAGCTCTACATTATAAGCAGCTCGTTGAATAGCCAAATTTTTATCCAGCGCATAATCAATGCATTGTTTTAAAGACCACACATTTGAAGCGGGCAACGAATTATTCTTCTGTGCCTGAACCGTAATAGTGATGAGCAGCAGAATAAAACAAAGTAATTTAGTTTTCATCATCTTGTATAATTGATCAATCTATAATGGGAATGTAAATAATTTCTTTTACCCAGCTAAGACTCTTTATGTAAGTCAATGTTACAGGCTTCAACCCAGAGTCCATCTCAAAAACAAGACAGGCCATATCATTTTTTCCCTTTCGGGAAACCGACATGGTGGCGATGTTGCAATCGTCATGCGCTAGCACACTGGCCAGAAATGCGACACTTCCTTTCACATCTTCAGCCGTAATAATTATGGTATGAAGATTCGCTGAAAAATCTGCTTTGAAACCATTTACTTCGGCAATATTAATCATGCCTCCGCCCCTGCTTTCACCTACAATCTCCATAACTTTTTCGCCTTTCTTCAACACCAATTTAATAGTGTTGGGATGAAGCGTTGACGCATTTCCTACCGATTTAAAGGTGTACGTCAGGCCTTGTTCTTTTGCGATATCAAGTGATTCCTTTATCCGCTTGTCATCCGTTTTAAAATCCATTAAGCCTGCTATGATTGCCCGATCGCTGCTATGCCCCTCGTATGTTGACGCGAATGAATTATAAAAGGTAACATCAGCATGATCGGGAATTCCACCAAGAAGCTTTACTGCCGCTCGCGCAATGCGCACCACACCCGCAGTGTGCGAACTGGATGGACCTATCATTACAGGCCCTATCATATCGAATACACTACTTTTTTCGGGCATAATTCATTTGCTGGGGGATAAGTCGGCAAACTGGGTGAATTGTTACAAGAAAGTTTAATCGACTGCAAAAATATGAGATAGCAGGTGTAAATGTTGACTGGTCACCGGTTGCCAGTTACTGGTCACTGGCAACTGGCAACTGGTAACGTTTTATACTGATCTTGTAACAAACTAGTTCGATTAGGGTTAATTTTGTTGTAAATATTATTTCATTGATCTCACAACTCGAAACCTTTAAGGCATACTGCAATAGCTTGGTTGAATACAGCCGCAGAAAAACAATTGAAGTTAAGATTGGCGATGTGGCCATGGGTGGAAATAATCCGATTCGCATTCAATCCATGACGACTGTTGATACAATGGATACAGCAGGGTCTATTGCACAAACCATTCGAATGATTGAAGCAGGCTGTGAATATGTGCGCATTACTGCACCTAGTATTAAAGAGGCACAGAACCTGGAAGAAATTAAAAAAGGTCTTAAGATAAGAGGATATGTTGTGCCGCTTGTAGCCGATATACATTTTACACCGAATGCTGCTGAGCTTGCAGCCCGCCTTGTCGAAAAAGTGCGCATTAACCCGGGCAACTACGCGGATAAAAAAAGATTTGAAACGATTGATTATACCGAAGCATCTTATCAGGCTGAGCTCGATCGCATTCGCGCGAAATTTATTCCTCTTATAAAAATTTGTAAAGAGTATGGAACTGCCATGCGCATCGGCACCAATCATGGCTCACTCTCCGATCGTATTATGAGTCGCTTTGGTGATAGCCCTTTAGGGATGGTTGAATCTGCATTAGAATTTCTTCGCATTTGTGAAGATGAACAATATTATAATATTGTTCTCTCAATGAAATCCAGCAATCCACAGGTAATGGTGCAAGCGTATCGTTTGCTGGTGCAAAAGTTGGATGAAGAAAATTTCAAACCGTATCCTTTGCATTTAGGAGTTACGGAAGCTGGTGATGGCGAAGATGGCAGAATAAAATCTTCCGTAGGTATTGGTACTTTGTTAGAAGATGGACTTGGCGATACGATTCGTGTCTCGCTTACGGAAGAACCAGAGGCTGAAGTACCCGTTGCGTTTGAACTTGCTAAGCGTTACGAAAAGCGATTTAACCACGCGGCCATTCCGGCAATAAATTATTATCCTATTACACCATTTGAATATAATAAAAGAAAATCGCGTGAGGTTATAAACGTGGGTGGCGAACACCATGTGCCCCGCGTTATTGCAGATTTTTCTACGAAGAAAAAAATTACTGCTGCTTCTCTCTTTGCATTAGGATATCAGTACTCAGTTCCGTTAGATAAATGGAACATCAATGACATTGCCTGCGATTTTATTTTTCTCGGTGACCAAACCATCGACTTTGAAATTCCCGGAACATTGGGATTGATTTTCAATCATCAAACTTGGGTGTCGCAAAAAACAAACGACAGAAGTTATCCCTTACTGCACGCGCAACAATACCTTAATGGAATTGAACAATCATCTACTCTGAATTTTATTCACACTTCATTAGCAGAATTAAACAGTGACTTGATTGCGAAATTAAAAGAAGATAAAACCGCTGTTCTTATTATCGAGACAACCAACGAACATGGAATGGCCGAACAACGCAGGTTGTTTGTTGAGTTGATGAATAATAAATGTGATGTTCCGGTGATCATCCAACGCGATTACAAAAATATTTCAGCAGAACAATTGCAACTTTACGCAGCAACGGATATGGGTGGATTGTTGGTAGATGGATTAGGGAATGGAATTTTTATTTCGGCAGAAAATTGTGCCTCCGATAAAATTATAAATGAAATAGCCTTTACCATTTTGCAAGCAACACGCACACGCATTTCAAAAACAGAATACATATCGTGTCCATCGTGTGGAAGAACACTCTTTGATTTGCAGGAAACAACGGCTAACATCCGGTTGCGCACCAGTCACTTAAAAGGACTGAAGATTGGTATTATGGGCTGTATTGTAAACGGACCGGGCGAGATGGCCGATGCTGATTATGGATACGTAGGTTCCGGCCCTGGAAAAATAATTTTATACAAAGGCAAAGAGGTAGTGAGAAGAAATGTGCCGACCGCTAAAGCAGTTGATGAATTAATTAATTTGATTAAAGAGCATGGCGATTGGGTGGAAGCGAGTGAGGTGAATAAAAACTAACGCAATGGAAGAAAAGAAAAGATCGTGGAAAGAATTTTTTAGTCTTGGTGCTGTCGGTGGCTATTTCTTTCGCAAGAAAGATCCGAATAGCAAACCTGATTTTACTTTGCGTGCCATGCACGGCATCAACAAAATTTCAATGGTCGTTTTTTTATTAGGCGTGTTATACCTCATTTTTAAATTGGTTATCAAACCGCATCTTTAACGTGAACATCGAAAGCTTCAGAACATATTGCCTGAGCAAAAAAGGTGTAACAGAAGAATTTCCGTTCGATGAAGAAACGTTGGTGCTAAAAGTGATGGGAAAAATGTTTGCCTTAACCGGAATCAATGACTTTAGCAGCATCAATATAAAATGCGATCCTGAAAACGCTGTAGAACTTCGAGAGCAATATGCATCCGTTCAACCTGGCTATCACATGAATAAAAAACATTGGAACACGGTACGCATAGACGGTTCTATTTCTGATAAACTTTTGCGTCAATGGATAGACGATTCATACCAATTAGTAGTAGCCGGACTCACTAAAACTCAAAAATTAGCGTTAGAAACAATGTGATTTGATAACCAATTGGTTACTAAACGACTCATTTATTAAAATTTCTCCCTAAAATCTTTATTTTTGCTTGATTCACCCCATTCATGAAGAGGGCATTTTTTGCTTTTGTATGCTTTATCCTGCTCAGCGCCTGTACACAGCGTATGATTTGCCCTGCTTATCAAAGTGCTTTTATCTACGATAAGGATGCTTTGCGAAAGAAATTTAGCTACTTAAACGAAGATTCTACACCCAAAATATTTTACACGGCAAGCAAAACCAAATACCTTATTGCTGAACCTGTAAGCTATCGCAAAAAGATGCGAAGTATGAGCACGGTGGTGATGAAAGACGTGAATGTAACGCTGCCTGATTCACTTCAAATTGGTAACGATGATATTATTGCCGGTGCAGAACTTGATCTTGCAGCGCGATCTGTTATCGATAGCATTTACATTGTTGACGTGCCCCAAGAACCTGATGCTGAAGTGGACGAAGAGCCGTACATGATTACAAAAGACAAAGAATTGCGGCTACTGAAATATGATTTTCCTGATAGCCTACTATACGATCCAAGCACGGGCAAGTACGTAGCCGAAACGCCTCAATATATTATAACGGAAGTGCGGTACAATGTGGAGCAAGATAACTACATGTGGTACCTACGCGATTATTTGATTTTGCCAGATGTTAAGTTGTCGAAGGAACAACAAAGCCAAGCCAGAGCGACTAAAGAAAAGAAAAATAAAAAAGGAGTATTTGGTTTCTTTAAAAAATTATTCAAGAAGAAAAACAAAAATGCTACCGATTCAACCAACCTTCAGGCACCTGTTAAATCTTCTGATGATTTTGATTATGTAGATGAAGATGCATTGCCACCAGGCACAAACGCGATAGAGCCAGTTTCTAAAAAGAAGAAAGGAATATTTTCTTTCTTAAAGAAAAAAGATAAACCTGCCGGCACCGCAGATCCCAATGCGCCCGCAGAAAAACCAAAGAGAAAAAAGAAAGCGAAAAAAGTAAAAGCCGAAGATCCAAAACCTGAAGAAGAGAAGAAGGAGGATGATGGCTTTTAACATCATAAATTTGTAGTGTGAGGAGTCAGTTACTGGTTACCAGGCCTCCGGTAACTGGCAACCAGTTACTATTCATACATCAATGCCATTTTTCGAACGCGGTCTTCTAATTTTTCGGACGTAAGTTTTTCTCGAAGTCTGTCCACCATTATGGGAAATGCAAAAGGAGTTGGTTTCTCTGGATAGGTAATTATTATTTTTTGTTGGGCAATTCGTTCCAATGCATTTCGCAATCGCGCTTCTTCTAATTGAAAATCCATTACCTCTTCAAAGGCTTGTTGCAACAAAAGACTGTGCGCTTCATAATCATTAAACACATTAAAAAATAATTGTGAGGAAGACTGAAGATGTTTGTCTTTTACCGGCTTGCCGGGATAACCTTTAAATACTAAACCCGAGATAGCGGCAATGTCTCGAAATTTTCTACGTGCCATCTCTGTTGAATTAATACTTGCCTGAATATCATGCGCCAGATTTTCAACACCCAATACATTTGTCTCTACTGCTTCTTCAATTGGTATGGGTTGATCAGAAAGTAATTCAAAACCATAATCATTCATGGCAATAGAAAACGTAATGGGTTGTAGTTGCGCAATTCTATACGCCACCAATGCGGCCATACCTTCATGCACAAAACGTCCATCAAACGGATACATTAATACATGATAACCATCTTCCGTTTTTAAATATTCAATTAAGAATTCATTTTTTGCCGGTAGCTTAGATCGTTCTTGTTGCAAATCAAAAAGTGGTTTCAGAAAAATCATTTCTTCATCTTTCTCTTTTCCTTTCACAACTTCATCCAGTTTATTGCGAATCATTTCACTGAGTTGAGAAGACAATGGCATTCGGCCGCCTTGCCAGGAAGGTACCTTACCTGACTTGCGATTTGATTTGCGCACCTGTGCTTCCATTTCTTTTATGCGCACCAGTTCCAAACTTCGTCCGGCAAACCAAAACACATCGCCAGGATTTAATTTCGAAATAAAATATTCTTCAATCGTTCCCAAATATTTTCCAGAAACGAAACGAACAAACATCGAACTATCGCTTACAATGGTGCCGATTGATAATCGGTGTCGCATGGCAATAGCGCGACTCTCAACTTTATAAATTCCGTTTTCAATAATTACCTTTCGATATTCATCGTATGCCTGAAGTGAGTCACCGCCCGTGGTAATAAAATTTAATAACCAAATCCATTCTTCATCACTTACGCTTGAATAACTTAACGTTGTTCTTATCTCTTTCAAAATTTTATCCGGATCAAAGCCATCTGAAACGGCAAGCGTAATAAGGTATTGAATCAATACATCAAACGAGCGGATATAGGGAACACGATGTTCTACTTTTTTTGTGGCAATTGCTTCGCGCAAGGCAGCGGCTTCCATTAACTCAAGCGAATGGGTTGGCACAAAATAAATTCTACTCAATGCACCCGGCTGATGACCACTCCTGCCTGCACGTTGTAAAAAACGCGCAACACCTTTTGGGCCGCCTATTTGAATAACCGTTTCTACCGGACGAAAATCAACACCAAGGTCAAGACTAGAGGTACACACCACAGCTTTCAGTTTACCTTCATGCAATTGCTCTTCTACCCAATTGCGCAACTCCTGGCTTATCGATCCGTGATGCATGGCAATCAACCCGGAAAGCTCGGGCGCTTTGTCCAACATTTTTTGATACCATATCTCTGCGAAAGATCGTGTGTTTGTAAAGATGAGTGTGGTTTTACTTTCCATCACAACATCAATTACCTTTTGCAAAAGATGAATGCCTAAATGCCCGGCCCATGGAAGAAGCTCAACAGAATCGGGCATAATAGAAACCACTTCCACTCGCTTCTCTATATCCGCTTTAATAATTTCAAATTTATTCTCGTGATAATAATTTCCGAGCAATGCTTCCAGTGCTTGTTCCATATTACCTATGGTGGCCGATATACCCCAGATTTTAAGATGAGGATTGATACCTTTCAATCGCGAGAAAGCAAGCTCAACTTGTACTCCACGTTTCGATCCCATCAATTCGTGCCACTCATCGGCCACAATAACTTTCAAGTCTTTAAAAAAATCAGGATAATTTTTTTGAGCCATTAAAAGATGCAGACTTTCAGGAGTGGTGATTAGTAACTCAGGTGGTTTCTCTTTTTGTTTCGCGCGTTCCTTCAACGAGGTATCGCCCGAGCGAACACCTACCCGCCACGATAATTCTAATCCTTCTATCAATCGATTTGCAGATAACTCAATCTCTTTCGATAGCGCTCGAATGGGAGTAATCCAAATAATTTGAAGTCCGTTGTTCTTTTTTGTTTTGAAGTCGTTATGATCGCGAATGAATTCCAACATTGCAGGCATCAGCAGCGAATATGTTTTTCCACTTCCTGTTGGCGCATTCACCAAACCACTTTTACCATCAAGGTATGCGTGCCAAGCCGCAACTTGAAAAGCAAATGGTTTCCATCCGCGGCCTTCAAACCACGTTTTCCCAATATTAATATTGCCTGAATACATCAAACTAAAAGTATGGTTTCCTATTGGCCTAAAAAACTATTTTTGCATCCAACTGTTTAAGCCTTATAAAAACGGATCGATGGGTAAGTACTCTATTAAAGAACTCGAACAACTTTCAGGCATAAAGGCACACACGATTCGTATTTGGGAGAAGCGTTATAATTTGATTGATCCTTCCAGAACGGCCACCAACATTCGATATTATTCTGACGAAGATTTAAAGAAAATTATTAACGTATCGTTGCTGAACAACAACGGAATTAAAATTTCCAAGATCGCAGAAATGTCGCTTGATGCGATCAGCAAAAAGGTTGTGGAGATCAGTGAAGTACATCATGATGCAACAGTGCACATTGATCAGATGGTAGTAGCCATGATTGATATGGAGGAAGAGATGTTTGAACGAATATTAAACAACATCATTCTGAAATTTGGCTTTGAAAAAACCATTACCGATGTAGTCTATCCTTTTCTGGAAAAGATTGGCATTCTTTGGCAAACTCATAGCATTACCCCCGCACACGAACATTTTATCTCCAACCTCATCCGGCAAAAAATAATTGTTGCCATTGATGGACTTCCAATTCCGCCTAAGAGTGCGAAAAAAATTATGTTGTTTTTACCTGAAGGTGAAATGCACGAAATGGGATTGCTCTTCTATAATTTCCTTACGCGTAAAATTGGGCATCGCACATATTATTTAGGACAAAGTGTGCCACATGACGATTTGAAAAAAATTATTGCAGTACATCAGCCCGACATGATGATCACTTCAATTACTTCTGCGCCCAATGGAAATATAGAACCCTATATAAAAAGACTCACCAACGATTTTGCACATATTTCCATTCTCGTTTCCGGCTATCAAGTTCAGCGTTTCACGGGCACCAAGAACCAAAATCTGCAATTTTTCTCCCGCGCCTCAGAATTGAAAGATCTGATATAGGTAAAAGCTTCGTATTTCAATTTTGAGTGAAACGCTAATCAAGCGTGTAAAGTACTCAATCCTCTTATTTGAGCGGCAAACGCCATAAACCTATTTTGTTTAAATTATTTAATAAATGTTTAAACATAACATCGGTATCTCCGTATTAGTAGCTATATTTGTTTAACAAAAACACATAATCTTTAAACAATAAGTATTATGACTACTACACAGTTCACCTCCGAAATATCAAATCTTAGAAGCACATTACTTTCTTTTACCAGAAGGTTTACCCACGATCGGGATGAGTGTTTGGATTTAGTGCAAGACACTATGTTAAAAGCGCTCACCTATCAGGATAAATATCGTGATGATACCAATTTGAAAGGGTGGCTTTTTACCATTATGCGAAATACCTTCATTAATAATTATAGAAAGACGCAACGCGCCAGAACTTCGACCGATAAAACAAAAGACTTATACTTTCTCAATGTAGAAGATGAGCATACCTTCAATCGACCGCATGAAACGATGGAGTTTAAAGAGATTTGGAGAAACGTTGGTGCAATAAAAGAAGATCTCCTTGTTCCTTTCAAAATGCATCTTACCGGATATAAATACGATGAAATATCAAAACATTTATCCATTCCTATTGGTACGGTAAAAAACAGAATTTTCCATGCTCGAAAAGAAATTCAGAAAAGATTACAGGGATATAATTAATTTCCCACTTAAATTTTTCTGAAATGAGCCGGATAGCGGTCATTGGGTCGGGGTTCTCTGGTTTATCAGCTGCATGCTTTTTGGCGAAAGAAGGATTTGAGGTAACGGTGTTCGAGAAAAATGAAACTGCCGGTGGACGAGCGCGAAAATTTGAATCGAATGGATTTACGTTCGACATGGGGCCGAGTTGGTATTGGATGCCCGATGTGTTCGAAAATTTTTTTAATTGCTTTGATAAAAAAGTTTCTGACTACTACACATTAGAAAGACTCGATCCGTCCTATCGCATTGTGTATACAAAAAATGATGTGTTAGACGTTCCTTCGGGAATAGAATCGTTGTGCGCCATGTTTGAGAAATTAGAAACTGGCAGTAGCAAACATCTTATTCGTTTTCTGGAAGAAGGTAAAATCAAATATGATATTGGTATAAACAAACTGGTATACAATCCTGGATTGTCGCTCACGGAGTTTATAGATGCAGATCTGATGAAAGGTATTTTCAGTATGCATGTCTTTCAATCAATCTCCACGTACATTCGAAAATTTTTTAAAGAGCCTCGCCTCATCCAACTATTAGAATTTCCGGTTCTATTTCTTGGTGCCAAACCAGAAAATACTCCAGCACTTTATAGTTTAATGAATTATGCTGATATGGCATTGGGCACGTGGTACCCGCAAGGAGGCATGCATAAAATTATTGATGGCATGGTTTCGCTCGCCAAATCATTGGGCGTAACGATAGAATTCAATAGTAACGTTCAACGCATCGAGGTTGAAGGAAAAAAAGCAACAGGAATTTATGTAAACAATACTTTATGTGAATTCGATTACATTGTGGCTGGTGCCGATTATCATCATGTTGAACAAAACTTGTTACCCGAAACGCATAGAAAATATACCGAAGCCTATTGGCAGAAAAGAGAGATGGCGCCTTCAAGTTTAATTTTCTATTTAGGCATCAACAAAAAGATTGATAATCTTCTTCATCATACATTATTTTTCGATCAGGATTTTAAAATTCACGCACGCGAAATATATGACGATCCAAAATGGCCCACGTTACCGCAGTTTTATGTTTCGTGCACATCGCAATCCGATCCATCCGTTGCGCCTGAAGGTTGTGAAAATATTTTTATTCTTGTGCCCGTTGCGCCAGGTCTGAAAGACTCTGAAAGCATACGAGAACGCTATTTTGACGCTATCATAAACCGGTTTGAAAATCTTATGGGCCAAAATATTCGCGACCATATTATCTATAAAAGGAGTTATGCACATGCTGATTTTATTGGCGATTATAATGCCTTTAAAGGTAACGCATATGGATTAGCGAATACTCTTTTACAAACAGCAAATTTAAAACCCTCCATTCTAAACAATAACGTAACAAATCTGTTTTACACTGGTCAGCTCACTGTGCCAGGTCCCGGAGTGCCTCCTTCATTAATTTCAGGGCAAGTAGTAGCAAAAGAATTGATCAAAAGACACCAGAAATTTGTAAATTGATTTTGATGAAAGAAATTTTTGACACGGTTTCCATTCGGTGTAGTCGCATAACCACACATGCTTACAGCACTTCTTTTTCTTTGGGCATCCGATGTCTTGAAAAAGTATTACGCGATCCGATATATTCCATCTATGGATTCGTACGATTTGCCGATGAAATTGTAGATACCTTTCATGATTACGACAAGGAACTTTTACTGAATCGTTTTAAAGAAGATACCTATCGTGCTATTGACGAAAAGATTAGTCTCAACCCTATTCTCAATAGTTTTCAAACAACTGTTAATCATTATAAAATTGAACATAGTTTAATTGAGCAGTTCTTAAAAAGTATGGAACTGGATTTAGTGAAGAAAAATTACGATGCGGATACATTAAAGGAATACATTCTTGGATCGGCAGAAGTAGTAGGCTTAATGTGTCTTCGTGTTTTTTGCAAGGGTGATAGTGAAATGTATAACACGTTAAAGCCCTTTGCCATGAGCTTGGGTTCTGCGTTTCAAAAAATAAATTTCTTGCGCGATCTCAATGCAGATTACATTGGCATGGGCCGAACGTATTTTCCTGAAATCGATCTTTCTAATTTTGACGATGCCAATAAACACAAAATTGAAGAGAGCATTAAATCAGATTTTGAAGAAGGATATAAAGGAATCAAGCAACTGCCCCGATCAGCCCGCTTTGGTGTCTATGTAGCATATGTGTATTATCTCGCATTGTTTAAGAAAATTCAAAACACACCTTCTGAGCGTGTATTAAAATCGCGCATTAGTATTCGCAAGCGACATAAGGCAAGATTATTGGCGTATTCTTATGTAAAACATCAATTCAATATGCTCTGATGGAACACGTTATACTCGTTGATGAATTCGACAATGCACTCGGTACGATGGAAAAGCTAGAAGCCCATCAAAAAGGAAAATTACATCGTGCGTTTTCTATTTTGCTTTTTAATTCGAAAGGTGAAATTCTTTTACAAAAACGTGCTATTACAAAATATCATAGTGGTGGTTTATGGACGAATACGTGTTGCAGTCATCCCCTTCCGGGAGAATCTATGGCAGAAGCCACCCGTAGAAAATTGATTCAGGAAATGGGAATTGACCTCGAACCTGAATTTGCTTATAAGTTCATGTACAAAACCAATCTTGATGATAAACTGATTGAACATGAATACGATCATGTTTTTATCGGAAATTACGATTATGAACCACTTATCAACGATGAAGAAGTTGAAGATTGGAAATTCATCGATTTGAATTCACTTCGCTCTGATATAGCAAAACATCCAGAAGCCTATACGTATTGGTTTAAACTTATAATCAATCATCAGCAGTTGAATACTGTTATTGTATAAGCAGTTATTCCAATTTTAATTTTACCCGATTCAATCCTTTCAATTGATTTATTAATTCAGGGGGTCAACTATTGATCGGCAAATCCTAAACTAAAAAAAACCGATCAACAGCTAAGCTTAATTCGTAAATCAACATTCCATTTTTATATTCCTTTAATTTCAATAACATTGGTGAAATGGAAAATTCTGATTTACAACAATTGGTTGCTGTTCTTCAATTAAAGAATCAGCAACTTGAAGAACGCGAGCGCGACCGGGACGATCAAAAGGAAGAACTTCAATCGCAAAAGGAGGAACTCACTGCCGCCATTGAAGCGCTGGTGTTGAAGAATAATTCGCTTGCTGAAACATTAGTACAACTTCAGAAACGCAATCAGGAACTGGATCAAATTCTCTATCGCGCATCTCACGATTTAAAAACTCCTGTTTCATCGCTTGAGGGTTTACTTGATTTATTAAAGGGTGAAAACCTAACTCAGGCCCAAACCAATCTTCATGTTTACATGGATCAAAAAGTTTCGCAAATGAACGATGTGTTAAAATCACTCACCATGTTCGCTGAAGCTTCCTTTGAAAGGATTGAGTTAAAAGAAGTGAGCGCGGAAAATATTGTGCACCAGGTTTTGCATGACCTGAGCTATCTTCCCAACTTCGCCAATGTTAGAATTGAAGTTCTATACAATGGATTACATCATTTTCGAACTGATGAGCTTGTGTTATATAACATTTTGAAATGTTTAATATCAAATTCTATTACCTATCGGGATGGACTCAAAGGCGGATACGTTTGGGTTAATTTTAGTAAGGATGAAAAGGATGTATTGATTGAGATAACGGATGATGGTGAAGGTATTTCTCCTGCCATAAGTGCATCCATTTTCGATATGTTTTTTAGAGGCTCAGAACGCTCGCACGGACAAGGCTTAGGGCTGTACATTGTGAAAAGCGTTGTTGAAAGAATGAAAGGAGAAGTACTATGGATCAGTAAATCCGGCAAAACAACATTTCAAGTCATTTTGCCGGAAGACGAAGTCGAATCCTTTACTCGATTCTCAAGCTCGTGAATGTAAACCAGGTAGTCTTCTAACATTAAACGCTGCGACTTATGTAACTCTTTCAAATAGATCACCTGCTCTTCTACTGCAAGCACTCTTTTTAAATGAAGGTTATTAAAATTACTCCATTGTTTTTCAAAATTCGCATTCAACAATTCAATACCCTCTACACACGCATTTTTAATTCTGTTAAGTTCACTGCAATGATCCGATTTCAGATTCAATAGTTCAGCCTCCAAAAGGACGGTGAGATCTGAAATTTTTTCTTGAAGTTGACTTTCGCGCGAAGGGTCTTTATTCACCATAGCTATTATTGCGCTATGGCTTGATCGATCGATTCCGAATAACTGATATCCATTAGTTTATATTTTCCGTTCGGATGCGTGCTATTGATTTTTTCACGACCGATCTTCACGCTTTGGCGGAACACCTCATCTTTCGGAAGAATTTTCCGATGTGTTTTCAAACCAAGATTAAACATTTTTTCTTTCCACTCAACGAAGTACCATTCCATAGAAGGCTGATGAAATACCGTTAAGTTGCGTTTGTCGAACACCAACTTGGTGATCTTTTCTTTTGCAACCAATTCAGCAATAAAGTTAAAGACTTCTTTAAACTGATCGATCGGAATGTAGGTAGACAATGCCTCTACCACTGCAACCTGAGGCGAATCAGCAACAACATAAACTGCAGCATGCTTCAGACGCTTCTTTTCGATTAATTGTGCATTTGCTTTAAGTGTTTCCATTAATTTATTCAGATTTTAATTTTTATACTTCTTTAACAGCAGCACCAAGTCAATGTTTAACTTCTGATATATTTATTTTAGAAACAGGCCCCTAGCGGGAATAGGCGTTTGTAGTAAAATGTGATTTTTTTTTCGCCATGTTCAAAATGAAATTGTAATGATGCATCGCATGGATTCTGGTTTGATTCCACGCCAGATCGAAGAGCAAAGACGTGTGGCAGAAAATATGAAAATCGATCTGAAATTTTTTAGGTAAAGACCAATCTCACACTTTCTTTTTCTTTTCCTTCTTCGGTGTTGTTGCAATAACCGAAACCAATTCGTTATACCACGGCTCACCGTATTTACGAATGAGAGGATCGCGTAAAAATTTGTAAACGGGTACCTGTAGTTCTTTACCCAATACACAAGCAGGTGTGCAGATGTGCCACTTGTTATAATTCAATGCTTCAAAATCTTTTTTCTTGGTAACCCGTATCGGATACAAATGACAGGAGATCGGTTTCTTCCAATCAATATCCCCGGCCTTGTGCGCTTGCTCGATGCCACACTTCAATATTTTTCTTTCATCGTAAATAGCATAAACACATTCGCGTCCGCTGATGATGGGTGTACACAACTCTCCGTCATCATCTATTGTGTGTGTACCTTGCTTCTCAATTTCCTTTATACCTTCAGGACTTAAATACTTTTTTACTTTCGGATAGATTTCTTCTAAGATGGAAAGTTCTTCCTGTAACAATGGTGCACCATAATCTCCTTCTACACAACATGCACCTTTACACTTCTCCAGATTACAAACAAATTCCTTATCTCGAATATCGTCTGAAACCAATACATCTCCTACTTTCATCATATCGTGAATATTTTTCCAAAGATAGAAAACCAAAGTCACAAACCGCAGAGCACGCGGAGTTACGCAGAGGATTTCGTTGAAGCATTTTATTGCAGAACATCATTTAAAAATTCTCAAGAGAGCACAATGTATTTCCTTTGCATTTCTCCGCGTCCTCCGCGTTTTAATGCATTAAAACAATTCAAACTGTAAATGCTCACTTACCTTAATATCTGCCTGTATTGCACGGCTAGAAAAATGCCTAGAAAAAAAACCGATGGAGTATGCTGGTAAATCCATCAGCTTCGAGTCCAACTTGTGCGTAGAGATTGCAGAATTTAATCCGGTTACCAACATGCTGTTTTGGTATAATCGCACTAGGCGTTTATAGAATTGTTCGTTGCTCTCAACACTTTGCAATCTCTCGAAATTACCTGTGCCTACATATCGTTTAAACTTCTCTGGATTTTCATGAAGGTAATAACGATGGTTCAGCCTATTGTTTATCATAAAGGTAAACGGCATCAGAAAACTGAACCCAAGACTTGTAAGCTTATCAATAGTGGCAAATGGAATATCAACCGAAAACGGATCGATCAAACACACCACGGCTACTTTATGACCGGCTTTACTGGGCGGTATATACGACCTAAATTTGTCCACCAACTCGTCTAAAGGCGAATCCAAAATAACCACGTTCTTTTCGCGATGATATTTGTTTACACGAATCTTTAAAGCGTTCGCTTGCTCAACATCACGCTCACAAAAAATCCATTTTGTAATCGGTATTTCACTCGACAAAGAAGCAAGGCATGTTCCCTGAAAAATTTCCTTTTGATGACCTACGGAATATAAACCGCTTCCTGAAAAAAGATCGACAAACACAATATCATCTACCTTGTCGGATACATTTATGGTGAAAGACTGGATGTAACTAACCAGCAGTTGAACCTTTACTTTAAACCAAGGCTCTGTCGCGGTTATGCTGAGACCGTCATCGTTATAAAGTTGTTTTGTGTTCGCAGTTTGAGAATTGAGTTTCAAGGTTCTAAGTTCAAGGTTAAAAGTAAATCGAATTTTGGAGAGAGAAAAAAATACTTTAAAAAAAGTCAATAGTCCATAGTCAATGGTTTATGGACTATTCACCATTGACTGTCAACAATTAAATTTTTAAGTCAACGGAAATTTCACCTAAGAGAAGTTTAATTTGCACCCGATATGATGGATTATTTAGCGAGTTTGAATGAGCCTCAATTAGAGGCCGTTATCAATACCGAAGGAGCGTGCATGTTGATTGCAGGTGCAGGTTCAGGAAAGACAAGAGTATTAACCTATCGCATTGCGCAGTTGATGAGCAAAGGTGTTGATCCGTTCAACATTATGTCGCTCACCTTTACAAACAAAGCCGCGAAAGAAATGCGCGAGCGCATTGAAAAGGTAATGGGGCACGATGCTCGCAATTTGTGGATGGGAACCTTTCACTCCGTTTTCGCCCGCATACTTCGAGCAGAAGCACAGCATCTTGGTTATCCTTCTGACTTTACGATTTACGATACTGACGATTCAAAGTCACTCATCCGAACCATCGTAAAAGAGATGGGATTAGAGGATGCTACCTATAAGGTAAACACGGTTTATAATCGAATATCTGCTGCCAAAAACAGATTGATTGGCTGGGCAGAATACATGGCCAATCCGGAAATTACCGGAGATGATGCCGCGAACTTGCGACCAGACATTGGAAAAATTTATCGTGCCTACGCGATGCGCTGTTTCAAATCGGGCGCCATGGATTTTGACGATTTACTTTTCAACACCGATAAACTTTTTAAAGAACATCTTGAAGTGCTGAACAAATATCAACAGCGCTTTCAATATGTTTTAGTTGATGAGTTTCAGGATACAAACCTTTGCCAGTACTTTATCATTCGTAAACTCGCTGCCGTTCGTCAAAACATTTGTGTAGTGGGCGATGATGCACAAAGTATCTACGCTTTCCGCGGAGCTGATATTACCAACATCTTAAATTTCGAACGTGATTATCCTGATTTAAAAATCATTAAGCTTGAACAAAATTATCGATCCACTGGCAATATTGTAAGTGCTGCCAACTCCGTCATCAAACGAAACAAAGCACAACTTCCTAAAAATGTGTGGACAGAAAATGAGGAAGGTAATCTTATCGAATTGATCAAAGCAGTTTCCGATAATGAAGAAGGCAGGTTGGTTGCCAACTCTATTTTCGAGGAGAAGATGCAACATCAACTGAAGTTTAGTGACTTCGCTATTTTGTATCGCACCAATAGTCAATCGCGCGCTATTGAAGAAGCATTGCGCAGAATGAATATTAAATACAAAGTGGTTGGTGGATTATCATTTTATCAACGCAAAGAAATTAAAGACTTGCTGGCATACATGCGCTTTGCCATTAACCAACAAGATGAAGCATCGTTTAGAAGAATTATCAATTTACCAAAAAGAGGTATTGGCGATTCAACAGTCGATAAGATAGTGGTAGCAGCAAACGATCATGCCATTTCCATTTGGGAAGTGCTTCAAAACGCGCCTTCATTTATTAGTGGACGAGCGGCTTCACCCATCGATGATTTTGTTTCGATGATCAAACGCTTCAATGTGGAGATCGAAAAAAAGGACGCGTATGATGCAGCCTTTGAAATTGCAAAAGGATCGGGTTTGCTTCGCGAATTATACGAAGACAAAACTGTTGAAGGATTAAGTCGATATGAAAACGTTCAGGAATTACTGAACGCCATCAAAGAATTTGTAGAAGACCCTGAGCGCGAGGATAAAAAGTTAGGATCATTTCTTCAGGAAGTGTCGCTTGTAACCGGACAAGATCAAAACAAAGACAAAGATCCTGACACGGTTACGCTCATGACGATCCACATGGCGAAGGGATTGGAGTTTCATAATGTTTACATCGTAGGTATGGAGGAAGATTTGTTTCCTTCCCAAATGATGTTGAGCAGTCGCGCGGAATTGGAAGAAGAACGCAGACTTTTTTATGTAGCCATTACCCGCGCGCAGAAGAAATTATTTCTTTCGTATGCGCTTAGTCGGTATCGATTTGGTCGCTTAAAGAATTGCGAGCCGAGTCGTTTTCTCGATGACATCGATCCTACGTTTATAAAGGTAAGCACTAAGTTTAGCGGCTTGGAATCGTCACCGCCACCCAGCAGTTTGTACGCAAAGAAATTGGTGAGCAGTGTGAAGAAAACGCAGTCGCAACAAGTAAACAAACCATCAGGCTATAAAGCCCCGGCCGATTTTGCGCCAAGCGATACATCCGGACTAACCGAAGGCATGAAGGTAGAACATCCGAAATTTGGTTTTGGATTGGTGCTGCACATGGACACTAGCGGATCAGACCGTAAAGCCAAAATAAATTTCAATGATGTAGGTGAAAAGACCCTGTTGCTGAGTTTTGCCAAGATTAGGATTGTGGAGGACTGATTTTGGTGAATAAGGCATATTGGTTAGCTTTGTTAAACTTTAAGTACCTTAAGCGTTCTGACTCTTAGCACAATTACATGCACTCAGCATTCGCTCAACAAACACATTTTTAATCTTAAGAACACATTTTACCATGATCGGAGAATATAACTCACAGCGCGTTGGCATTATTTTAAAAGAATACGGCCGCAATGTTCAGAACCTAATTCAATACATTCGCAATCAGCCAGACAAAGAAAAGCGAACCGAACTAGCGTACACGCTAATCGAACTCATTAAACAACTTACACCAACCATAGCCGAGCAACCAGAAAATCCACAACGTCTTTGGGATGATCTATACATCATGGCAGACTTTGATCTCGATGTAAATAATCCTTATCCGGTTCCTGATCGCGATATTCTTTTCAAGAAGCCGCTGCGCATGGAATATCCAAAGAACGATTTGAAGTACAGGCATTACGGCAAAAACGTAGAAAAGCTGGTGAAGGAAGCACTCAAAATTGAAGATGCCCAAGAGCGTGAAGATGCAATTATCTACTTAGGTAAATTGATGAAGACATTCTACGGAAATTGGAACAAAGAAATATTAGATGATTCGGTAATCCTTCGCGACATCAATGTAATGTCGGGTGGAGCATTGAACATGACCATCGAAAAAGTGCGCGAAGAAAATCTGTTTGAGAAATTATACCGCGAGAGGAAACCTACCAACAACAGACAACAAGGTGGAAACAATCCCCGCCAAGGTGGCCAAGGTGGTGGCGGTCATCATCGTCCATTTAATAAGAACAACAACAATAACAATCGGAATAATAATTTCCGTCCTAAAAGAAGAGACTCTTAATAGGTTCAAAGTTTGAGGTTTAAGGTTAGATTCTCCAAGTAAAGGAATCTTAAAACATCGGGTCTACCTCTCCTCCGGGGAGGGTTGGCGTGAGGTCACATTTATTTGAATATTGAAAAGCTACGCCATACTTCCACACAAACTATTTTGTCGAAAGAATTTCAAATTGGTCAAGCCTCCCTCTTTTCCGGAGAGGTCACATTTATTTGAATATTAAAAAGCTACGCTATACTTTTAGTCCAAACTCTGATGTTAGTGTAATTTTAACAACGTCAGGCCTCCTTCTCTTCCGGAGAGGGTTGGGGTGAGGTAACTTCAAACTATAATTTTATAGATGAGCATTTTTAAAATCCGTGGCGGAAAAAAGTTAAAAGGAGAAATCATTCCGCAAGGCGCAAAAAACGAAGCGCTGCAAATTATTAGCGCTACCCTACTCTCAGCCGAAACCATTACACTGCATAACATTCCCAACATTGTAGATGTAAATAAACTCATCGAACTGGTGGGCGATTTAGGAAGCAAAGTTGAAAAACTTGGACCTGAATCGTATCGCTTTAAAGCAGCCACGCTCAACACAGCATTTTTAGAATCAGAAGAATATCGCAAGAAAGCTTCTGCGCTTCGCGGATCAGTTATGCTGCTCGGGCCAATCTTAGCGCGATTTGGAAAAGCTACCTTACCAAAACCCGGTGGCGATAAAATTGGAAGAAGAAGATTGGACACCCACTTTTTAGGATTTCAAAAACTCGGAGCGAAATTCAACTTCGATGCAGAAGAACATTTATTTCACATTGATGCTTCGTCTTTAACAGGATGCTACATGTTGTTGGATGAAGCTTCCGTAACCGGAACCGCCAACATTGTAATGGCAGCGGTATTGGCAAAAGGCACTACCACACTTTACAACGCTGCGTGCGAACCATACCTCCAACAACTCTGCATGATGCTCAATCGCATGGGTGCAAAGATTACGGGTGTCGGTTCAAACTTACTTACCATTGAAGGTGTAGAAAAACTTGGAGGAACGGAACATACCCTCCTGCCCGACATGATTGAAATCGGAAGTTTCATTGGCTTAGCGGCTATGACGCAATCTGAAATCACCATTAAGAATTGCAGAATTGATATGCTTGGTATCATCCCTGATATTTTCAAGCGACTGGGAATTAAGTTAGAATTTCGTGGAGATGATATTCATATTCCATCGCAAGAGCATTATGAAATCGAAACCTTTATTGATGGCTCCATACTTACCATTGCAGATGCACCGTGGCCAGGCTTCACCCCCGATTTATTAAGCATTGTTTTAGTTGTGGCCACACAAGCGAAAGGTACTGTACTTATCCATCAGAAAATGTTTGAGAGTAGATTGTTCTTCGTTGATAAATTAATTGATATGGGCGCGCAGATTATTCTTTGCGATCCACACCGCGCTACCGTTATTGGCTTAGATCGTAAATACCAATTGAAAGGTATTAAGATGTCATCGCCTGATATACGTGCCGGAGTTTCATTATTGATTGCAGCACTTTCAACCAGTGGCACAAGTGAAATTTCCAACATCGACCAGATCGATCGGGGTTATCAAAACATTGATGAGCGGTTAAGAAAACTTGGTGCTGATATTGAACGGGTAAACTAATCAGATTCAAATACGCTATAGAAATTACAAAGGTAAATTGTCATTATCGCTAACAAGTAAAACGCCATAGTATGAAAAAAATAAATTTCACTTTCATTTTCTTAATGTCCTGTACCGTTTTATATGGTCAGGCTGATTCCGCAAGTTTTACCCTACCTAAAACAATCATTAAAATTTCTCCACTGCAATTTGCAATACAGACTTTTGAGATAGGGATTGAACAGTTTAATTCAGCATACTCAAAAAGTTTCAATGTATCCGCTGGAATCCGTACTGGATCTAATAACTATGAGAATGGATTTGGCGGAGGAATTGAATTGGGCTTTAGAAAATATGCGGCTCCCATGAAATTTAGAGTGCGTAACAATCGCGAATCATATCAGGGAATTTATTATGGTTTTTTCGCTCGTGGCGACTATTTTAAAGGAGAGGATGCATATTATAATAGTGGTTCAAACACAATAGACAAAATATCATCGATTGGTGCAGGTTTCACGATTGGCTTTCAAAAAACAATATGGCAAATCATTATATTGGATATGTATGTTGGAGGCGCATATCGATACTCTGATATACAACAGTCAGGCTACTATAACGGGCAACCTGATTATCGTTCGACATATGATATTTTCGATCCAGGCTACACAGGCATCTATCCAAAGATCGGCTTGAAGATTGGAATTGGGCTTTGATTGACTTACTCGAGATTATTTTTCGATTAAGTTATAAGGTAAGATTGTTAGAGGAAATTGAAATGTTGTGTGACATATAAAGGAAACTGATAAATGAGAATAACATTCATATCGACATTACTTCTTCTAATTCATTTTACTTATGCACAGGAAAGCAGAAAAGAAATGGCTGAATCTAAAATTTATGTTCGAGCAACTTATTTTGACCAAAAGAACGAGATTATTGGACTCCAAGTTAGAGCCGATTTAAATGACACAATTATTGAAAGTCGAAATTTTATAAAATTTAGAAATGAAATTTTTGTTAACTATTCCAAGATTGAAAAAACTGAAATTTATTACGAATCCTTTTTAAACGGGAACTACAGTCTACTTAATAATAATCTTGAAATTGTACACAAACTAAACTTCGATGAGCCACGCGAACAGACTGCCATTCTATTCAGCGAAAAAATGAAAGTCTCTCTTGAATTCATTGACACAAGAAGAAGTTTTCCGAGAGACAGTTTAAGCCCCACTGACAAAACACCAAGAAAATATTTCAAGTCGGATGACTCTGAAATTTATGTTGTTATTATTCCTGACTTGCAAACATTTGCTGTTTCAAGCAATGGTCAATTTTATACGAAACAACTTTTCGGAGATAACTACAATGAGATTTCAGAAGGAATAAAGAACAATTACCAATCAGACAATAAGTTTGACATTCAAAAGGGAGATGAAATACAACTATTCTACAGAAGAAAATGGTATAGCGACTCGACAGGAGTTGCAGAATATCAAGACAAGCAATTTAAAAATATTAAGTATGTTGGAGACACTATTATTAACAAAATTAAATCGTTAAAACTTGAAATTGAAGGTTATAATTACTTGAGTGGTTCGAAAGAAAATCCTGAACAATTCTTAATTCAAGTTTCTGATAGTGGTTATTATTATAACAATCAATTTATACCCTTTAAGAATTATAATACTGAACTTAAAGTTGTAGAACAAAATGGAAGTAAAGGATTCTTCTTGCAAGGAGTAAGTATGGATACAATCAATGGTTTTACCTATCAAAAAATAATTCAAGCGACAACTGATCCTTATCGATATTTCATTCTTCCATTCTTTCCTATGCCTTTTGTTGAGTTTGGCAATGTTCATGGAATAGTAACATATGCGAAAATTAAGGGAATAGAAAAAGGAGCGAAAAGTGGGAGAACCTACATAACAGATAAAAACAACATTAGAGACATATACAGCAAATCTGACAGGAAAGTAGAAATAAAAATATATTTGCTTGGCACACTAGACATTAAGTTTAAAATAAAGGATTATGAAACAGATGAAATGATAGGTTCATTGAGGTCAAAATCAAAAAAGGGAATTAATTCATTCATTGTAAAAACCAAAAAGTTAGAAAGGGGAAAAACTTATAAGGTCGAAATAAATTATAAGGGAGAAAATGAATCAGGAAATTTCTCGAACGGATTTAAATCAATTCATTGAGAGACCGGCACCACCTATTTCCCTTTTAGGATAATTCTGTTTCAATAGGCTAACAACGTCACATAACACCTCTGGCCGAATTTTTAAGAGATTTAGGTATGAACCCGAGAGGATCGCTTTTGATTCATTTCTTTCTCACTCACTTAAACATATTTCTTCATAGGCCGGCCTGTAAAATCCATTATCCCGCAAGCATTTTGTTCAAGCACCTCAGCAACGACTCTCAAAAGCACTTCATGAAGCCGAAGTGGTTTAGAATAGAATTTCAGCGGATGTTGATGGTTATTTTGTTTTGACTACAACCCAGTGTTATAAAATTATATAGTAAGGAAATCAACTTTGCAAAATCCAAACAACTAATCGCAAAAAAAATAGGGGCCGGATTTACATCACGGCCCATACAAAAAACAAAGCAAATATTCTAAATACTATTTCGATTCTGAAATTGAAGCATTAGAACCTGTCGATTCAAATACAAATCCACCATACGCTACGTTGCCATGTTCACCAATATCTAATCCTTCCATTTGTTCTGCATCGCTAACACGAAGTCCGATTACTTTCTTAATGATAAAGAATACAATAAACATCGCTACAAATACATACGCGAATACAGCACCAACACCTATTGCCTGAATACCTAATTGATTAAACCCACCACCGAAGAATAAACCATCCGTGATAGTAGAATCTTCAGACCAATATTGAACATCAATAGCACGCTGACCGAACAGACCTACTGCCAACGTACCCCATGCACCACAAATTCCATGAACACTAATCGCTCCAACCGGGTCATCAATTTTAAGTTTTCTTTCAATAAACAAGCAAGAATAGAATACCAATACACCAGCAATCAAACCGATAATAGCAGCACTACTTGTACTTACAGAAGCACAAGGTGCAGTGATGCCCACCAATCCTGCCAAGGCACCGTTAAGCGTCATCGACAAATCTGGTTTTTTAAAGGTCATCCAAGAAACAATTAAAGCACCTATGGCACCCGTTGCAGCAGCTAATGTTGTTGTTACCGCCACGTGGGCTACTCCACCAATGGCAAGCAGTGTAGAGCCAGGGTTAAATCCATACCATCCAAACCACAATATAAATACACCTAATGCAGCCAATGGCATATTGTGAGGAGTGATGGCATTTACAGAACCATCCTTATTATACTTACCCAAACGAGGGCCAACCATTATGGCACCAGCTAATGCAGCCCAACCACCTACGGAGTGTACCACAGTAGAACCTGCGAAGTCACGAATGCCCATATCGGCTAACCAACCACCGCCCCATATCCAGTGGCCACTGATTGGATAAATGATTGCAGTAACAATAACAGAATAAACAAGGTATGAAGACAACTTTGTACGTTCCGCCATAGCTCCTGAAACGATTGTTGCAGCCGTAGCAGCAAACACTACCTGAAATAACCACGCAGCACTCGTAGCGTAGCCTGCTCCATCCGTTGGAGCATTAGCAGAATCTAAAAAGGCAAGAGAAGCATCAAAGCCAAAGAAATTAGAATCGCCACTGCTGTACATGATAGCATATCCTATTCCCCAGAAAAGAACTGCCCCAAAACTAAAGTCGAGCAAATTCTTCATCATAATATTAACGGAGTTTTTAGCACGAGTAAGTCCGCTTTCTACTAAAGCAAAACCTGCCTGCATAAAAAACACAAGAAAGGCGCATATACAAAGCCAAATAATATCAGCTGTTGCCTGCGGCAAATAGGCAACGGGTTCCTCTGCGGCAGCATCTTGCGCATAAGAAGATGATGGACTAAACATAAAAAACGAAACCATTAAAAAAGCCAGCATATATGAACAGTAGGTACTATTCTTAATTTGCTTTGCTGCCTCAAAAATTCCACTTATCGATTGGGTAAGTTTTGTTTGCATAGAGTAATTAGATTTTAGGTTCGAGAAAATTATTTAGGTTTAAAGGGCTTGATCGCCTCTGTCTTTTGTGCGGATGCGATAGGCATCTTGTATATCATAGACAAAGATTTTTCCGTCCCCTACCTTGCCCGTGTAGGCGGTTTTCAAAAGGCATTCGATAAGGGAGTCTAACTTGGCAGAGGTCACTGCAATTTCTAATCGCGTTCGGGGAATAAACCCCGCGTCATAGGTGGCACCTCGGTATTGTTGGGAGGCCGCATGCTCCATACCGATACCTTTCACTTCCGAATAGGTCATGAAGCTGATGCCGATCTTTGCGAGTTCAGCATGAACTTCCTCGAATTTTGCCGTTCTAATAATGGCTTCTACTTTTTTCATAGGTTAGGTTTAATTTTTAACTAGATAATGTAAAAACATACTATATTTTTAAAATATAGGTTCAATTTATACCATTGAATCATCTTTTCTAAACATATTATTAACATTAAGGGTAAAAATTAATCCATTATTAATTCAAACGATTGTTTAAATTCAAATGTGGTTAGGATGCATGCAGCGTTCAAGTCCAACTTCGGATAAGTCGAATGGCTCGATCAATAAAGACTGAGAAATGAGTTTATTCCTTCGCTATAATTTTACAACGTGATACAATCTCGCGCCCATTAAATTGATTTTAACTGCGCCAGCCGTCTCCATGCAAAACATGATGCTGAAACTTCCCGTAGAATGTTTTAAATTTTGGATAACGATAGCACTACGCTCTGTGTAAGAGCGTCTCACTTCACAATTAAATACGTCTATTACTTTATCTCTAAATTCACTTCGCTTATCTCTGTACCATTTATAAATCGGATGGTGTATTTACCTTTCGCAGCATATACCATCGGCTTGGGTAACGACATTGATTTACCGTCTTTGGATTTTTTTGTTGTCGTTTCATTTTCGTCAACGCGTACATCCCAGGTTACAGTATTAAATCCGACAACACCCGAAGAGCGGAATTTTCGCTTTACAACTTTTTTATCATCCAGAATTTCAATTGCTATTTCAGATGTTGCGCGGCCAACAAAATACGTCAGGCTTACACTTGGGGTGCTGGTAACGGACCAAGGATAGGTTTTCTCTCCCCACCTTTCACTATACCGAATTGACTTTGGTTCAAACGCAATAATGCCTTTACTGATGCCTCCCTCCTTTAGTGATTGCAAGGGCTTAACATCTGTTACGAAAACACTTCGACCATGTGTGCCTACAATCAATTCATTCTCGCGAGGATGCACCATCATATCGTATGAAGAAACATTTAGCATTGCATTAAAAAAATGCCAGTTGTTACCTTTATCAAAACTAATATAGGTACCGTTATCTAAGCCGCAATACAGTAAGTCGGGATTTATGGGATCTTGAATAACAATGTTGGCTACTGATTCTGGTAAATTACCTTTTATGCTCTTCCATGTTTTTCCATAATCAGCACTCAAAAAAAGATAGGTTTTAAATTCATCATTGCGATAACCATTTACAGAAATGGAAACCGTTGCTTCATCGTGCGGAGATGGTGAGATGGAGCTAATCCAACGATCAACGGGCAGGCCGCTGCTAATTGCATCCCAGTTTCCGCCTCCGTTTTTACTTACCCAAACATTTCCATCATCCGTGCCGGCATATAACAACCCAAATTTCAATGGCGATTCAGACAATGCAGATATTGTGGAAATGGGAACATTACCTTGCTTTTTATTTTTTGTAAGATCACCACTTATCGCTTCCCATGTTTCACCCTGATTTAAACTTCGATGAACCATTTGCGATCCTATATACACTATATCAGCATTATGCTTGCTTAGGATAAGTGATGTTCGCCAATTGAAACGAAATGGTGTTTGATTTATATCGTGCTGCGGTGTTATGGATTCCGATTTATCTTTATCGAGCTGAAGTTTAAAATAATTTCCAAACTGATAACCGGTGTACACAATATTGTTATCGCGCGGATCGGGTGCTACATACATTCCATCACCACCAAAAATTTGCTGCCAATGTTCGGTCTCATTGGGTTTTGATTTACTGGAACCTTTTAAAACACCGTTATCTTGTAAACCACCATACACATTGTACGGTGTTTCCATATCGACATTAACAGAATAGAATTGCCCCACCGACATGTTGTTAAGGTGTAACCAATTTGCACCCTCATCATAACTCTGATACAAACCACCATCATTCCCTAACAACACATGTTTTGAATCAGCCGGATTAATCCATACAGCATGATGATCAACATGAATGCTGTTTACACCATTTAAGGTATCGAGACGATGCCATGTCTTACCACCATCACGCGATTTCAACATGGGCACACCATAAATATAGACGAGGTCTGCATTGTCGGGCGACACACGGATTTCAGAAAAGTAATATCCGTAGGTATAGAATATACCGTCTAAATCATAGCCATTCATTTTCTTCCAGGTAGAACCACTATCGTCAGAGCGATATACTTCTGCTCCAATTATTTTAGTGTTGAATAAATTCGCATTGGCATCTGTACCAAAATATTCAGCAATGGCTTTGGGTGTGTATTTACCTATCGCAATTTCTTTTTTCACTACAGCTGCAGTATACTTTTTAGGGAAGCTATTGTCTTTTAAACAATCATCTAACTTCTTATCATCAAGTTTGGCAAACGCGGTAGTCGACATCGATTTAAAATCTTCGAGTTTCATTTTACCATCGTCTTTTTTTGTTTTCTTATTCTCTATCTCACCTTGATTATCTAACACAGCATATACAACGTTTGGCTTGGCCGCACAAACATCCAAACCAATTCTTCCTATTTGTGAACCCTGCGGAAAACCCGCCATGGACTTTGCCCACGTTTCACCGCCATCGTTCGAACGATAAATCGAAGATCCAACGCCATTACCTTTAAAGGAGTCGGCTGCTCGGCTCTTCTCCCACGATGATGCCCAAAGCTGATTTGGATTTTCAGGATTAACAACTAAATCAATAATGCCCGTGCTGTCATTTACAAACAGCGTTTTCTTCCAAGACTTTCCGCCATCGATCGTTTTAAAAATTCCTCGATCTGTATTTTTAGAATAGAGCGCACCGAGTGCCGCCACCCAGACAATGTTGTTATCCTTCGGATGAATAATAACACGACTGACGTGTTGCGTTTCGGCAAGACCAAGAAACTGCCAGGTAGTTCCACCATTGCTTGTTTTATAGATTCCGGAACCGGCATAACTCGAGCGACTACTATTTTTTTCGCCAGTGCCTACATATATAATCTTAGAATCGGTTTGCGAAAGTGCCATATCGCCAACGCCCATTGCATCCTCATTATCAAAAATCGGTTCGAAACTAATTCCATTATTTATTGTCTTAAATATTCCTCCAGATGCATATGCGACATAAAACTCTTTTGTGTCTTTCAGATTTACATCAATATCAACAATCCTTCCGCCCTGTACTGTTGGGCCAATGTTGCGGGCAGGATAATTCTTAAGCCACGATGTTTCTGCTAACTTTTTACGTTCCTGAAAAGAATTTTTTATTTCACTTTCGGTAGCGGTTTGCGCTAGCAGGTTGGTTGAAATAAGGGCGAATAGCGAGAGATAGAAAAATTTTATCATCATTATAAATTTTAACCAAAATAAGGAATTACAATTTGTGTCGTGGATGGTGACAGTTCTTATTATTTTAGCGGTTTGAAACCACAACTATGCAGAACGATCCGGAGTTAAGCGGAAAATACTTAGGCACCATCTCTCAGGATTTCGTGAAGGTGAGCGATACTTTGAAGGAAGCCTCATACCAAATACGATTGGCAGGGTTTGATTATCCAATATTTGCAATTTGCAAAGAAGCACAGCCCATTGGGCAGCTCATGCTAGATCAGAACAATAATGGAACGGAATGGAATTATTTTGCTTCGTTTTTAGATGAATTTATACAACGCGAAATTGTAGAGAAAGAAAAATTGGATGCGTTTCACGAAGCCTATAAAAACCCAGATGAGTTTTGCTGCTTGTTCGTAATCGACAAAGCCTTTACAAATTTTGTTTTTATCCCGTATCCAGAGGATTAGCAAGTTATCGGCTATCCGTTAATCGTTAAAAGTTAATACTCCTCACGACTAACGGATAACGATTAACCTTTACGTTACTTGATCTTTTCTGTATTGAGCAACTTCACACCCAAAATGCTTTCCAGCATGGATGCCTCTTTATTGCCTCCGCTTCCAGCCATATACGTTGTGGGCAAAACAATCTTTGATAATGCTTCTGCAACACCAATCTTCGTATCTTTTTCAAACTGTGCACGCTCTTGAGGTGTTAAGCCGGCTGTTACCAATCGTGTATTAGCATATGCTTTTGCATCAGCATCTGTTTTTACACGTTGCGCAGCCAGTATTGCTGTTTGTGCTTCAAGTGCAGCTACCTCTTTTTGTTGCTGTGCTTCTGTAATGGCTTGAGCTTTAATTACCTCTTGCTCCCACTTTGCTTTTGCTGCTGCCGCTTTACCTTGCAGCTCCGTTGTAATCGCATCTTGTTCTGCTTTCTTGGAGTTCGCGATGGCAGTTTGCACTTGCATGTATGCCTGTTGCTGAACTTTTATTTGGTTCTCAACTTCTGAATCATAATCAATTGCATTTAACGCTAAGCCTTGAAGACTAACACCATAAATTTTTACAGCAGAAACTTCCTGTCGTAACGGTATCTTGTTTTGATCCTGAACAATCTTCACCACGGTAACGGTCTTATCTGTATTCATTAAATCATCATGAACCTTAATGTCTTCTTGCTTGGTGCGATACACGCCATTAATGGACTGGTCTTCAATAAAAGAAAGTAAATCATTTCTTTTCTCGGCTGACGATTCTTTAGACGACATTAAAGGACCCGTCATGTAAACCGATTTTGTTACAACCTGTCTGATCAACTGCTGCTCTACTGCATTTTGAGAACCAAAATCAGTATGCAGCTTTAAAATTGCCTTGTCATCCGCTGGCATGTACCAACGTACTGATCCAGAAATTTCTCCGTGGCCACCATCGTTAAAGCGTATCTTAATGGCATCATCGTTATCTCCACCTTCATCCGTTTTTTTACTAAACCAAAATTGGCTTGCCTTTTTATAATGTGTCGCTGTGCCGAATGCCTGAAGCACCGGGCCAGCCGTTGTGTAGATTGCAACTTTACCAGTAAAAACACTCTGAATGATAACAATTTCAGAGTTATCAACATTCTCTACGATCTTACCAGAGAATAGAATCAGAATAATAAAAAACACTCCAGCACCTAATAAAAGTACTTTTCTTGATGAGAAGGACGGTTTTAGTCCTTGCAACGGGTTTTGCATAGTATAAATGGGTTAGTTGTTTGAATTATTCAAAAGACTATCGGCTTCATCTTTTAGTTGCTCAGCAGATTTGAAGTGTTTGTTTACTTCATCTTGTATTTCTTTCACCTCTCTCACTTTTTTCTTCGCCTGAGAAAGTTTTTCCTCCAATGGTGCATCAACCGATTCTTTTACGTTGACAACTTCCTCTTTGTTTCTAAAAGAAGGAAACAACGGTTTGCCCATAGCCAGTGGATAAAATAATTCCGTAATGGAAAGCAAAACGATAAAGGCTAAAACAATAAACTCCAGGATCATCCACATAACTTCAAAATTTAATTTTGGTTATACATAAACTGAAAAATATCAAATGAAGAATAGGTAAGGCTTAAAAATATTAATAGGCAATGGCGCTCACGTTAGGAAGTTGCTGTCAGTTCATTTTCTTTTACAGATAAACCAAACAACAGCGATCAATACATCAATACCGAATGCAGGTAACCTGCGCTAATATACCTTTTTCTACAACGGTCACGATCAGTACGTTTCCATAATCGCTATCATCAAAATCCGTATACTTCTCCGTGCCTGTTAAAAGATTAGCAACCCAAGGCGTTGTGTTAGAATGGCCGCTAATTAAAATTGTTCCCCCTTTATGCTTTTGTAGCATCCGTTCAATGTCTTCAGTTTTTAATGCTTCATAACTTTTAATCTCCAATCCCTTAAACTCTGCAAAAGGTAATACTGTGTTTTTGGTTCGCTTAAAATTGGTACTGTAGATGGCATCAACCTGAATTTCTTTGAGCATTTCTGCAAGTCGATTGGCGCGTTCAATACCTTGCGGTGACAGATCAGGGTCGTTTGTTCCGTCCTTTAATTTCTCAGCGTGGCGCACCAGAATAAACGTTGTAATGGTTTTCTTCTGTGCAGAGACACCGGTTGCGCCAAGCACCAATATGAGTATGATTAGAATGTTCTTCATAGTGACGTGTACCAATTACATAACCTTTTACTTATGCTTCGACTTTATTTCGGCTGGAATATCACACTTTTCATTTCGTACTGTGTACGCCAAATGAAAAATTTTCCAGCCTTCTTTTCCTTTATATAAATGAAAGGAATCAAGTCCGCAGTGGCTGAATTTATTACCTGTATAAAAAGCATAATCGCCCCAGGCTTGTGCAAAGTCGCCATCAATCTGAATTTTTAAATTCCAGATTTCCTCATATAAAATTTCAGAATGAGGTGAACCGACCGATTTCAATAAGCCGTCTATTGACGATGCATTGTATATGCCGGGCGCATTATTTTTATCTCGATAAATTATTGCCATAGTAACCTGCTCTGCAAAGGCTGAATGCACTTTTGCACTATCGCCCTTCTCCATGCCAATGAATACGCTATTGATTACCTCTTTGATATCATCGTAGTCGGTTTGCGCTTTACTTGGAATAGTAATGATCAACACAAAACATAATACAAGCATGCTGAAGCAGTATTTCATAACTTTAAAATTAAGGTATGTAAAGTGAGCAAAATTGTTATGAATGCAAAGAGAATTTTCTTTATTGGTAGCATCCGTGCAAGAATGCGAAATATGGAGAATAGTTGTTAATTTTAACTGATTATATCCTACTATGAAACTCAGATCGATATCCCTCCTCCTTTGTTTATTCCTTAGCCCAACGGTGTTCGCACAGAAGACAGACAGTCTGCTTGGTGTTTTAGATACCACGCGAAACGAACGTAAAGTAAAAACGCTGAACGAGCTGTTCCGCGCAACACTGCAAAACGAACCCATTAAAGCAGTAGGTTACACGCGTGAAGCATTAAACCTAGCGACCGAAATAAAGGATAAAAAAGGCATGGCGGCTTCTTACAATAATTTAGGAATTGCCTATAAAAATCAGGGAGCATTCGATAAGTCGTTAGATTATTACATGACTTCATTAACCTTCTACGAGGAGCTTCAAAACAAAGAAGGTATTGCGACAACCAAGAATAATATTTCGAATATTTACGCCATCAAGAAAGATTATGCGCAAGCCATGAAATACCTTGAAGAATCTTACAATCTGTTTTTAGAATTAGACGATCAAAAGAGAATGATAGGCTCTATGAATAATTTGGGTAACCTCAACATAGAAATGCAGCAATACGATAAAGCCATGAATTATTTTTCTGATGCCTATCAACTTGCAGCGAAGCGTGGCGAAAAATACGCTGACCCGCTTATTAATATAGGAAACATTTATTTTAAGCAAGGTAATTTTGACAATGCCATTGAACATTATGAAAAAGCGCTCGCCATTGAGCGTGCGAATAATAATAAGCTGAGTGTGCTAAACATTGTAACGAATTTGGGCATTGCACATGCAAAAGATAAACAATCGAAACCTGCTAAAATGTATTTAGATGAAGCCGCTTCTCTATGCAGTGAACTTCAAGCTTATTCTTTTTTACCTGCTATATATAAAGGTGTGGCAGAGAACTTTGCAAACACAGGCGATTGGAAACAAGCATTTGAAACGCAGGTGAAATATGATGAAGCCCGCGAAAGAATTTACGGTGAAGAAAGCAGTCGCAACATTGCGCAGATGGAAATGATTGTTGGCTTTCAACAGAAAGAAAAAGAATTAGACATTCTAAAAAAAGATGATGAGATAACAAAACTCGAATTACAAAAGAGTCGCTTGTTTATAATACTTGTTATCCTTGGTGTTCTGTGTATTTTAGGTGGATTAAATTTTTTCTACCTCGGCAAGCGCAAGGTTTTTAAGAAGAAGATTTCAAAAGTATAAAACAGCTTTCGCTTTTTTATGGAACTCTTTATCAACATTCTTGGCTGGATCGGCTCAATAGAAGTATTGGCTGCTTACGGATTGAACAGCTATCAAAAAATAAAATCAGACTCCATCCTGTTTTATGTGTTGAATTTAACCGGAGGATTGTTGCTTATTGTTTACTCTGTTTACAAAGAAGCATTTCCAAATGCCTTTATCAATATTGTTTGGGTAATCATTGCCGTAGTCGCGTTGATTAAGGTAGCACGCAAATAAATACTTTTGTTATCCTATTTCAATTACCACATCATCTGTAAGCGGATGACCAACACACGTCAGTACATATCCTTCAGCACGTTCCGCTTGTGATAGGCCTTCCTCTTCATCCAGCTTTACTTTTCCTGAAAGACATTTTCCGCGGCAGGCGGTACACAAACCACTTTGACAACTGTAGGGCAAATCTATTCCCTGATCTAACGCGCTTTCTAAAATCGCACGTTTGGGTTCTACCTTTACTTTGTATTCATGACCATCGTAGCGTATGGTAACTTCGCGGGTTTTCTCTTCACCCGAACTTTCTACCGATTCTTTTTTTGTGTCTTTATCAATCGTGCCTTGAACAAAGCTCTCTTTAAAAATTTTCTCTTTTGGAATCTGTCGTGCTTCAAGTAAGGTATCGACATTCTTCATCATACCTTCCGGTCCGCACATAAGGTAGGTAGTATTGTCGATCCCCCAGTTTGGCACGCGTTCGAAAAGTTTAGTGAGCATATCATGATTTAACAAACCGGAATACCCTTGCCAATTCATAGGTGCATTATCCAAAATATGAATAACATGAAACCTGCCTTCATCATTTGTTTGTAGGGCATCAAAATCATTTTTGAAAATGATGCTATCAACATCGCGGTTACAATAAATGAGCGAACACATACTATTAGGCTCCTGATCGAGCGTGCTTTTAATTAGCGACATCATAGGCGTAATGCCAGAGCCACCGGCAAACATAATGAGGTGGCGCTTCTGATCTTTTTTATATTCCGTAGTAAACTGCCCCATGGGCTCCATCACTTTCACGGTGTTGCCTATTTTTAAATTATCTGGCAACCAGTTTGACATCAATCCATTGTCAACGCGTTTTATAGTCACCACTAAATCGTCATCAACAAAAGGCGAACTGCACAATGAATACGCGCGCCTTACTTCTTTGCCTTGAACCGAAACGATAAGCGTTAAGAATTGTCCTGATTTGTATGCAATCTTTTTATCTGCAGGCTGTTCGAATGCAATTGAAATAGCATCCTTCGTTTCGTGGATAATATTTTTAACCTTCAGATCGTAGTAGCGTGGGCCACCATGTTGTACAACTTCTTTTTTCTCTGATTTATCTGACTTTTTAAAAAAACTAAATGCCATAAGTATAGTAGTGAATAATAATATTAGTAGAGTATCTATTCAACAAAGAAATGGACGGCAGGTTCAAATTATCAAAAAATGATGTATTAAAACCAACCCCCGCATCAATGTCGTAATTCAAGACAAAAGTAATGATGAATTGCATAAGTTAAAGTCATTTTCGGCATGACTTATATCATTCTCAATATTTAAATGAATCGCGTACAGCTTGCTTTCGTCTATTTATAGAGATTAATGACATCATTCACTATGCGGCTTTGGTCAATCGGTGAATGAGGTTAATTTTGAGCCTTAATACTAAAACGTGCAACTTACTCCCCTTACTGCCATATCGCCTGTTGATGGCCGATACTTTTCAGTCGTAAAACCACTCGCGCCTTATTTTTCAGAATATGGGCTGATGAAATATCGGGTTCAGGTAGAAATCGAATACCTTCTTTCCCTGAGCGGTGCCCTTACAGAATTGGAAGATTTTCCCGTTCACCAAATCAACGACATCCGCAGAATTTATAAAAATTTTACTGAGGCTCATGCAAATGAGATCAAAGAAATTGAAAAAATTACCAACCATGATGTGAAGGCGGTAGAGTATTACATTAAGAAACAGTTTGAACTTTTAAAGCTCGATCCTTTCAAAGAGTTCATTCACTTCGGCCTTACATCTCAAGATATAAACAACACTGCCATACCGTTGCTCTTAAAAGAATTTCTAGAACGCGAATACGTTACGCTTTTTGATTTGGTGTTGAATAAATTAAATGCGTTATCAAAAGCGTGGAAAGATATACCGATGCTGGCGTTTACCCACGGCCAACCCGCTTCCCCTACGCGATTAGGTAAGGAGCTGATGGTTTTTTCTTCTCGTCTCAACAAACAATTTGCACAACTTAAATCGATTCCGCACGCTGCAAAATTTGGTGGCGCAACCGGAAATTTCAATGCACATCATGTTGCTTATCCATCCATTGATTGGAATAAATTTGGTGATGATTTTTGCAATCACCTCGGTTTGGTGAGAAGCTTCCCGACCACGCAAGTTGAGCACTACGACAACATGGCTGCGCTATTCGATAATTTAAAACGCATCAACACTATACTCATTGATTTTAGTCGCGATATGTGGCAATACATTTCAATGGGATATTTCAAACAAAAAATTAAAGAAGGAGAAGTAGGATCATCGGCAATGCCACACAAGGTAAACCCGATTGATTTTGAAAATGCTGAAGGTAACTTAGGGTTTGCTAACGCGATTTTTGAACATCTCTCTGCTAAACTTCCTATCTCAAGATTGCAACGCGATCTTACCGATTCAACCGTTCTTCGAAACATCGGCATTCCATTGGCACATACCTATATTGCTTTTCAATCTATATTAAAAGGCATTAGTAAATTAGAATTAAATCAAGATGCCATCAATGAAGATCTGAATAACAACTGGGCCGTTGTAGCCGAAGCCATTCAAACTATTTTAAGAAAAGAAGGATTTCCAAATCCGTATGAAGCATTAAAAGACTTGACGCGTAAAAATGAAAAAATTACGCAAGAAAGCATCACTACTTTTATTGATGGACTTGAAATTCGTGATGCGGTAAAAGCAAGATTAAAAGAGATTACACCTTTTAATTATACAGGTGTATAAGTTTGCTCAATAGCAAAACGAATTTGAATATGATATTTTCCGCCAATATCATAGCCCATAACATTCGTAAATCAATTTTTTCACTAATCGATTTCTACCTTTCTGATAAAAAATCGATCGAGCACAAAAGTTCCGAACGGAATAACCGAAGCCGCCAACGCTCCTATTACTTGAATAAAATTCCACTGCATCTCTCGCTTAACCAAAAAAACTGACGGAATATAAATCGTGAATAAAACGCCATGTGCCCAGCCTACTATTTTAACCGCTTCAGGCATATTCCAAAAATATTTTAATGGCATCGCGATTACTAGTAGCGTTAGAAATGAAATACCTTCCGCTAACGCAATTGCCCTAAAAAATTTACGCTTGTTGTTCATGAAAAAAAATAAGAAATTATAATACAGTTAAAAAAAATCATTCAAAGGTAGAATGTTAATTGGTTCGAGTAAAGAACAAACGAATTATGTGTGGTGCTACTCAGGCAGTAGCGGTATAATAATTTTACAACGCGTACCTTTTCCTTAATCAGCGAGCGTAAAGGTATTTATTGCGTTATTCTTAACACCCTCTGCAACGGAAGTTGATATGGGAAATTTCTTTCTGCGTGTTAGCGCTTTTACACGCGCATATAATTCATTGAAGCGAAACGGTTTCGGCAAATAATCGTCTGCGCCCGATTCAAGCCCAACAACAATATCATCGCTCATTCCCAGAGCAGTTAGCATCATCACCGGAGTTTGATCATCCTTCTCACGCAGACGTTTGCAAAGTTCTAGCCCGTTGAGAAGCGGTAGGTTAACATCGAGTATAATTAAATCGTAATTTCCGTTTTGAGCCAACCGCAAACCTATTTGTCCATCGTATGCAACGTCTGCTTCATAGCCTTCTTCTATCATACCACGTTTCAGTACTTCGGCTACATTCAGTTCATCTTCAACAATCAATATTTTCATAGGCTCAAAGTAACAGCAATATAAACGACAGCACAATGCAATTTAATATTCTAACGCTTCTTTAACCGGAAGGTAGGCAGGTTTTAATCTACACTAAAAATCATTTTAGTACGTGTATCCATCCTTTACAAGGATCGTGCTTTTGCACGGTAAGCTCGTAATAATATACACCGGAGGCCAGGCCATCTCCCGACCAATTATAGTTGTAGTCATCTGTTTCAAATACTTTATTTCCCCATCTGTTATATACAATCAATGCAACCTTAAAACCAAAATCAGCTGGCGTTATATTCGGATCATCTCCATATTGAATCGTGAATACATCATTGTCACCTTCAGAACCTAAAGGCGTAATAACATTCGGAACGAACAAAGTAAAAATAGGTGTTGGTATAATTTTTTCCATTACACAAAATTCACGCACTCCTACTAATTTAATCGAGTACAATCCATCCTGATTAAATACATGGGCTTGTTGAATGTCTTCACTCACGAATCCATCACCGAAATCAAAAAACAATTTATCGCCAGGAAGCATACCATTTGTTGTGCTTTTTACAAATACTTCAGGCCTTCCAACGCAAGCCGAAAATCGAGTCAATTCAAACTCTGGAGTAACAACAGAAATAACATTTAGCTGAACAGAGTCTTGATGTACGCAGCCATTTGATGCGGTAATGGTAATGTAGTATAAGGTTGTGTCTTCGGGTGTTACCAAAGGGGTCGGCTCTGTGGATTGAAATAATCCGTCCTTACTTTCCCAAACGTAAAACTCACCCCCACTGGCAAATAATGTATAGGGAGTTCCCAAACATAAATCATCGTCATCCTGTATTTCAGTATCGGTATCAAATACATCAATGGTAGTTCGGGCAACATCTCTACCAATGCAAGTATTTTGATCGATGGCCGTTAAGGTAACATTGTATCTTCCTGATGAGGCGTATCCGTGTTTTATATTTTTCTTATCCAGTCTTATCAATGCTGTTCCATCACCAAAATCCCATTGATATAATTCGCCACCGATAGAAAGGTTTTGAAAAACAATGCTATCGGGAAAACAGATTTTAGTTAAACCCGGCATATTGAGTGCAATGGAATTGGTTTGCAATCGCGCCTTTAATGAAGAAAGGTCAAACTTAAACGCTGCATTATTACAGTTTCTACTTCGGTTTACCCGCGACCATGCGTTTGGTGTTGTTGGAAAATCGGATGAAGATTTACCTGTTGTATTGCCGTTTACACATCCTGAGCAAACAGCATGATAGACTATTCCTCCTTTATCAAACCGGCTGGTGCCTCCATCTACATGGGTTCGCGATTGGTTGCCCCCAGATACGTTGCATACAAAAGTTTAGAGGCATCGTCTGTTAATACAATAAAATAAAAATCAGAGCCATTGCTCGTTTTCTGAAATGCATCTGGCGTAGTGGTCATGCCAACGGTATTGCTATCCCAAAAACCTGCAGCTCCATTAAGAGCACCGCCCCAACCGGTCATGTACAAATTATTACATTCGTTTACTAAAAATGCTGTTGGCGAAATATTAGGAATACCGATGCCCGACCCAAACACGGTGGAGAACCCGAGCGTAGAAAGTGAACTGTTAAACTTCTGAACAAATTGCCCGCTATTGGCATTGCGAAATACCCCGGGCGTAATTGGAAAAGCACCCGAAGTTTGCCCATACACATACACATCTTCGTTCGCATTAAGATCAAGAAAATAAATTTGATCGAATGATGATGTGCCCGTATAGGTAGCGTGTTGAATTCTATCACCTGCGTTTCCAATTTTTGCAATCCATCCATCTGCATCACCTCCTAATACGGTTTGATAACTTCCGGTGGTTACCGGAAAATTTGTACTGGTTGTTCCACCGCCTATGTAGATATCATTATTGCTTGTAAGCTTTATTGTATGCGATGCATCCGTTCCGCTGCCTCCTACAAAAGCAGACCATGTTAACTGCGATAGTTGTTTGTTTAGTTTAAATACTACGGCATCTGTTTCACCGCCATTGTACACAGTACCAAAACTATTTATAACAGGAAAATCCGGTGATTGCGTTACTGAACTTACATAAACATTGCCAGCATCATCGGTAATAATATCGCCTCGCAATTGATCGCCATAGTTTTTAGTGAGTGCGCCTAAGTTTGGATTCAGTCCATCGTTAGATGAACCACCTATGTATGTAGCGCTTAACAACTGACTTCCATCTTTACTTATTCGGGCAACAAAAATATCAGCACCGTTTAAAAATGGTAAGACATGCGTTACGGCAACTCCACCATTGAAAGACCTATCAAATGCACCCACAGTTGTTGGAAAATTTTTGGAGCTTGTTGTGCCCAACACCACGAGCTCTTCATCTTTATTCATAATTAAACTATGTGGCGATTCAGATTCGCTACCTCCCAAGTACGTTGCATATACTAAATGTTCTCCAGTAGAATCATATTTTAAAATTCCGATATCGTATAGACCTGCATACTTTGTTTGAAACGCACCGGGCGTAGCTGGAAAAGAAACACCTGCAATATTGTTATGATTCGTTATGCCAGTAGAATATAATGTTCCTCTTTCGCCAGGCGTGGCGGAACTACCCCAATTATCTGCGGTCGATCCTGAATAGGTTGAAAAAATTAACAAGGGATCAATCACCAATTCATAGCAGGCATCATATCCTTTCGGGAAACAAAAAGAAAGTTGATTTCCGTTTAATTGAAATTCACATTCAACTTCTATTTTTCTCCCATTGATAATTTGATACGCAAAAGGACGTTGCTCTATGATTTCTGCTAAGGCTGTTCGGGCATAGAGATTTCCATTCTCTAGCGTTAATTCATTTGCACCTTTATACTCAATTAAAATGAGTGATGCATCTGCACCCGGAGCAACAATAAAATCATACTTGGCCTGCTCGCCAGATGAATATACTTTCATGTCGATGCCGCTGTAAAGCGAAGGATAAACAAAGCCATCATAAGCAAATGCTTTTGGTGCCCAGTGCTTCTCATCACTTCCCAAAAAATAATTATAGTATTCGCTCGATTTTCCAAAAGGTAATGGAGTGGCGCGCTGATTTGCACCAATAAAATTGACATGAACTGCATTACCGTTAATGTCATTATCAATTATTTTTTCACCATCGGCCTCGCTTGTTTGAAGATGTGTTTGTTCGTGGAGTTCTTCCAGACGTTTTCATCCAAAAAATAATATCGAAAGCCCCCGGGCTCAATTGCCATTGTTCCGCCATTAATATTGGCATAAAATAAAATATGAGCCGGCCACTGATTTTTGTTTTCAATAAACTTAATGCCGGGAGGCAAACCCCCTAACACGGGCGTGTGAAGTAAAAAGAATAACAGCGATATTAAACAATACCTTTTCAAGACTCTAAACGCGTTTATGAATGACTAAGAAATATCAACAGGAAAGGTAACGCTTCTCCTTCTATAGGAGTTGCTGCAAAACCGAAATTTAAAAAGCATTACAAAAAAATGTTCCTTTTTTGAATTTATGGTATTGGGAAATAGGCTTGGATTGGAGGCACTCCTAAATTTAACATCATTGAATTCACAAATAATATCATCTCCGTATGGAACTTTCTTGCGCGCTACATACCCGCTGCTAAAACCGTTGGCATATTTTTGTTTGTTATTACCCATGGACGGCAGGTTATCGAACCATTCTCAAACCACACTTTTATTTTTATCTCACAATACTAAAATTTCATCGTAAATTATTCCACTTGTATAAACCAGGTCTTGATGTTTGATGTTTAATCACTAGTTTTAAGAATATTGCCTAAACGCGATTTATGCATAAGACTTTACTTCTACTCTTTATATGTATGTGTTCCCTTGCTCAGGCGCAAACACAGCGGCTTACCGGCAAGGTAACTTCGTTGGCTGACCCAGAGGGATTGCCTGGCGTAACGGTAATTGTAAAAGGAACAAGCCAGGGAACCATCACCAACATTGGGGGAGAATTTGCGCTTGATGTGGCGATTGGTTCAACTATAGAATTTTCTTTTATCGGCTATACTTCCGAACAAATTATTTATACAGGGCAAACCAATATTACTATTGTGATGGTTGAAAAACCAACTGAATTAGGCGAAGTTGTGGTAATTGGATATTCTACTATTGAGCGAAAAGATATCACAGGAGCAGTCTCTACCGTGAATGCAGAAAAACTGAAAGGTATTTCATTAAATAGTGTTGATCAGGCTTTGCAAGGCCAAGCTCCTGGTGTTCAGGTAACACAATCATCGGGCACACCGGGAGGCGGAGTTTCAGTACGTATTCGAGGTGCCACTTCTATCAACGCGAATAATACACCACTCTACATTATTGACGGAATACCTGTGGAAACAGGAGGATTAAGTGGAAGAAGTTTTGGCGGACAAAATGATAATGCATTAGCGCTCCTCAACACAAATGACATTGAAAGTTTTACTGTTCTATCTGATGCATCAGCAAAAGCACTGTATGGATCACGCGCTTCCAACGGGGTTATTATCATCACTACCAAACGCGGAAAAAATGGTCTAACAAATATTTCCTTCGATGTGCAACGCGGCATAATCGATCCTGTAAAAAAACTTGATATGTTGAATTCTAAACAATTGCTTGAACTGCAACGCGAAGCCGTTACCAACGCGGGTGAAAACCCGGATAGCTTTGGTTTGATAGAAGGCGTAACCGATGCGGTGAATACCAACTGGCAAGATGAAGTATTGCGAAGAGCCATTATGCAACAATATCAATTATCCGCAACAGGAGGTGATGATAATACAAAATTTTATGTGAGCGCTAATTTCAGAGAAGAAGAAGGTATTCAACTCAACAATAAATTTCAACGCTTTGGCATTACCATTAACCTCGATCAAAAACTCACTCAAAAACTTTCGCTTGCTACGAACATCACACTTTCAAGGTCATTGAATAAACGCGTAAAGGGCGATAATTTTTTAGACGGTGTATATTCTGGCGCTATAAAAAGTTTACCGTTTACTGTAGCCTACGATGAAAATGGTGCACTCGTTGGGCCGGCTTCTGCTTTGTATGCAGGCTTTCCAAATTTTAATCCTGTGGCGCAGGCGTTGCTTCCGCGTTTCAATACCATATCGGTAAAGGCGTTGGGAAATATTAACCTTACCTATCAG
>JBBRFY010000004.1:0-40643 GCA_038241205.1 Cytophagales bacterium
TTTGCGAATCGTTATGATGGCGATGGAAATGTAAATCTCATAACTGTAAAAGAAAAGAAATACACAAGGCTAACGTTGTCGGTTGATTATGAAGCAGCCTATTAATAAATGACACCGCTACAAACTAAAAAAGCGATAAGAAATCTTATCGCTTTTTTGTTGGTATTCAATCCAACTTTAGCCGTTCATAGATCCCTCTTCTGATCTACTTTCCAAAGAATCCTTCACTTCAGCAGCCTTTTCTTCAACAGCAGCCACTACAGCAATTGCTTTTTCTGCTACTGCTTCTTTTACCTGAGTGGCTTTAGCAGAAATAGCGTTAGAAAATGCCTTTGCTTTCTTGGCAACCGTTTTCTTAAACGCCTTTGCTGATTTTGCAACCGTTTTTTGAATCGATTTTGCGTTCGAAGTTGCCTTCTTTTTCTTTGCTACTACTTTTTTTGCTGCCTTCTTCACAACTTTCGTTGCTTTCTTAGCAACTTTTTTCGCTGCTTTTTTTACCGGCTTTACCGCCTTTTTAGCTAATTTCTTAGCCGATTTTTTTACTGCTTTTTTAGCAGATTTCACTGTTGTTTTTTTAGTTGCTTTCTTTGCAACCTTCTTAGATGTCTTCTTAGCTTTCTTTGCCATAGCTATAATATTATTTAGTACCCAAAAGATAAATAATTATCTTGCACTTTAACATAAACACGGTATAAATCTTTTACAAATGTCAATAAAGTTATTCGATCTTACCAATAAGGTAGCAGTTGTTACCGGAGGTACAGGAGTTTTAGGAAGCGCCATGGCGAAAGGATTAGCTGAAGCAGGAGCACATGTTGTTATTCTTGGGCGCAGAAAAGAAGCGGGCGATTTGATTGCTGCAGACCTCGCCAAGCTTGGCGTAAAATCTTTTTGCCTTGCGGCTGATGTGCTTGATAAAAGTAGGCTAATAGCAGTAAGAGATGAGATTAAACAACAATTAGGCTCCATCGATATTTTGGTAAATGCCGCGGGTGGAAATATGCCCGGTGCTATTGTAACTCCCGATAAAACTATTTTCGATCTCAATATCGAGGATTTTCAAAAAGTGGTTGATCTCAATTTGCTTGGCACCGTGTTACCTACTCAGATTTTCTCTGCACACATGGCTGCTAAAAAGGAGGGCGTCATTATTAACATCGCCTCAATGGCTTCTATAAAACCAATCACGCGTGTAGTGGGTTACTCAGCAGCCAAAGCGGCTGTTGACAATTTTACAAAATGGCTTGCTGTCGAGATGGCAAATAAATTTGGTGAGGGCATTCGTGTCAACGCAATATCTCCCGGCTTTTTTTTAACAGAGCAAAATAGAAGCTTGCTAACCAATACAGACGGCAGCTTGACGGAACGGTCAAAATTAGCAATTGCTCAAACTCCTTTTGCTAGATTTGGAAGACCAGATGAGCTAATCGGAACGTTAATCTGGCTGTGTTCTGATGCCTCTAAATTTGTAACCGGCATCAATGTCCCGGTTGATGGTGGCTTTAGTGCATTCTGTGGTGTTTAGATTTAGGAAACCACAGGCAATCACCTCTAGGCTGAGTGTACACTTAAAACAACTCAAGGCTTATAATCGGTAGCCATTCGAATTTAATGATCAACAACAAATAATAACCTCCCTCTATAATGAGCGAAACAAAACCTATTCAAACTGCATTGCTTTCGTATGGCATGTCAGGCGAAGTATTTCATGCACCTTTAATCGCTGCACATGCAGGATTTAACCTTGCGAAAATCTGGCAACGAAAGGGCAATTCGTCAAAGACTAGGTATCCACATGTTGAGGTTGTTAAAAGCTTTGAAGAAATTTTGGAAGACAAAACCATCGAATTGGTAATTGTGAACACACCAAACGAAACGCATTTTGAATACACCAAAAAAGCGTTGCTTGCTGGTAAGCATGTTGTGGTGGAGAAACCGTATACCAATTCCGTTGAGGAAGGTGCTAAGCTAATTGACCTTGCTAAAAAGCAAAAGGTGATGCTATCTGTTTTTCAAAACAGAAGATGGGATGGCGGTTTTATGACTGTGCGCGAAATCATTCAGTCCAATGCGTTAGGAAAAATTGTTGAGCTTGAAATGCACTACGACCGATACCGAAATTATATTGCTGCCAACACATGGAAAGAAGAGCCTGGTGTGGGTTCTGGAATTTTATACAACCTCGGTTCACACATGCTCGATCAGGTTATTCAACTTTTCGGAATGCCAAAATATATAGATGCAAGAATTGGCATACAGCGGCCTGAAGGAAAAGTACCCGATTACTACGATCTACGTTTGCAATTCGATGACCTGAATGTAATTGTCAAATCAAGTTACCTTGTTCGCGAAGCAGGACCTCAATATATTTTGCATGGCATAAATGGATCGTTCGTGAAATATGGAATTGATCCGCAAGAGGAAGCATTAAAAGAAGGAAAAATTCCGAAAGGTGAAAACTGGGGAAAAGAACCCGAAGCATATTGGGGCAAACTCAATACACAAATGGGCGCACTTCACTATGAAGGTAAAGTGGAAACTCTTGCGGGTGATTACCTATCATACTACCAAAATTTGTATGCCGTAATTCGCGAGCAGAAAGAACTTATTGTAAAACCAGAACAAGCGCTTCAGGTTATTCAGATTATTGAAGCCGCGATGAAAAGTAATGAGGAAAGAAGATCGATTAATTTAATTTGAAATCGATGTCCTCTGTTTTTCATATCAAATAAAATCATGGTGTTGCTGATTGCATGGAAGCGAAATTTTAAAAGTTGAGCCTTTCATATATTCTGAAATAAAAGTTACTTCTCCGCCCAATTTCTCCATCGATTTTTTTACAATAAAAAGCCCAAGTCCGTTTCCTTTCGATTGTTCGTTCCCTCGAAAATACATTTCGAAAATACGATCATGATATTTCGGATCGATACCTTGTCCGTTGTCGCTAAACTCCATGCTTACAGTATCTTCATCTTGCACTACTTTAAGCCTGATAAATGGTTCATGCTTGCCACAAAATGATATGGCGTTTTCTACCAAATTGTCAATAACGATTTTAATCATGGCGGGATAGGAAACAAACGTATCTCGCAAATTAATTTCGCAACATGTCTTAATACCTTTGTCATTGAGTTGCTCGCTAAACGCATCGCACACACTATCGAAAATTTCTTTTAGCATTACCTCTTTATATACTAATTGTTGCGCGCCCACATCACTTATCGACTGCAACTTCATCAGCATCTTATCCAAATTATTGGCCGTCTCCTTTACTTTCGAAAACAGTTCCAAAGCATTTTTATCTTTCACCGTAATCTTAGCAACTTCTGCTAAACCCATAAACGTGGTGAGCGGTCTTCTAAAATCGTGCGAAGACCGATAAAAAAAAGTATCTAACTCTTTGTAGGCCTGCCGAAGCGCCTTTGTACGTTCGTCAATCTTCAATTCCAGATTTCGATTAATATCAGAAATGGTGTTGTACGCCTCTGTGATTTCTTCCGACTGTGCTTGAATTTCTTCCTTCTGTTCTTTGATGGATAAATTAGCCAGACGAATCGATTTATTATATTGAAACGTCTTAAAACCAACAAAACAAATCAGTAAAAACAAGGTAATTCCACACACAATAATGATGCTCTGCCGATTAATCTTTTCGGTTTTAATTTTAAGTTGATTCTCCTGAATCAGCATATCCTTACTAAGCAATTCTATTTCTTTGTCTTTCTTTTCCATTTGATAGATTGCCTGAATTTCAGACATCTTAACGGCACTACCTTCCGAATAAATACTATCGTTCATTTCCTGAAACTTTCGCTGATTCAATAGCGCCAATGGGTAATTACCTTTTGTTTCATACAGTATCGACAATACTTTAAAATTATTACGCTGAAGCATTTTTGATTTCGTAAACAAAGCAAGGCGTTGCGCGTTCTTCAAGTTCTTCTCTGCTTCACCAAGACGACCCAATTTTATTAATAATGCCGCAAGCGAACTATAGGAGATTCCAAGATTTTGTTTGTTGTCAATTTTCTCTTCAATGCGTATGGCGTCTAATTGAAGAGAAACTGCTTTGTCTAATTGATTCAGGTCTTCATACACCAGCGATAAATTATAGGTAGCCGATGCGATACCTTCAGTGTGTTTTATTTTCTCACGAATTTGAATCGACTTTTTTAATTCTGCTATCGCAGCATCATATTGCTTCTGTTGATAAAAAATTAAGCCTCTAATATTGTGGCAATTCGAAATACCATGCTCACTTTTTAACGACTCACGAATAACCTGCGATTTACCTATATACTCTAACGCAGTTGTGAAGTTTAACTGATCTTTATAAATCCCCGCCATCGCGCTGTAGGTAGTGGCGCTAACATTTACCAGCCCAAGTTTTTCAGAAATTTTTAACGTTTCCAAAAAATATTTGAGTGCCAAATCATATTGCGAAAATTCAGTATAAACATCTCCTATTTTTAGATAAATTTCTGCGCGTTGGGGTGGATAATAATATACATCTGATTTCTTCAGCGCCTGGAAACAATGTTTTAGCGAAGCAGAATAATCTCCTTGACGATATGCATATTCAGCCTCATCAAGATCGCAGGTTATAAGGTGGTATAGATCACCTTCACGTTCAGCTGAAGCACGCATTTTTTTAAAGTATGTTTGCGCTTTGTCAAAGTCCAAAAGGTTTTCATACGCCCTGCCAAACAAACTCCAAATGTCAACTAAATTGTACGTATCGTCTGCGTTGGTTGAAATGATTTCCGCCTTTTGTAATTTTATCAGCGCAGCAGCATTTTGCCACCGTAGTATATCCAACTTGGCCATGTGTCGCAGTGTGGTTGCTAACATCACATCGTCACTATCCTCACCACCCAGTTTTTTAATGGCCTTCGCATAAATAAATTCCGCGGAGTCGTACCTTCCTGTCTCTCTATATAAATTACCAAGCAACGTTAAATTATATCCTGCAATGACGAACGTTTCGGGGGTTGATTCTATGGCATCTGAATTTCGAAAGCACGCAACGGCTGCACCATACTCTCCCTTGTTTACATGCCCTAATCCAAGTAACGTGTTGGCGTATTTTATTCCCTTTAAATACTGTATTGAATTCGATTCCAGTAGCGCTTGTTTCGAAAGGCTAAACGCCACGCTGTCTTCAGAGTCATATAGCTGATACGCTAATGCACTCAATGCATCAATTCGTTTCTCCCCAGAAACACCAGAATGCAAAACACCCTTTAAGCTATCAACTTGAGGGCGCTGCGCTAAAAGGGTTTGAACGTGTATTAGAAATACGAATATTACGAGAAGAAATTGTTGCCAGTTAAAAAGCATTTTCATTAACGCTATATCATTTCAGTCAAGGTATATCAAATCGTAATATGTTCCAACTTGGGCTAATGTAATAATTTAAGACTCGCGTTATAAAGAAGGCAATCAAATATTTAAAACATCAGAACAATCCAGATTGTATAGGGTTATTTATGTGTAGTTTTGACGATCTGGAAACGGATGGGTTAACTGCACTTGCCAAAGCCCGAATCGAAAGGAAATTTAACTTCATCCTTAATCTTAATTTACTATGAACAACAGAAGATTTTTGCCTTACATTATTGTGGGTATCATTGCATTATTTATCATTATGGGTATTTCGTCAAGCCTGTTTTATACTGTGGGTCCGTCTGAACGCGCTATTATTTTTTACAAGTTTGGGGTGGGTCTAGATAAAGATAATGTAATCGCTCAAGGCTTCCATACCAAAGCGCCATGGAATGAAGTCTACATTTACAGTGTGAACGAAACCTCATCCGATGAAAATATGGATGTATTAGATAAAAATGGACTATCAATTCACGTAGATGTTACCGCTCGGTATAATCCGATGCCCGATAAGATTGGATACATTCATGAGAAGTTTACAAAAAGTTATGTTACTGTTTTGGTTATCCCTGAAGTTCGCTCAACAGTGCGCCAGGTAATGGGGCGTTATACTGCAGAAGAAATTTACTCTACTAAAAGAGCAGAGGTTGAAATAGCCATTCAAACAGAATCAGAAAAAATATTGCAGAAAAATTTTGTTGACGCTCCAGCAGTTTTGATCCGCTCAATTTTACTTCCTGAGCAAATTAAAGGTGCTATCGAAAACAAACTTCAGCAAGAGCAGGAAGCGCTGGCCTATCAATTTAGATTAGACAAGGAAAAGAGTGAGGCTGAGCGAAAACGCATTGCAGCAGAGGGTGAATCGCGCGCCAACAACATCATCAACAACAGTCTCACCAATAACCTGTTGAAAATGAGAGGTATTGAAGCAACGTTGGAGCTTTCAAAATCGCCCAATAGTAAGATAATCGTTATTGGATCCAGCAAAGACGGCTTACCGCTCATTCTGGGAAATAATTAATGTAGAATATTTTTTAATCTTTTTTTCTGAAACAACTTACAACCTGTATATTTAAAAGCACAGTTATAAATCTGAACGAACATGGCAAAAACTGCTGAACTGATTATTGATGGAAAGTCCTATACATTTCCCTTGGTTGAAGGAAGTGAGAATGAAATAGGGATTGACATTAGCGAGCTACTTGAAAAAACAGGAGCCGTTACATTAGACTTGGGCTATAAAAATACAGGTGCTACCAAGAGTGCCATTACTTTTCTGGATGGAGAGAAAGGTATTCTCCGCTATCGCGGATACTCCATTGAAGAGTTGGCGGAAAAATCAAATTTTCTTGAAGTTGCGCATCTGTTAATCTTTGGTGAATTACCCACTGCAGAACAAAACACCAAGTTTGCGCATGATATAAAGACGCATACACTCGTTCATGAAGATGTTAAAAAAATACTAGACGGCTTTCCTTCCACCGCCCATCCGATGGGTGTATTGGCTTCCCTCTTTTGTTCGCAAACTGCGTTTTATCCTGAATCGCTTGACCCGAATCGATCAGCAGAGGGCGTGTACCTCAGCATCGTTCGGTCGATGGCGAAGATGCCAACGTTTGCCGCCTGGGCGTATAAAAATGCCATTGGTCATCCGGTAAATTACCCGGATAATAGTCTGGATTATTGTGGTCGCTTTCTCAAAATGATGTTTGCCTTGCCGGCAGAAGATTTTGAAGCTGATCCGGTTGTAGCCGATGCGCTAGATAAACTTTTGATATTGCATGCTGACCACGAACAGAATTGCTCTACCTCTACCGTTAGAATTGTGGGTTCGTCTAAAGCAAGTATATATTCTTCCGTCTCTGCTGGTATAAACGCGCTTTGGGGTCCGCTTCATGGTGGTGCCAACCAAGAGGTAATTGTAATGTTGGAGAACATTAAAAAAGATGGTGGCGATACAGAGAAATGGATTAACAAAGCAAAAGATAAAAACAGTGGCTTCCGCCTGATGGGCTTTGGTCACAGAGTGTATAAAAACTTTGATCCGCGCGCGAAAATTATTAAGAAAGCGGCTGATGATGTTTTAAAGAAACTCGGTGTAAACGATGAAGTGCTGGACATTGCCTTGAAGTTAGAGGAAGCTGCTCTTAAAGATCCTTACTTCGTAGAACGCAAACTCTATCCTAACGTAGATTTCTATTCGGGAATTATTTACCGTGCGCTCGGAATACCGGTTGATATGTTCACCGTAATGTTTGCCATTGGTCGCCTGCCAGGTTGGATCGCACAATGGAAAGAAATGCGCGAAAATAAAGAACCTATAGGAAGACCTCGTCAAATTTATACTGGTGAGAAATTGAGAACATACACTTCTATTGACAAGCGATAAATCAGTTATTCGTTGATGGTTAATCGTTGATAGGATTAACCATTAACGATTAACCATTAACGACAAAAGAGATGCAAGAAGAATTCGAAAAGGCAGTAGCCCAATCAAAAGAATTAACGAAGCGCCCCAGCAATGAGGAGCTTCTTTTGCTTTACGCTTTATTTAAACAAGCGACTGAGGGAGATGTAAGCGGAGAACGTCCTGGAGGTTTTGATTTTAAAGCGATTGCCAAATTTGATTCCTGGACAGAAGTGAAAGGAAAAACAAAAGAAGACGCCATGAAAGAATATATATCCTTAGTGGCGAATCTCTATCAACAATACGCATGATGTTGTGAATCTCTTTTATCAGCCACGCATACTTGACGATGTATTTTATCTCGATGCCGAAGAATCAAAACATTGTATAAAAGTACTTCGTAGAAAAAAAGGTGATGAATTAAACATTACCGATGGTAAAGGTAATTTCTATACCACCATCATTTCAAAAGCAGATGCACAACAATGCCATTTTGAAATAAAAGAAAAAATTAAAGAGACGCCTAAAGCTTTCTCGATTCACATTGCCATCTCTCCTACTAAAAACCCTGAGCGAATTGAATGGTTTGTTGAAAAGGCTGTAGAGTTGGGCATTGATGAAATTAGTTTCGTTCACTGCAAAACAACGGAGCGACCTTACCTTAAAATTGAACGCATGCAGAAGGTAGCCATCAGTGCCATGAAGCAATCATTAAAAGCAACGCTACCAAAGATAAACGACATTATAAAACTGGATGCCTTCATTAAAGAATCAAACGCAGCATCAAAATTCATTGCGTATGTAGAGTATTCTAATCCTGCGCACTTACAACAAGTTGTTAATGCACATTCAAATTACCTTGTGCTCATTGGCCCCGAGGGCGATTTCAGCGAAGATGAATTAGCATTGGCAATGCATTATAATTTTAAAAAGGTAAGTTTAGGAAACAGTCGCCTACGAACCGAAACAGCAGGCCTTGCCACCTGCCATATTCTTAATCTAATAAATAGCGAACGAGGTTTGTTCAATTCGTAGTTGAATTACTGCTAAAGCCTGTATCAACATTAGGTATGCTACTATCATTTTAGTATTCTTAATATTCAATAAATATCCATTACAATGGTTTTGAATTATATCTGGGTTGGTTTTTTTCTTATCGCATTTGTTGTCGCGTTTGTTAAGTTTATTTTCTTTCAAGATATGGAAGTGTTTCCTCAAATGCTTCAATCTACTTTCGATATGGCGCGAACCGGATTTGAAATTTCGATAGGACTTACCGGGGTAATGACGTTGTGGTTGGGCATCATGAAAATTGGTGAGAAAGGTGGCATGGTCGCTATCATGTCGAAATTAGTAGGGCCTTTCTTTTCAAGATTGTTTCCTGAAGTTCCGAGAGATCATCCGGCAACGGGCTCGGTTATTATGAATTTCAGTGCCAATATAATCGGGCTTGATAATGCCGCCACACCGTTAGGGCTAAAGGCCATGAAAGAACTTCAGGATTTAAATCCAAGCAAAGACACTGCTTCTAATGCGCAAATTATGTTTCTGGTTTTAAATACTTCCGGCCTTACCATCATACCGATTACTATTATTGCCGATCGAACCATGCTTGGCTCGGTTAACCCAACGAGCATTTTTGTACCCACGCTTATTGCAACATTCTGTTCTACTTTAATTGGCTTATTGTACGTTAGTATAAAGCAAAAAATAAATCTCTTCGATAAGGTAATTGGTGCCTATGTTTTTGGCCTCACTGCCTTTATTGCGTTGTGCGTTTGGTACTTCACAACGTTATCGCAGGCCGAACTACAGAAACAATCTTCGCTTATTACTAGCATTACAGTGATATCGATCATTGCTTCCTTTTTAATTTTAGGTCTGAAAAAACGATTGCCACTTTACGAAACCTTTATTGAAGGCGCAAAAGAGGGATTTGAAACATCGGTTAAAATTATTCCCTATTTGATCGGTATCCTTGTGGCTATAGGCGTCTTCAAAGCGTCCGGAACATTAAATTATATTACAGAAGGCATTCGATGGATCGTTCAGCTTACTGGATTGAATACAGACTTTGTTGATGCACTTCCTGTTGCCTTTATGAAACCATTAAGCAGCCAAACATCAAGAGGTATGATGATGGCCATTGCCGATGTTAAGAATTTTGGACCTGATTCTTTTGTTGGCAATCTCGCCAGCATATTTCGTGGCTGTGCCGATACAACCTTCTATATATTGGCAGTTTACTTTGGCTCCATTAATATCAGAAAAACAAGATATGCCCTTACGGGAGGATTAATAGCCGATCTCGCAGGGGTTATTGCCGGTATCTTCGTGGCCTATTTATTTTTCCATTAACAACACAGTCTCATTGAAAAGGTGATTTTTGTTTGCTTAATTCCATAATCAGGGTTAACATTGTTTATGGAAAAGAAGGCGGAAATTCAAAAGACCATCTATGACAATGCGAAGAGCCACTTTTTGGGAAACTTCCCCGACTCACTTCCCATTGAACAAGCATACGTACACATTGGTATGTACTTAGGATGGGTTATCGACACCGATAACTATTCAGAATATTTTGAAGATGAAGCTTCCAATCAGATTTTTCGATTTAAGAGACGAGAAATTTCCTGTACCATTTTAAGTGAAATTTGGGATGGATATCTTGGCTTTGAATTGTTTAGCAAACAAGGAAATATGTTTACCTATTATTACTATGGAGGTGGCTTGTATAGAAATGATTACGATGAGATATTAGTGAAGACATTGCCGTCAATTTATCACGTAACAGACAGTTGGGATAATTATGAGAAAATGCGCCTTCGTATGGACATGCGCTTTACCGACTGGAAAAAACTCGTTGGTATATAACATTATTTTATAAGCTTACCATTTTTATCTACCACGCTCTGCAGCGAACTGTTCTTTATTATTAATTCCCCATTCTCTTGTTTGTAAAAAATTTCTGAAGGGATATAATTCAACGTATAGTTATTACTCCATGCCAAGCCATCCGATTTGTAGATTTTTGCCAGCGTTGCGTTGTATTTATTTTCTTTGTTCGCCTTCGCGGAATAAATCAAAACAAAAAATATTTGTCCATTGGTATCTGAAATGATAAAGGCCTTTGCGTCTTTTAAACGCGATGCTTTAAAGCTCGATTTTTCAACGGGGAACGTAGCCTTAATATCCGAAACACGCGTTGGTGTGATGGAGTAGAAATATCCATTCATCGAAACAGAATCCTTGTAATGTAATCCGGATGTAAATTTTTCAGGCACAACAACCAAGGGTTTAAAAGCCGATCGTGACGACTCCATAAATAACGGTATAGAATCAGAAAGATTTACAATCCACCGAAGTGTCTCCTGACGCGCGCTAAGTTCTTTGTTTATTCTTCTCCGTTCGCGTTCGGAATAATCTTTTAAAGCACTTATATAACTTTTCAAAACAATTGTATTGCTATAGGTATTTTTTACAAAGTGTTCATAATTTAAACCTCTTGCTTCCAAATCAACTTTTAATAATGTACTGGCAATGCTGTCCAATTTGTTTAGGTAAGATAATTCTTTGTTAATAAGATTTACTTTCAAATTTACGTTGGAGGAATCACGAAAACTTTTATTTTCAAATACAACCGATCGATATTGAAGATCGGCTATTTTTAAATTAAACATACTGATGGGCAGCGGATCTTTATCAAACTTCTGCAGTTGTTGCGTCAACAATTTATCAATCAGCTTTGTAAGATCACTATTAACCGATACCGAATCGTGACTTAACTTTTCTCGAAGCTTATTAATTTCAATATCATACGTTACAAGATGTTCGCGCATCGGAAAAATCTCCTTTGTAATTATTTCTTTTGTTTTATCTGCGAACTTCTTGTAATTCCAAAGGGCAACATCATCTTGATAAAAATTTGCCAGCGTTACACCGTCTCGTTTAAAATCATCAATCTCGTTAATGGTTAACGTTTGATTGTATCCTGTCTTTCCAAGATTAGATAAGCTTGCCTTATAATTCGAAAATGCTTTTGCGCTAGAATCATAACGCATGGAAAGTGTGGATAAATCTGAAAGTGTCTTATCTGTTGCACGCAAATAAAATTCGTTTATAGTTTTAGTATTGTTCTGCAATGAAACATACAATCGATTTGATTTTCTGTACAGCGTATCAGCTAACGTAAAATAATATTTCACCATTTTAACGCGATCAATTCGCTCGCGCAATCCTTCCATTTTTTTCTCTAAATCAAATTGGATATCAGGAAGCTTCACGCCAAATTCGCCTGTACGTAAATCTCTTCTGTTGTACATCGCATAATATTCATCATTGCGCTTAACTTCTTTTTCAGTAATTGTTTTATAGGCTTTATCATAAAATAAAACGGCAGAATCCATGTCGGCAACGGCTCGTGCAGTTTGTTTTAGAATATCGTCTTTAGAAGATTTATCCTGAAAAATGATACCCATGTAAAGAAAAGCGTTCGGGTTATCATCGTTATCTTTAAGATACCTTTTTAGAAACGGTTCGGCTGATTCGTATTGTTTTGTGTTAAGCAATCCCCATACGTCTTTGTACTTAACCTTCTGCCCAAACGCTGTTGAGGCAATAAAACAGAGTAATACGACTTTTATCAAAATAACTTTTACCATCTTCAACATAAATTATCTTTCGAAATTAAATAAAATTGGGAGATTTGGCACCACGTAAACATTTACCATACCGAAATGAATAACTTTTTTCAGAAGCCGCCATTCAAGCGCATATTGCTGTTTATTAAATCATGGCTTCCGTTCGTGCTTTTACTAATTGTTCTGCGCTACACGGGCATACTTGCCGGCATCTCGTTCGCTGCCAGCAGTGCGCTAATGAAAATAGGTGTGATGGATGCCCAACCCAATGATGTAGCCGTTGTTCAATTGTTCGACTATGATTTTAGTATAAAAGATATGGAAGGAAAGGTAATCGATTTTAACACCTATAAAGGCAAAACCATTTTTATAAACCTGTGGGCAACATGGTGCGGGCCGTGTCGTGTAGAAATGCCTTCTATTCAAAAATTGTATGATCGTGTAAATCATGATGATATTATTTTTGTAATGCTTTCTCTTGACGATCCTAAAAATACAAACAAGATTATACATTTCATTTCCGACAGACACTTTACCTTACCTGTATATCAACCCGCGAGCGCTCTACCGGAGGAATTGGACGTTCGCTCAATACCGACAACGTTGGTTATTGATCCGAATGGGAAAATTGTGAGCAAGAAAGTTGGGGCTGCGAATTTTGATACAGATAAGTTTGAAAAATTCTTAACCGAACTTGCTAGAAAATAGTTTGAAGTTTGAAATTCAAGCAGAAAGTTTAAAGTTTAACGTTCTCATTCCGTTCATTTTTATTCTAAAGTCTAGTGTCTATTGTCTACCATCTAAAGTTCACCAATAATCTTCAGCCCATCTAGCGTTAAAGTGGGTTCTATATGCATCACTGTTTGTAAGGATTTAATGATGGATGAAAGTCCTCCGGTTGCAATAACAGGAAGCTGATCATCCTTTAATTCTGTTCTAATGCGTTGGATCATTCCCAGTACTAATCCTTCGTAACCGAATAATGTTCCGGCTTGTATGGCGTGCACCGTCCCTCGTCCCAACGCTGATGTTGGCATGTCAAGTGGAACATCAAAAAGTTTTGCGGCATTTTGTGACAACGATTTGATGGCCGTCTTTAACCCTGGCGCAATCGCTACTCCTAAAATTTTTCCTTCTTTAGAAAGTGTAGTGAAGGTAAGCGCTGTTCCAAAATCGACCACGATACAACTTCTGTTTAATTTCACAAAAGCAGCTACAGCATTGGCCACAAGGTCTGATCCAATTTCGTATGGATTAAGGATTTGAATAGGAAGCTTTTCATAAATCTCCGGACCTAGCACCAGTGGATTTTTTTCGAATAAAGTAACAACAACGTTTATTAGCTTATCAGTAAGATCTGGCACTACACTACTCAACACAATCTTCTCAACATCGGGAAGTTTAACACCCGCTTCCAAAAAATGATCACGAATTTTTATTCCATAAAATAATTCCGGTCGATCGCTAACAGAAGGTATTCGCCATACGTGTTTCCAACTCCCTTCCTCTGAAAGTCCCAACGTAATGTCAGAATTACCTATGTCGATTGCCAGCAGCATCTTATGCATATTCTAATAATTCATTTTTAATTTTCTCTAATCCAATACTTCCCTTTTCTTGTATCATTTTAAGATTGGGTATTGATGCAACATCCAACATTTTTGGATCGACTACATACTTTGGTGTTTCAAAGGGAACGTAATGTATTAAACCTGCAGCAGGATACACGACAAGAGAAGTACCCACCACAAGAAAAACCTCCGCGTTAGAAGCATGCACAGATGCTACTTCAATTAACGGAACCTGTTCACCAAACCATACAATATTAGGACGGAGCTGTGAACCCTTTTCGCACGTATCGCCTATGTTTAATTCCCAACTCGTAAGCGGATAAATTAATTTTTCATCAACAGTGCTGCGCGATTCAAATAGACTTCCATGAAGATGAATTACGTTTGAAGAACCTGCACGCTCGTGAAGATTATCTACATTCTGCGTTACAATAATTACGTTGAAATATTTTTCTAACTCAAAAAGAATTTCGTGACCGCGATTGGTTTTTACTTCCAGCGCTTTCTTTCTTCGCTGATTATAAAATTCTAAAACGTGGCGTTGATTTTTATACCATCCCTCAGGCGTGGCAACATCTTCTACCTTGTGGCCTTCCCATAGTCCATCTGAATCGCGAAAAGTAGGAATGCCGCTCTCTGCACTAATGCCCGCACCGGTGAGGACGACCAGAGTCTTCATGTGTTTTCGTGTTTTAGTGTGTACGTGTTTTGGCTGAGTTCTGAACCAATATTACCAATCAATCAAATCAAGTTGCTTCACTCCTCAAACACTAAAATACACAAACACCTAAACACTTATTTTCTTTTCTTCTTCACCACTATTAATTTTTTTGGCGCTGCCTTCTTCGCAGCCGTTTTCTTAGCCGTTTTTTTCGCAGCTTTCTTAGCAACTTTTTTTACTCCGGATTTTTTAACTGCTTTTGCTTTCTCTGGCGCCTTCTCTACTTTTTTGGCCGCACCCCATCTTCCTTTTTTCTCTGGCGTATTTTCGGCAAGAATCACGCATTCTTCCAGTGTTAAATCTTGCGGCTCTTTTCCTTTCGGAATTTTTACATTCTTTTTGCCTGCCTTAATGTACGGCCCAAATCTTCCATTGAGCACTGTGATTTCATCATTCTCCGGAAAGGACTTGATTAATTTATTTGCATCAGCATGTCGTTTCGCTTCCACTAATTCAATGGCACGTGCAACTTCAATGGTGTAGGGATCTAAATCTTTCGGAATAGAAGTATATTTTTTATCGTGCAATACATACGGACCAAAACGACCAATACCAATTACAACGGTCTTCTCTTCAAACAAGCCCATGTTGCGCGGCATCTTGAAGAGCACCATCGCATCCTCCATCGTTATATTTTCAAGAAACTGCCCCGGTCGCAGACTGGCAAACTTTGGTTTTTCACCACCATCATCATCTGGATTTTCTCCTAGCTGAACATAGGCTCCAAATTTTCCAAGCTTTGCGTAAACGTTCTTACCTGTTTTTTCATCAACGCCCAACTCACGACTTTTCCCTACCGATGATCGCTCTACTAATTCAGTCTCCGTAACTTTTTTGTGAAACGGTGTGTAAAAGTTATCAATCATCTTCTTCCACTGAAGTTTGCCATCGGCAATCTCATCGAACTCACGTTCAATTGCAGAAGTGAAAGAGAAATCAGTAATGTCAGGAAAATGTTCTACCAAAAAATCATTCACCACCATAGCAGTGTTAGTAGGAAAAAGTTTATTCTTCTCCGCTCCCGTTATTTCTGTTTCAAAATCTTTCGATACCTTATTTTTTTCAAGCGTGAGCACAGTATATTTTCGCTCTACTCCTTCACGCATTTCTTTTACCACATATCCGCGCTTTTGAACCGTGGAGATTGTTGGTGCATAGGTAGATGGTCGGCCGATACCAAGCTCTTCCAACTTCTTCACTAAACTTGCTTCCGTATAGCGAGCCGCGTGGCGCGTAAACACTTCTTTACCAATCAATGTATTTAGCGCCAAGTCCTGACCGATTGTCAAAGGAGGTAATACTTTGCTACTCTCCCCTTCATCATCTTCGTCATCGCTGGACTCCATATATACTTTCAAGAAACCTTCAAACTTTATTACCTCTCCCGATGCAATTAGTTTTTTAGGATTTGTAGAAATATTAATCGTTGCCGTTGTTTTCTCCAATTCAGCATCCGCCATCTGCGAAGCAATGGCACGTTTCCAAATCAAATCATATAATCTCTCTGCATTGCGATCTAAGCCAGGATCATTAACAGAAAAATCGGTAGGTCGAATTGCTTCGTGCGCTTCTTGTGCGCCTGACGATTTTGTTTTGTAAAAACGAGCGAGCCCGTAATTTTTTCCGTAGGCTGATTCAATTTGTGCAAGTGCCGCTTTACGTGCATCGTCTGAAAGATTTACAGAATCGGTACGCATGTAACTGATCTTACCTGCCTCATATAATTTTTGTGCCACCATCATAGTCTGCACCACTGAGAAGCCCAACTTGCGACTGGCTTCTTGTTGCAACGTAGAGGTAGTGAACGGAGGCGCTGGTGATCGCTTTGCTGGCTTGGTTTGCAAATCAGCAATTGAAAACTTTGCTCCTTTGCAGGACTCTAAAAATTCAAGCGCTTCTTTTTCTTCATCAAAACGTTCAGGTAATTCTGCATTCAATTGTTTGCCATTACCCAAATCAAAAATCGCGTTAATCTTAAAAGTTGATTTGGTTTTAAAATTTGTAATCTCACGTTCGCGTTCAACAACCAATCGCACGGCAACCGACTGCACTCGGCCAGCTGATAGTCCGGTTTTAATTTTTTTCCAAAGTATAGGCGAAAGTTCGTAGCCCACTAATCTATCGAGAACGCGTCTCGCTTGTTGTGCATTTACCAAATCAATATCAATGCCTCTTGGATTTTGAATGGCATTTAAAATAGCATTCTTCGTAATCTCTGTAAAAACAATGCGTCTTGTTTTCGCATCGTTCAGTTCAAGAACTTCTTTTAAGTGCCACGAAATGGCTTCTCCTTCACGATCCTCATCACTCGCTAAGTAAACCGTTTCGGCATCTTCGGCAAGCTTCTTTAACTTTTGGATAATGTCTTTTTTATCCGGACTAACCTCATAGGTAGGCTCATAATTATTTTCAACATCGATGGCTCCGCTACCTTTCGGCAAATCGCGAATATGCCCCATGCTGGAACTTACCTTAAAGTCTTTCCCTAAATACCCTTCGATTGTCTTCGCTTTGGCTGGGGACTCTACAATTACTAAGTTTTTCGACATAACAGTTTTGGTTCGGAATGGCCCAAATATCAGTAAATTTTTAAAATCTCAAATTTTATTCCAGCTTCTGCAGGGTATATCGGCACATTCTATACCGTTCATTCAGCCCCTATCTACTTGATTAAAAGGATTTTTCAACTTTTTAAAAAAAATATTTACGAGGTGTTACTAATATTGAGGAATTAGACTCTTTATTGACAACATAATCGCACTTTATGCCAAGGTATCTGTACTTGCTTCGTCACGCAGAAAGTAATTCCAAGAAGCTTAATGAAATTGATAAAGAAAGGTCTTTGTCTTCGCGCGGGGTAAAAGAAGCATTAATGATGGGAGCTTACTTATTTAAGAAAAAGACCCCACTCAATATTATAATGAGCAGTAGTGCTTTGCGCGCATTGACAACTGCAAGTCTCATCATTGATTCATTGAAAATAGATTCTGACAAAATTTCTCCTCAAGACGATTTATACGAAGCATCTCCGCGCACCTTCCGCCAATTTGTATCTCAATTAGATGATGATCATCAACACGTAATGTGCGTTGCGCACAATCCAACAATCTCATACATGGCCGAATTTTTTACAGCATCAGAAATTGGAGATATGGCTCCGGGCGGCTTGTGCATTATCAAATTCAATATCGATTCATGGAATGGTGTGAGTCAAGGTAATGGAGAGTTGGAAAGGTATTTATTTCCAGATATGCTTGTTGATTAAAGTAGAATTTAGGAGTTAGAATTTAGAATTAACCTTCAAACTCATAACCATTAACGATTAACGATTAACTACTTTTACCCAACTCCTAAACCTAAACGAATTCTTGATGAATGAAATAATTAGCGACATTGCAACGGGTGTTTGGACTCCTGTTCTTTTTCTGCTCATTCTTGGTGGCTTGTTTTTCTTCTTCTATTCACGCTTCATTCCGTATAAACATTTTGGTCATGCTATCGCGATATTAAGAGGTAAGTATGATAATCCAAATGACCCCGGACAAATTAGTGCGTATGAAGCGCTCTCCACTGCACTAGCGTCAACGGTAGGTATGGGCAATATTGCAGGTGTTGCCGCTGCCATTTCGATCGGTGGCCCCGGTGCCTTGTTTTGGATGTGGGTCACCGCCTTTGTAGGTATGTCCACTAATTTTTTTACAAGTGCGCTTGCTATCATGTATCGCGGAAAAGATTCTGCCGGGCAATTGCAAGGTGGCCCGATGTATGTAATTCGGGAAGCACTCGGAAAAAAGTGGTATCCATTGGCAGCACTATTTTGTGTTTGCGCAATGGTAGGTTGTTTACCTATATTTCAAGCAAATCAATTAACGCAAGTTATCATCGACATTGGTGTTACTTCTCCTGAAGTGAAAGCAGCATCTTTCTACATTGGAAGTTTTGAAATCAATACAGCAAAATTTGTTATTGGATCAGCGTTGATGATTATTGCAGGCATTGTTATCATTGGTGGAATACAACGGATAGGGAGTTGGGCGGGTAAGATGGTTCCGTTAATGATTGTGGTTTATTTTTTATCTGTGCTCGTCATTATCATTATGCACATAACAGAAATACCCGGCTATTTATGGATGGTTGTTACCGATGCGTTTGCAGCAAATCATTACCATGGCGAACCCGCATTGGGCGGTATTGTTGGAGGCTTAATTGTTGCGGGAGTGCGCAGAGCTTCCTTTTCTAATGAAGCAGGAATCGGAACCGCACCGATGGCACTTGGTGCATCAAAAAGTTCAGAACCCATTCGTGAAGGTTTGGTATCGATGATCAGTCCGGCTATCGATACATTATTAGTGTGTACGCTTACGGCACTTGCAATTTTAGTAACGGATGTTTGGAAAACTTCTGATGCAAATGGTGTTTCGCTTACGGCCATGGCGTTTGAAAGTTCATTGGGCATTACAGGAAAATTACTATTGCTGGTAAGCGCTTTTTTCTTTGCCATTACCTCTTTGTTTTCGTACAGTTATTATGGTAACAAGGCCATGTCATTTATTGCTGGAGTGAAAGCCGGCACGTATTACAATTACTTTTATCTGGGCACCATTGTACTTGGCGCTATTGTTTCAATGGAAACCGTGATGAACATTATTGATGTAGCGTATGCTTTGATGGCACTACCCACTATGATTTCCGGATTTATACTTGCACCAAAAGTTTTGACAGAAGCGAAGGCATATTTTGCACGATTGAAATCGGAATAGAAGAGAATATCTTTTTTACAGATTCTACTTCTTCATAACTTTTAATGACGCTACACGCGATCCTGATATTACCTTTATGATGTAAATTCCCGTATGAAAATTCAGCATATCCATTTCAAATAATTTTTCAGCAGTTTCAAAATTGATTTGCGCAATTTGTTTGCCCATTATATCATAGATCGTAAGTAAAGAGATGTCATCCTCAGAAGAAATAGTTACAAAGCGATCAATCGGATTTGGATAAACACCAACCGTTAATGGTATATCTTCTTTGAAAATATTTTCACTGCCGGGCGTCATGGCAAGGGTTGCCATGAAAGGTCCCATTCCATTGGGGATGCGGGCGAAAGAATAATCTTTCTTTTGAAGTCCGAAAATTGTGGTATCATACATTAATACCTTGTCTGCTTCATTGTAGTATAGTCCGATTTGCTCACCGTCTGCTGAAAGTTTAAAATTTAAATGCGCTGCACCTTGAGACGTTTGGTCATCGGCATAAAAAACTTTGTATCCGCCTGGCGCAAGAATCATTTCTCCCGGAATACTTTCAGTGATTCTGAATTTTGTTTTATTGTTAACGTTATCCGTCAGATACAGTCCATCTAAATTTACTTGTTCTGTTCCTGCATTGAAGAGTTCAATCCAATCTTCTTGTTCATCAAACTCATCTCGAATACCAGAACCGGTAGCATTAAATTCATTAATTACAATTTTATGATTTACAATGGGTACAACATCAAACATGGCCTCAATTAAAATATCAGAATATGCGGTGTCTGTTAATATCGGAAGAGTACTTGTAGTATGTTCTAGGCCTCCTGTAATTACACCACTAAGATCTAAATCAAAACTAATATCAGAACTTGTGTTTCCATTCTGATGAATCTCTACAGCAATTGTATTTTGCCCTGGCTTGATTAATCCTTTTAGAATAACAAACGGATTATATGCTGTTTCAGAAGGAGCGTTCTGAGCTGCTAAGGTTTCGTTATTAATTGTGCCGATCGGCATGTTGTTTCGATAAATTTCCAAGCCGTTAAGGTATACCACTGCACCGTCATCAATTAGAATAGACGCAGATAGATCACCAAGTCCAACAGTATCAACAACATTAAATACTTTTCTAAAATAGGTTGTGATGTATTTGTTGCCAGCATCAGGACCGTAGCCCACAACAGTTTGTTCATCGCCATCGCCATACCCCAATTCTGCAGCACCTTGCTGCCATGCGTTGTCATTGTAAATTTCAGTGTTCCAATTCACTGCCGGTAATACACCCTGATCAAAATATTTCCATACAGCACCTCTTGAAATCATTGGAACATAGGTGGACTCACGCTTTGTAATCTTCCATTCCTTAAATACATAACCACGCTTTGCCTCTGCTTTTAAATTGTAAGGCAATCCTTTAAAATAGTCAACACCAATTTGATCGGTAGTAACACCATTAAGCGTAAATAAGGATGCATTGGATGGTGTTGCATCGACCGTAATTTTAATTTTTTCACTAAGTCCAAAAAAATCGGCTGTATGCTGAATCATATATGGATTTCTCTCAGTAGCAAAATTGCGCATACGCTGTACTTCGTAATTCCAATCACCCATGTTTCCGCCCCAGCGTTGCTTATGATAGGGCATCTCTGCACTCATTTGCTGTTGAAAACTATCGATAACATGAATTACATGATCCGGTTTAAAGGTGGTGTTGATGGCGGTCAACATTGTTTGAATAAACCGAGTTCTGAAAACAGGATTTTGAAGTACTAACCTAATGTGCAATGTGGACCAATCGGGATTCGGCCAGCCAACGCCACTATTCGCATCGGTAGCAAAATTTAAGGTCGGGTGATTCGAATAGCTAGCCCATTGATATAGACCAAAACCAAAATCAAGATCCCATAAAATCCAACGATACTTTCCGTTGGTAGATCGTTGTCGCCAGAACTTTATATTATTTCCTGGCCAATCAGTGTTGGCATAATATATTTCCGTAACAAGGTAATTGATGTACTCTTGCACATCGATGTGATTATCAATAAATGTAAACGTTGCAGGGTCATTCGCATTCATACCTTGCAACGTTTGCAAATAATTTTGGTATGCATCGCCTGATCCTTCTATTGCATTTCCATAGGTCTCGATCAAATCAACGTCATCCTTATCGACATCAAAATTTGCTTTGATATAATCGCCATCAATTTTTTCACGCAGATTTTCAATTCCCCAATACTCACCATTCAAATACAACACCGAAGGCTGATATTCCATGTAATCAATATCCATTTGATTAGCCGCCAGACTTTGTAACATCGCATCGCGAAACATGGTGACATTAAAATCGTTGCCTGAATTATTAATATTAAAAGCCCCATACTTATAGATTTCTTTTGCCGGAAAAAGAGGATAGTCCAACGTGTTATTACCATATTTATCACGAGCCTTCACCGCAAATGATTTTTGCTGTTGATTGCGGCTGCATGCACCCCCAATTCGAATATCAAGCGACTGATCAAATTTTCTGAAACCACTTGCATCATAATATTCAAAAACGGCATGTCTTGCCCAATCCTGATTCCAGTTCACCGGGTTTGGATTGCAGTTACCAGCGATGCCGTTAGTTCCACTTACATAAATACCTATTGTATTATCCCACAGAAATTTTGGATTGGTGGAAAGTGAAATAACCGGTAGCGTAAAAGTATGTTCGTTTATAAAATATGTTTTGGATAGTGTATTGCCGGGCAGCATTCCTGCTTTAAAGGCTTTCGCTTTTAACGTTGTTGTTTTCGTAATAGAAATGGATGCAGAATATTGAGACGATGCCAGATCAGGCTCAGCACCATTTGTAGTATATCGAATGGATACACCACTTTTTGGATGAGACAAAGAAATGGATTGTGTGCCAGCATAGCGACCCGCTTCATTCGAAAAGATAACATCGGCTAACACCTCGATAGCATTGTCATAACTGTTAGCAGCCGCGGGCGTTACTTTTGAAAAATATCCTCTGTTGTTAGCCCCATCGGTTACACGTCCGTAAGAAATATTAACGTATTGATTAGGGAAGGTTAAACTATCGACCAACGTTGCAGAGGAAGTAGAAAGAACAATTTTTTCTCCATCCGCATCAAGCTTAAAATTAGCATGAAGACCTGTATCTTTTTCATCGCACCAAATAAGTAAATAGGCTTTTGCGCCAATCGTTGTGCCTCCCGGCATCTGCCACATCAACGTATTCGCTGGGTCATTCGAAAGAAAATGACCCCCAATATTGGCGGTAGTATTTCCTTTATTATAGAGTTCGATCCAACCGGAAAAATTAAAAAATTGGGGATCGTAGTTTACATCGCTATTGGTAGGAAAAACCTCATTTATTACTACCTGAGCAGTCGATTGTACAATGACCATAAAAACAAAAGCTCCCAGAATTAAAAATTTCCTCATCTCTTACTTTTTAAAAGCTCGCTAATTTAATGAAAGTATAACAATGAATTAAGATGATATGATTTGCTATTATGTAACCAACAAAAACAATATTCTGTAACTTCAATTGAAAAAGCAGCGTCAAAGGTGCAGTAATGACAAACGAAGAGGAATTTCATTGTATCGACAGGGTGCTGGCGGGTGATCAGCAGGCGTATGCCATTTTGGTTGATAAGCATAAGTATTATGCCTTTTCCATTGCCCTGAAAATACTGCAGAACAAAAGCGAAGCAGAAGAGGTAGCACAAGATGCGTTTGTTAAAGCATACCATCACTTAGGTAATTTTAACCGCGAAGCGAAATTCTCCACGTGGTTTTATCGCATTGTGTTCAATACCGCCATCAGCGCGAAACGAAAAAGCAAGGTTATTTTTCAAAGCATTGAGAATACCATTGTTGAATACAATCCAGGAAATGATGGAACATTAGAATCGGCAGATAAAAAGAAATATGTAAATCAGGCGATGGCCAAGTTAAATGAAAATGATCGCGTAGCACTCTCTTTGTTTTACCTTGAAGAATTTTCATTGGATGAGATCGCAGCGATAACAAACTCGCAAGCCAATACTATTAAAGTAAGAATTCATCGCGCACGACAACGTATGGCTGACGAATTAACACTAATTTTAAAACATGAAGCGTTAACGTTATAACGTATGAAAAAAATACCGCAACCTTTAGATGATACTTTATTGAACTACTTGGATGGTTCATTAAAATTAGAAGAGAAAGAAGACCTCGAAAAATCACTTCATGAAAGTGATACACTTCGCGCGCGCTTCGAGGAGCTTCGTATGGTTCATTCTGCTTTGAGCGAAAAAAATCTGGAGCAGCCATCAAAAAATTTTACACAGATGGTAATGGGTAAACTCGATGGTTATGTTGAACGAAGTACCTTCCCTATTCGCAACGGAATTTTCTTATTGGCTGGCATATTGGTGGCGGTAGGTATCGTTGCCGTATTGGTTTCGTCAGGAGTTTTTGATCAGACCCAAACCGTAGTTGATTTAAATAACATCATGCTTCCAAAACAATTTATTCAGCAAACGCTTCCAACCGTTTCAGTAAATGGAAAGTTGGTAATCAATATCATTATTGTTTTAAATCTCGGTCTCGCATGGTTGGTTCTGGATCGGGCTATTTTAAAACCATACTTCACGCGAAGAATGCAGGTGCGTTAGGGAGAGATTAGTAAAGAGTAAAGAGTATTGAGTATTGAGTCGTACGTATTAAGAAGCGCAGAGATACCTTTTATTGTGAAGGTGTCTTTTTTTATGTTGTCTCATTGAAAGGAATACTTTCTTTATTTCAACCACTCATATTATTTTCTTAATTCAATGTTCTGTTTATTTATTCCCAGCGCTAATTTTCATTTTTCAATTTCAAAGCCTATCTTTTCTGCCACAACCTGCAACCACATGACGAATACCAACACTGCATTTCGCGCTGCCATCGTAGCGGCACTCGGAGGATTTCTTTTCGGATTCGATACAGCCGTTATATCAGGAGTAGAAAAATCCATTCAGCAACTTTGGATTTTAGATGATTTTAAACATGGTTTCACCATTGCCTCTGCATTAATTGGCACCGTAATCGGTTCGCTCATTGCAGGCATACCCAGCGAAAAGTTTGGTCGAAAAAAAGTATTGCAAGGTATCGGATTACTCTATCTAATTACCTCGATCGTTACAGCACTTACTTCTACGTGGTCAATATTTGTAATCTTTCGTTTTCTTGGTGGCATAGGCGTTGGCGCGTCTTCCGTGGTGGGACCGATGTACATATCCGAAATTTCTCCAGCAGCCAGTCGCGGAAGATTGGTGGGTCTATTTCAGTTCAATGTTGTTTGTGGTATTCTCATTGCGTTCGTTTCAAATTACTTTTTGTTTGGTGTTAGTGAAGAATCGTGGAGATGGATGTTAGGCGTGCAGGCGTTTCCTTCTCTGTTCTTTTTTGTAATGGTATTCTTTGTTCCAGAAAGTCCGAGATGGTTAATAAGCAAGAACAGAAGCATGGAAGCTGAAAAAGTTTTTGTGGAAGTTGGCGAGCCTAACCCGAAGGAAACCACACGCATTATTGAAGAATCTTTCCGTTCTGAAATTGGTATGAAGAAAGAAAATGTGTTCAACGGAAAGTATAATAAACCAATACTGTTTGCCGTAGTGTTGGCGATGTTTAATCAATTCTCGGGCATTAACGCTATAATGTATTATGCCCCGCGCATTTTTGAAATGACAGGGCTCACAAAAGACACGGCATTGCTTCAGGCTATTTCCATTGGTGCCACAAACATGATCTTTACCTTATTGGCAATTTTAATTATCGATAAGGTAGGAAGAAAAAAACTACTCATCATTGGCTCAATCGGTATGGTTGTATCGCTCGGCCTGGTGGCGTATGCATTTTATACACAAGACTTTGGAGGATATGGTGTAATGCTTTGTCTTGTTTCTTTCATTGCGTTCTTTGCATTTTCGCAGGGCGCTGTTATCTGGGTTTTTATTTCTGAAATATTTCCCAACAAAGTTCGCTCTGCCGGACAAACATTGGGCAGTTCTACCCACTGGGTTATGGCAGCAATTATTTCATGGACATTTCCCATTATTGCCGGTATGGAAGGTGGCGGATTTTATTCCTTTCTCTTTTTTACCGTGATGATGTTTGTTCAGGGAATTTTTGTTTGGAAAGTTTTACCGGAGACAAAAGGAAAATCGTTAGAAGGAATTCAGCAATCGTTGGGAATACATTAATGATTTGTGATTTGTGATTTGTGATTTGTGATTGATACTCTAGAACGAAGCGGAGGGTTTCGTTTATTCTAAAAAAGAAATAAGCTCTTCGGTGATTGCTCTTCGAGAATACTTTCTAAATCCTTCCGGTTGCAACGGTGTTGCTGCAGCACTTTTCCAACGCTCATACGCATTTAACAATGCCTGCTTTATTTTTTCCTGATCTTTACCTTCAATCATTTCTCCTGCACCAGACTTGTTTAGCAAAGTAGCAGCATCACCATGTGATGGACCTGTTCCAAGGATAGGTAATCCGGTTGCTAGGTATTCAAATAATTTTCCAGGCATATATCCTTCGGCATCTTTATAGCCCGTAAGGATAATTAACAACAAAGCAGATTCTCCATATAAGGTAATAAGATCATGATGCGGAACTGTTTTCGTAAAGGTAATAGCAGAGCTCAGGGTTGAAGATTGCGCAATAAATTCTTTAACCTGCGGATGTATCTCTCCCACAAAATCAAGGTGAACAGCATTTTTAAAATCAACGTGATCATTCATCACATCTTCGAGCGCAATTAAGAAAGGTTTCGGATCACACTTTTCATTTATAATTCCGGCATGACGAATAACAAATTTATCTGGACGCTTGATCAACATGTGTTTGAAGTCGTCCTCGTCATAGCCATTGGTAAGCAACGCTACTTTTCTATTCGATAATTTTTCGAACTGCCTTGCATAAAATGGTGTGATGGTAATTATTCGATTTGCATTCTTTAATACTTTCAATTCCAACTTTCGATGAAAACTTCGTGCAATACTTCCCACCATTAAACTATCCAACAAACCCCATTCACTCCAAGGATCGCGAAAATCGGCTAACCATTTTATTGAAGGAATTTTCTTTTTCAATTTCAAACCAATCAAATGCATGCTGTGCGGTGGCCCAGTTGTTATGATCGTATTAATCTGATTGTCGTGAATAAAACTTTCCAAAAATTTTACCGATGGCGTAACCCAAAACACGCGCGGATCAGGAATAAAAAAGTTTCCGCGAATAAAGGTACTTATGTTCTGAAAGAGTGATTTCTTTTTTTCGGAAACCAAATCGGTTGACTTCGCTAATTTCTTGCTACCTAAAAAAGAAGATAGTTTGAAGAATGCATCATACGGTTCCCAAATAGGAAACTGAATGATTTCTGCTTCGTTCGGCACATCGTTCAGCAACGACTGATCTTGAATAGCGAACGAAGGATTTTCTGGAGTGAATACATAGGGCGTCCATCCAAAAGAAGGTAAATACTTTACAAACTTGAGCCAACGCTGCACACCGCTTCCTCCACTTGGCGGCCAATAGTATGCAATAATTAAAACTTTTTGATTCATCATTTTTCGTTGACAGTTACAAGTTGCCGGTTGCCAGTCACCGGTCATCGGCAACAAGCAAGGCTAAACAAAATTTATTATTCTATTAATATCTTCCGGATCAAACCATTCTATTTCCAAATCTTTTTTAAACCACGTCATCTGTCGCTTGGCATATCGCCTCGAATTTCTTTTCAACAATCGTATTGCTTCTTCTCTATCGTACTGCCCTTCCATGAAATCGAAAATCTCTTGGTATCCAACCGTCTGTAGCGCGTGCTGATCTTTAAATTCAAACATCTGTTTCGCTTCTTCAAACAATCCATCGCGAATCATTTGATCCATGCGCAGGTCTATTCGATTATTTAACGCTTCACGCGGAAGTTCTAAACCAATCTTCACAATTGAAAATGAATGCTGAATCTTTTCCATTTTTCTGAAAGTAGAAATAGAAAATCCTGTTTCTATCCTTACTTCCAACGCCCGTATAAGTCGGTGAGGATTGTGTTTATCAATGGTTTCAAAATGCTCCGGATCAAGCTCCTTCATTTTTTGCTGAAGCCAAACAATACCTTCCTTCTCATATTGCTGATTTAATTCTTTCCGAATTTCTTCTGCTATTTCAGGAATATCATCAAAGCCTTCGAGAACAGCTTTTATATATAAACCAGAACCTCCGCACAAAATAAGGTAATCGTACTTTTTAAAAAGCTGATGAATGCGTTCCAACGCATCGCGACCATATTGAGCCGCATCGTATTTTTCGTTTATGGAGTGGCTGTTAATAAAATGATGGGTAGCCGATGTTAACTCCGCTTTATTTGGCTTTGCTGTGCCAATGGTTAACTCCTTAAAAATCTGCCGTGAATCTGCTGATATAATTTCAGTTTTAAAATGTTGTGCAAGCTCAATCGATACAGCCGTTTTGCCAACAGCAGTGGCGCCAACTACTACAATCAATTTCTTATTCTTGATTTCCAAGCCTGAAAGGTAATGACGATTTACAAACCCATACTACTCCACACTAAAAAACAGCACGTCATTGCGAGCCTGCCTGCCCGCAAAAACCGGGACAAGCTGACGTGGCCATGTTTCATCCAGCGCTTCGCTGTATCCCCAGCCTATGAAATACAAAAGAATAAGTACGTGTTTGAGAATCTGCTTTCGCTCAACGTCAGTGCGGCTCCACTTGGGTGCGTAGTAGTGAGGGCATTGCCTGCCTTCCGGACAGGCAGGCTTCGTGCCTCGCAATGATGTGCCTACCTTTCTCGGCAATCATTGGTTGAGGGTATGTTTGTGCAATTGATATTGAGTGAATATCGAGTATAAACCAACAGCATTTTTTTCTATCTTGCACGCTGAAATTTACACTACGGCCATGATTAAATACACCGTTCCGTTTCTCACTAAGTTAGAAGACTTGATTGCAGAATCTGATTACATTCTTCGGTATGAAAAAGGTCATTTTAAGTCAGGATATTGCTTATTGAAAGATCAGAAGATTATGATCATTAATAAATTTTACACCACGGAAGGTAAGATTAATGCGCTTCTGGATATTTTGAAAAACGTTGAACTTGATACCACCGGCTTTACCGATAAAAGCCAAAAGCTTTACGAAGAAGTTACCCAACATTCTACAGCAGCTTGAAAATAACATTTCTGGGAACCGGCACATCACAAGGCGTTCCAGTAATTGGTTGCACATGCGAAGTCTGTCGCTCTCTCGACTTTCGTGATAAACGTTTGCGAACTTCTATTCACGTTGAAATTTCCAATCAAAGTTTTGTAGTGGATACCGGTCCGGATTTTCGGCAACAGATGTTGCGCGAAAATATAAATCGACTGGACGCTGTTCTTTTTACACATGCGCATCGTGATCACACTGCAGGGTTAGACGATGTTCGTGCTTATAACTTTATGCAGGCGATGGATATGCCAGTGTATGGCGCGCAGCCCGTATTCGATCAGTTGAGAGCCGAATACGCATACGTGTTCGCTGAAAAAGTATATCCGGGAATTCCGCGGATAAACCTTCACCCCATCGATGAAAAAAAATTTGAGATTAATGGAGTTGAGGTAACACCGCTTCCGGTACGTCATTTAAAAATGCCCGTACTTGGTTTTCGTTTCGGAGATTTTAGTTACATAACCGATGCGAATTATATTCCAGATGAAACCCTTGAGCGATTGAAGGGAACAAAAATCTTAGTGTTAAATGCGCTTCAACAAGAACCACACATCTCTCACTTTAATTTAAAGGAGGCGTTGGCGATGGTCGAAAAAATAAAACCCAAAAGATCATACTTCACACACATCAGCCATAAACTTGGTTTGCACGCTGACGTTCAGAAAAAATTACCTGCTAATGTGTTTCTTGCGTATGATGGATTGAGCTTGGAGGGTAATCGTTAATCGTGAATCGTTATCCCTTAATGGTTATTCGTTAATGGTACTGACGCTTTAATATCTGATCATCGAATTAAGATCTTTCACGGTTCGTACTTCTTAAACCGAAATTCTCTACCCCCTATTAACGATTCACGGATAACGATTAACTTTTAAAAGAGTGCATAACAATTATTACTTTCTTCATCAACTAACTCCAACACTCAATCTTAAACTAAAAGATTGCGTGATATCTGAATGTTTTAGCCAGAATAAGGAAGAGTTGATCATCCGCTTTGAAACGCGAACCAATCCGTTTTTTATCAAAGCAAGTCTGCTTGCATCTTTCTCTTGTTTATCCTTTCCGGATAATTTTCAACGCGCACGGAGAAACAGTGTTGATCTTTTTGGAGAACTGATTGGCCAACGTGTTGAAAGTATTCGGCAGTTTGAAAACGAACGAAGCTTTGCATTAATGTTGAGTAATGATTATGCCTTGCTTTTTAAAATGCATGGCAACAGAAGCAACATCATTTTATTTAAAGAGGGTAAATCCTTTTCACTTTTCAGAAATAATCTTGGCGAAGATGAAACGCTTATCTTAACCGAATTAGATCGAACAATAGATTGGTCGCGTGAAGCTTTTGAAATACATCGCGATAATCTTCAAGCCCATTACTTCACCTTTGGAAAACTGGTTTGGAAATATTTAAATGATTCAGGATTTTCCAACAACACGTTAGATCAGCAATGGCATGCTATCAAGTCATTGCGATCTGATCTCGAGCTTCCAACATACTTCATTGTAGAACTGAATGCGAAACTTTATTTATCGCTTATGCGAATGGGCAAGGTAATGAAAGAGTTTGCCGATCCCTTAAAAGCCATCAATGAATTCTTTCATACCTATACACATCATCAGGCATTTTCAAAAGAGAAACTCGCTGCGCTCTCCGTTTTAAAATCAAAATTGCAATCAGGCGAACTGTATTGTCGCAAAACAGGCGATAAATTAAAAGAACTTGAAACGAATACGAATTATAAAACGTGGGCCGATTTAATTATGGCGAATCTTCACGCAATAAAATCGGGAGAAGAAAAAATAATGCTACAAGATTTCTATCAGGAGAATCATCTTGTGGAAATAAAACTCAAACGCGCTTTGAGTCCGCAGAAAAATGCTGAAGTATTTTATCGCAAATCAAAAAATCAGCAACAAGAATTAGATCGGCTACAACAATCCATCGACTCAAAACAAAAAGAAATAGCCGTTCTTCAAAATCAAATAAAAACGTTGGAAGAATCGGAAGACTTAAAAGTTATTCGAACGCTATCTACTTCTTTTGGACTCACCCCGCAAGCAGAGAAACAAACAACGCCATTGCCGTATCACGAATTTGAATTTCATGGTTTTAAAATTTGGGTAGGCCGCAACGCGCAAAGCAACGATGCCTTAACACTAAAGTATAGTTATAAAGAAGACTTGTGGCTTCACGCAAAAGATGTAGCAGGGTCGCATGTTATAATTAAACATCGTGCTGGAAAAGATTTTCCGAAAGAGGTAATTGAGCGCGCAGCCCAACTTGCAGCCTATAATTCAAAACGAAAAACAGAATCGTTGTGCCCTGTTTCTGTAACGCAAAAGAAATTTGTAAGAAAGCGAAAAGGTGATCCGGCTGGTGCTGTTGTGGTAGAGCGTGAAGAGGTAATTATGGTGGAACCGAAGTTGTGATCTGTAATCAGTGATCAGTGATCAGTAAACGGTGATCGGCAATGGGTACCGACTACTGATTACCGTTTACTGATCACCTGTATACCTACTGCACCTGATGCACTTTAATCATATTCGAACGACCACGATCATTAATTGGCATACTCGCGAGAACAATAAATATGTCACCCGATTTTACATGGCCATCGCGTTTAAGAATTGCTTCCACATCTGCAATAGTCGCATCGGTTGATTCACCTTTATCATAGTGATACGCTTGCGTAGCCCACACCAAACTCATGGTATTGATTATAGTTTTGTTGCTGGTAAAGGCGAAAATATTTGCGTTCGGCCTGTGCGATGCAGCTTTGTATGCACTGTATCCTAATTGTGTCATTCCTACAATTGCTTTCGCGTTAACATCTTTTGCGAGTTTGCAGGCTGTAAGAATCAAACTGTCGTTAAAAAAGTTTGGAGCGTTAGGATCAAGGGCTCGGAATTTATAAAAAATATCGCCACCCTTTTCAACAGACTCAATCGTTCTCACCATGCTTCTAATTACCTCAATTGGATATTTACCTGCGGCAGTTTCAGCAGAAAGCATTAAAGCGTCAGCGCCATCCATAACCGCATTGGCAACATCGTTTGTCTCCGCGCGTGTTGGTCGTGGATTTTCAATCATGCTCTCCATCATTTGAGTAGCAACAATTACGGGTTTCCCTAGTTTGTTACATTTCTCAATCAATCCCTTCTGCACCATCGGCACATCTTCCATCATAATCTCTACACCCAAATCTCCACGGGCAACCATAATGGCATCTGTTTCGGCAAGAATACCATCAATGTTTTCTAACGCTTCTGGTTTTTCAATCTTGGCTACAATTCGTGTTGTTGATTTTTCTGTATTTAGAATTTCTCTCAGACTTAAAATATCTTCTGCTTTGCGCACAAATGATAACGCCACCCAATCTAGATTTTGCTTGAGCCCGAAATACAAGTCAGCCAAATCTTTTTCTGTTAATGAAGGTGCCGATACCTTTGTGTTCGGTAGGTTGATACCTTTTCTGGGCTTTAATGGGCCACCGTATATCACCACGCAACGCACGTTAATACCATCAACCGCCATTACTCTCAATTCAATTTTTCCATCGTCAACCAAAATCATATCTCCAATGCTTACGTCTTTTGGAAGATTCTCGTACGATGTACTAACCAACTCACTGTTTCCTAAAACTTGTTTTGTGGTAATGGTAATTTCATCACCCGCTTTAATTTCAATGCCAGGCTGCATATCGTTTACACGAATTTTAGGGCCTTGCAAATCCTGAAGCAACGCTACCTTTGTGCCCAACTCCGCATTTATTTCGCGAACAAAATTGATTACTTTAAGGTGATCTTCATGCGTTCCATGAGAGAAGTTTAAGCGAAACACATCTACACCTTCATTTACGAGGGCGCGCAGCATTTCTTTATTATTAGAGGCCGGGCCAACGGTGGCTACAATCTTTGTCTTGTTGAAGGAAATTCGTTCTTGCATAGTGTTTAAAATAATAAATCAATTACGTTTCTAATGGTTTTGGGAAAAATATAGGGTGATTAAAAAACAAAATTAGATTTCGATTTCAGCTTATCAACTGCAATAGAAGAAATCAATTGGGCCGAAGGTATTCTTTTTAATTCGGCAAGTAGCCGTTCGCGCAAGATATGCTCTTTCATGTCGGCCAAAATTATAAAATCAAAGTGAGGAAATTCAGGTATCAAAAAATACTTTCCGGCATCGCCCTCAACAGGCTTGTTTTTAAAGAGTTTCAATCGATTGATCTCGGTTTCATGCGCATAAAAAGAAAAACTTTTTTCCTCATTATTTTTAAATCCAACCACCAAATCGGGTTGTTTTATCAGTTTTAAACTCAATTTCTGATTCATCTCCCAAGCTAGCTTATAGCCCTTAACAGTGGCAATAACCCCGAATAATTCAAAATCGAATTGATATTCAATGATTAGCTTACTCTTCTTCATTTTGAATTTAAGGTATTATGACGCGTTGTTGGTGAAGATCAAAAAAGTTTGACAATATTGTGGCAAATCTCTTTATTTGCAGTGATTTTTAAATCATTAAACCTTAAAAACATGTCTGAAATTGCACAAAAAGTAAAACAGATCATCATCGAGAAACTTGGTGTTGAAGAATCTGAAGTTACTCCTGAAGCGAGCTTTACTAACGATCTTGGCGCTGACTCTCTTGACACTGTGGAACTTATCATGGAGTTTGAAAAAGAATTCAACATCTCTATCCCGGACGATCAAGCAGAAAATATTTCAACAGTCGGTCAGGCTATCTCTTACCTCGAACAGAATGTAAAGAAATAGTTTAGTTTAGTACGCCCTACAACCACACATTTTACGCATGATAATGAAGCGAGTAGTCGTTACAGGACTTGGTGCACTTACTCCAATCGGCAATACCTTACCAGAATATTGGGAAGGTTTGAAGAACGGAACAAGTGGTGCCGCCCCAATTACACGCTTTGATGCAAAGCTCTTTAAGACCAAGTTTGCCTGCGAAATCAAGAATTTTGATGTCGGTAATTTTATGGATCGGAAAGAAGCGCGTAAAATGGATCCATTTGCACAATACGCAATGGTGGCGGTTGATGAGGCGATAAAAGACTCAAACCTCCCGTTAGCTGAATTAAATCCTGATCGCGTTGGTGTGATATGGGGTTCAGGTATCGGGGGGTTATTAACGTTTCAAGAGGAAGTAAAAACGTATGCAAAAGGAGATGGAACTCCTCGTTTCAATCCGTTCTTTATTCCGAAAATGATTCCCGATCTTAGTGCAGGCCACATCTCAATTAAGTATGGCTTTCGCGGACCAAATTTCGTAACCGTATCCGCTTGCGCTTCTTCAACAAATGCTATTTATGATGCCTACACGTACCTGCGATTAGGGAAGGCAGACATCATTGTTTCGGGTGGCTCTGAAGCTGCAGTTTGTGAAGCCGGGGTTGGTGGATTTAACGCTATGCGTGCGCTTTCAGAGCGAAATGATTCTCCAGAAACAGCATCGCGTCCATACGATAAAGATCGTGACGGATTTGTTTTGGGTGAAGGTGCCGGAGCATTGATTTTGGAAGAATATGAACATGCAAAAAAGCGGGGGGCTAAAATCTATGGAGAAATTCTGGGTGGCGGCATGTCTGCCGATGCATATCACATTACTGCTCCACATCCGGAAGGCGCTGGAATAACGAAGGTAATGCACGATGCATTAGAAGAAGCAGGTTTAAAAACCAGTGATGTAGATTATGTAAATACACACGGCACGTCTACACCGTTGGGTGATATTGGCGAAATTAAAGCCATTCAAAAAGTATTTGGAGAGCATGCATATAAGTTGAACATTAGTTCCACCAAATCCATGACCGGACATTTATTGGGAGCCGCTGGCGCGATTGAAAGTATTGCGTGTTTAATGGCAATCAACCATGGCATCATTCCGCCCACCATCAACCATTTTATTGACGATCCTGAATTGGACCCAAACCTGAATCTTACCTTTAACAAAGCACAGCAACGCGAAGTAAAAATTGCCCTTTGCAATACCTTCGGTTTTGGAGGTCATAATTTCTCTATCATTCTGGGGAAAGTCTAGTAAAGGTTAATCGTTATCCGTTAATGGTTAATCGTGAACTGGCGTATAAAAGTTAATTCAATGTATAATTTGCATTACGATTAACGAATAACCATTCACTATTAACGTTGCCTTTAACTATTCACATTTTACTTGTTACTTTAGCATTCAGTAAATCATGACATCTATAACACTTGGTCTGGAGAATCCTTAAACTTCCAAAGGGAAAATCAACAAGCGATAAAAAGCTCGTGCAAGCAATGCAGAATATTGCCGGCTTCACGCCCTCCAATCTGGAACTTTACAAACTTGCCACAGTGCACTCCTCTATCGCAAAAGAAAACGGACAAGGCTATAAAGAATCAAATGAGCGCTTAGAGTACTTAGGCGATGCTATTTTAGGTGCCGCTGTTGCGGATTTTCTCTTCAAAAAATTCCCATTCAAGTCAGAAGGATTTTTAACTGAAATCAGATCTCGAATTGTAAACCGCGAAGCACTCAATTTATTAGCGCGCAAAATTGGTATCGGTACCATCGTTCAATACGATCCGAAGAATGCGAATCTCCAGCAAGTAATTTTAGGAAATACCTTAGAAGCAATTGTTGGAGCTGTTTACCTTGACAAGGGATATTTACGCACCAAAAAATTTGTTATTGATAAACTCATCGGTCCGCATTATAATGTAGACGAACTTGTTAACTCAGAATCGAATTACAAAAGCAAATTAATTGAGTGGGCTCAATCAGCCGGCAGAGAAATTCGATTCGATATTGTTGATATTAAGAAAAATCGAAATCAGAAAGAATTTTCAGCACAGGTAATGATAGATAATGAACCAAAAGGTTTAGGTTACGGAAATAGCAAGAAAAAAGCAGAACAAGACGCAGCTTTAAAAACGTGTGAGATGCTTAACTTGTTAAGTGACTAATAAAAAATGGTTTCCAGTTTCCAGTCACCGGCAACTGGAAACTGGAAACTGGTAACCATTACAATCCAACGTGAGAACGATAAAAATAGCAGGTGCATCCGTTAATCAAATTCCATTTCATTGGAAGAATAACAGAACGAATATTCTGCAAGCCATTGAGGCCGCTAAAAAAGAAAATGTAAAACTGCTGTGTCTTCCTGAACTTTGCATAACAGGTTATGGATGTGAAGATACCTTTCTAAGTGAGTGGCTATCTGAAAAAGCATGGCAAGAACTTCACGCTATTAAAGAATTTTGTGATGGCATAACGGTAAGCGTTGGCCTGCCCATTCGCATGGAAGGTATTACTTACAATGGCGCGTGCGTTGTTTCCAATAAAAAAATTCTGGGCATTTCCTTAAAGCAGAACTTAGCCCGAGATGGTGTTCATTACGAGCCACGTTGGTTCGATGCGTGGCTGCCTGGAAAAGTGGTTGAGATTATTGAAGACGAACAAACAATTCAAGTTGGTGATATCATTTATGAAGTAGAAGGTATTCGCTTTGGCTTTGAAATTTGTGAAGACGGTTGGCGAAAAGAAAAACGCCCAGGGTATAAACTTGCTGAACAAAATATTGATTTAATTTTAAACCCTAGCGCAAGCCATTTTGCAATGGGGAAAAGTGAATTGCGCGAGCGGGAGGTTGTGCTAAACGGATCAGAACAATTTAAATGCGTTTACCTCTTTGTTAATTTGCTAGGCAATGAAGCCGGTCGCATGATATACGATGGCGATATCATCATCGCACAAAACGGAAAATTATTGGCTGTTGATAAGCGACTCTCTTTCAAAAGTTTTTCACTACTCTCAACACAAATCGATTTTGATTATCCTGAAAATTCAATTGCAATACCTTCACTTGATGAAAAAGAAAAAAATGAAGAACTAACACGCGCTGTTTCACTGGGCTTGTTTGATTATTTAAGAAAAAGTAAAGCAAACGGTTTTGTGCTTTCATTAAGTGGTGGTGCCGATTCATCATCATGTGCCATTATGGTGGCAGAAATGGTAAAGCGTGGAATTGAAGAATTGGGAATTAGTAAATTCAGTGAATACCTTACGCTATCACAAAATATAACAGACTGGAAAAGTGCCGTTGGTGAAATACTTACCTGTGCCTATCAGGGAACAAAAAATTCTTCAACGGAAACTTTTAATGCAGCAGAAAAGCTTGCGCATTCTATCGGTGCAACCTTTCACTATTGGCAAATTGATGACGAGGTGAATTCATATACCTCAAAAATAGAAAAGGCAATAGATCGCAAGCTTGCGTGGGAAACGGATGACATTACCTTACAAAATATTCAGGCACGCACGCGCTCACCTATTATCTGGATGTTGGCCAATGTGAAACGTGCAGTGCTGCTCACTACTTCAAACCGAAGTGAAGGCGATGTTGGTTATGCCACGATGGATGGCGATACGAGCGGAAGCTTTGCTCCTATTGCCGGCTTAAGCAAAGTTTTTATTCTTCAATGGTTACGATGGGCAGAAAAAGAATTACATCAGCCTGGTCTTTATGATGTAAACAACCTTCAACCTACAGCCGAGCTCAGGCCTTTGGAGCGCCATCAAACAGATGAATCAGATTTGATGCCCTATTCTGTTCTGAATGAAATTGAAAACCACGCCATCTTAAATCGCAAATCTCCAGTAGAAGTTTTTGATAGCATGATTCAAAATGGCTATGACCCTATTGAGCTGAAAGCACACATCTTTAAATTTTTCAAACTCTGGTCGGCCAATCAATGGAAACGCGAACGGTTAGCGCCAGCTTTTCATTTAGATAATTTTAACGTTGACCCTCGCACATGGTGCCGTTTTCCGATCCTCTCTTCTGGTTTTGAAGTGGAGCTTGAGGAATTAAACAATCATTGAGATTGGCGTAGCCTTATTCGCAATAACAATTATTGCATAATGGCTGATGTGCTTTATATTTGCCGCTTATGGCAATACTGAGTTACATTATTTGGAACGGAAATTCGGAGATCATTTCGATTGGGCCGTTTTCCCTTCGCTGGTACGGATTATTATTTGCCATTTCCTTTCTAATAGGGCAGCAAATATTTTATTACATCTATAAAAAAGAAGGTAAACCTGAAAAGGATGTCGATACCCTTACCATTGTAATGGTTATCGCTACCATTTTGGGCGCGCGATTAGGCCATATTATTTTCTATGATCCTCAAATGTTTTTGGAAGATCCCATCGGGATTTTAATACCGATTAAGTTTAGTCCATTTCGGTTTATTGGGTTTCAAGGTCTGGCAAGTCATGGTGCTGCTTTTGGTATTTTGTTCGCCATCTGGCTTTATTCAAATTACACGTTTGGATATTCAAAAAACAACATCGTCTCATCAGGATCGCAAGGTGAATTAGGTAACACCAAGAAGAAATCAAAAGGAAGTTTCTTCACCAAAACAAAAAGACCAGGTCAATCTTTTCTTCAGGTAGTTGATCGCATTGTTATTATCGTTGCTCTTGCCGGAGCAATGATTCGCTTAGGTAATTATTTTAATTCGGAGATTATAGGCAAAGCCACCGATAAACCTTGGGGTGTTGTTTTTGTCGGAACTTTAACAGAAGAACTAAAAGATAAAAGAATAGACAGCGAAGGTATTGTTGAATCGGTGGAATATGTTAAAAATGATTCCTTACCTGCTTTAAGTGATGGACGGAAACCAATATCGATATACGTTTTCTTTAAAGAAGGCGCTACTGAGCGACAAATTAATGCACTGATGGACTTCAAAGTAAAAGACATAATTAACAATCGACTTTACGATTTCCTTGAAATCCCGCAAGAACTTCATCTTGATTATCAGATTGCTAAACAAGAAAATGGCGCATTTGCAGCGCGCACAAAAGCATATGGAATAGCGCTTCATCCATCTCAACTTTATGAATCTATCTCTTGTGTATTGCTATTTGCATTGCTCTTTTTTACATGGGCACATTACAAAGAGAACTTGCCCGAAGGAAGATTGCTGGGTATTTTTCTTATTGTTTGTTTTGGCCTCCGCTTTTTATACGAGTTTCTTAAAAAGAACCAAGTGTCATTTGAAGATACCTTGCCCATTAATATGGGGCAGATATTAAGCATCCCATTATTTTTGGCGGGTGTTGTTATCTTATTGTTGTCTTTTCGCAAAAAGAAAAACACTACCTTTTAATGAAGAAGAAGTAACGTTAAACTTGTTTGATTAGTGAGGGTCTTAGCGTTGCACCATGCTCGTATTCGTTTTCAGTCTATTCAGTATTTTTTCTACCGGAGTTAGTTCAAGTCCGGAAGAAATTCTTTGTGCCGATTCTGTGGTTCGCCCGGCACGCACTAAGATTGTTATGGATAGCACGGGCACGTTTCTTACCCTTAACCGCATTTTTATTATTGGCAATAGTGTTACGCGCGATCGCATTATTTTGCGCGAGCTTACCTATAAGTCTGGTGATCTAATTTATAGTGGCGACTTGCAGGGAGTTCTTGATCTTGATAAAAAAAAATTAATCAATACCCGATTATTTAATACGGTAGAAATAAAGGTATTGGAAATTGAGAACAATACTTTCGATTTATTGATCGATGTAAACGAACGCTGGTACACCTTTCCCTCCCTTATTTTTGAACTTTCTGATCGAAACTTTAACGAATGGTGGCGAACGTATAATCACGATATTTCGCGCGTTAATTATGGCCTAAAGCTTTATCAATACAACATGTGGGGACGCAACGAAACGTTACGGTTTGCCGCGCAACTTGGTTTTCAACGGAGGTTTGAACTTACTTATCGAATTCCATATATCGATAAGAATCAAAAACAGGGACTCGCATTTGATTTGGATTACTCGGAATCAAAAAACGTGGCGTTTAGAACAATAGACCATAAGCTTTTATTTATACAATCCGATAAAATAATAAAATCGACAAAGGGCGGCTCGGTGACATACTCCTACCGAAAATCATTTTACGAATCCCATTCCTTCAGACTTCAATACAGAAATAGCACTGTTGCAGAAATGGTAGTAGATAGCAATGCTAATTATTTTGGCAATGAAAGAAGACAGCAGCAATTTTTTAGTGCAGGTTATGGATTCTCTTCTGATCATCGTGATTACATAGGGTATCCGTTAAAAGGTCATTACTTTGGTCTGGGTATAAGTCAATCTGGTTTTAGTTCGAATTCCAATTTTAATAAAACAGAACTCAGTGCAACCTTTTCGAGGTACATACCTTTGCATTACAAATTCAATTTATCAAATTCTACAAGTGCCTATTGGAGTAATCCAACTAATCTACCGTATGCTAATTATGGTGCTTTAGGATATCGATCGCAAATTCTACACGGATACGAAGTTTATGTAATTGAAGGCCCCGTTTATGCAATTAATAAAACCACCTTTAAAAAACAGATCTTCTCCAGAAATTTTCATTGGTCTGCAATGCCAATCGATCAATTCAGGCATATTCCAATCGCGCTTTATCTAAAAACGTATTTCGATATGGGCTACGTTAAAAATTATCCAAATTATAATTATGGCGCGCTTCTTACCAATAAATTTCTGTACAGTGGTGGTTTCGGCCTCGACTTGGTTGGTTCTTACGATATTGTTTTTCGCTTTGAGTATAGTTTAAACGCAGAAGGAGATCGTGGATTTTTCCTTAATTTCAAAAAAGAGTTCTAACAGCATCGGCAAGAAAACAGAAAAAATTTTGTTGTAATCGCGTGAAATTTTTCTCTGATGATCTGTTTTTAATTTTTTCATCCATAAACATTTGCATTTAGTTTATAGAATCTTGTATCTTCAACTAACTAAACCAAACCGTTGTGAATCGAATAATTACGTTGTTCGTCATACTCGTTCTGCATCCGCTGATTTTA
>JBBRFY010000005.1:0-39881 GCA_038241205.1 Cytophagales bacterium
TGTGAAGTCTAAATATAAATTGAAAGATAATCTCACGCTTTCATTAGATGCACATCGCTTTGCACTTGCAAATGCTGTAACAGATGAGATAGGAACTACACTTGATAAAGGTCTTGGAACTGAGCTTGATTTTGTTTTCAATTATGCTCCAACAAAAATAATTACGATTGAGGGTGGATACTGTTCCATGTTTTCAACATCAACGATGGTTGCGGCAAAAGTGAAGAATGTGAAGAATGCCGATACTTTTTCAAGTTGGGCATATCTCATGATTTCGATCAAGCCTGAATTTATTTTCAAGTAGTCATTATAAGTAGGGAATGAGAAATTTAAAACATGAGGAACCAGTGCTTATTAAGATTTCGAATTTGTGGTGTTATAGATGCTCACATCAACCGCACTCCAAAACGATATTGCGTATAATGGTATCTATAACCGTGGTCTGTGTCGTCACAGACCACAACATCGAAGTTAAATTTCGGTCTGTGGGGACACAGACCGAGGAAATGGAATTTTATAAAGAAGAACAAGCAGCATAAAAATAGTTATCGGTTACCAGTTACCGCAGACTGAAAACCGCTCACTGGAAACCAATTTTAGTGTGATACTACATAAAGAAAAAACGATCAAAACAACTTGCTCCTACTGCGGAGTTGGCTGTGGTATGCTGGTGAAGAAAGATCGAAACGGAAATATTTCTGTTGAGGGTGATAAAGATCATCCTGCCAATAAAGGTATGTTGTGTTCGAAAGGCATGAACTTGCACTATGCCATGCGTGATACAAGCGACCGATTACTGTATCCTGAAATGCGATGGAGCAAGAACCATCCGTTAGAGCGTGTTAGTTGGTCTGATGCAATGAAACGCGCTGCTGCGGTTTTCAAATCTATTATCAATCAACACGGTCCGGACTCGGTTGGATTTTATGTTTCAGGTCAATGCCTCACAGAAGAATATTACGTGGCCAATAAACTGGTAAAAGGTTTTCTCGGCACAAATAATATTGATACCAATTCGCGTTTATGCATGAGCAGCGCTGTGGCTGGGTACGCTAACATGTTGGGTGAAGATGCTGTTCCGATTTCGTATGATGATATTGAATTGGCGGATTGTTTTTTAATTGCCGGAGCAAATCCTGCATGGTGTCACCCAATTTTATTCAGAAGAATTGAAGCACAAAAACAAAATAATCCGCATGTTAAAATTATAGTGGTCGATCCGCGAAAAACTCAAAGTTGTGCACTGGCCGATTTACATTTACAGATCACACCCGGCACCGACATTTATATTTACAATGCCATTGCACGAGTACTGATTGAAAATGGAGAGGTCGATTTTGATTTCATTACCAAGCATACCGAAGAGTTTGAAAAGTATCGTGATTCTATTTTTCAAGTTAGCGTTGAAGATGCAGCATTAAAGTGCGATGTATCGATCAGCGACATTAAAAAAGCAGCCACCTATATAGCAGAGTCAAAAGGATTTCTTTCGCTTTGGGCGATGGGGCTTAATCAAAGTTCGATTGGTGTAAAGAAAAATTTTGCACTCATCAGCCTTAACTTAATTACAGGTCATATTGGTAAACCTGGCTCAGGCCCATTTTCATTAACAGGTCAACCAAATGCCATGGGTGGAAGAGAGGTAGGTGGATTATCTACCATGCTTGCTGCACACCGATTGATAGGTAATGAACAACATCGAAAGGAAGTTGCTGATTTTTGGGGCGTTGAATCTATATCGTCTAAACCAGGACTTACCGCCACGCAAATGTTTGAAGCGTTGGAACGAGGCGATTTAAAAGCCATATGGATTGTCTGTACAAATCCACTAGTAAGTTTACCTGACACAAGACGTGCAGAGGCCGCGTTGAAAAAAGCACGCTTTGTTGTGGTGCAGGATATTTCTAAAAAATCAGATACGCTACAATATGCCGATCTCATTCTTCCTGCCGCAGGGCATTTCGAAAAAGAAGGAACGATGACAAATTCTGATCGAAGGATCAGCTATTTAAGTAAAGCAGTGAATGCTCCGGGTGAAGCATTACCTGACGCAGAAATACTTTGCATGTTTGCAAAAGCGATGGGCTTTAAGGGATTTGATTTTGGATCGGCAGCAGAAATTTATGATGAGCATTGTGCGCTCACAAAAAATACCAACATTGATATCAGTGGCTTATCACATCAACGATTAAAAAAAGAAGGAACATTTCAATGGCCCGTTCCACACGCAACACATCCTGGAACGAAACGACTATTTGAAGATCATTCTTTTTATACATCATCGCGCAAAGCAAAGTTTTTTCCATTAGAGAATCCTGAAAATCTTTCAGAACCTCTCACAAAAGATTGTCCTTTGATTTTGACAACGGGTCGCATTCGCGATCAATGGCATACCATGACGAAAACCGGAAAGGTAAATAAGCTTCGCCAACATATTGACAAACCGTTTCTAGAAATTCATCCGCATGATGCATTGGTACGCAACATTAAAGATGGCGATATTGTGACGATTGAAAATATGCGCGGTGATGTTCGCGTGTGCGCAAAAGTTACAGACGATATTAAAAAGGGCGTTGTTTTCCTTCCCATGCATTGGGGGAAAATTTTATCAGGAGATCATGCTCGTGCCAATAATTTAACGAGCAACATTGTCGATCCCATTTCAAAAGAACCCGATTTCAAATTCTCGGCAGTAGAGGTAACAAAGTTTAAAAAACGACAAGAGAAAATAATTATTGCAGGTGCGGGTGCCGCTGCATATCGTTTTATTTGTTCATACCGATCAGTCAACATGACCGATGACATAACGGTATTCTCAAAAGAAAAATATCCTTTCTACAACCGCGTGTTGTTGCCGGAGTATGTCAATGCATCGCTGTCTTGGGATAGGTTACAAAAATTTCAGGCAGGAGAATTTGAAGCGCTTAATGTTACATTAAATGTAGAGACAGAAATTATAGAAATAAATCGGAGTGAAAAATATGTTGTTGATAAACGTGGTGATAAACATACCTATGATAAATTAATTCTAGCAACTGGAACACGCGCGTTCTTGCCAAAAGATGCGCCCGTGCATTTGCCCGGAATATTTACCATGCGCACACGGCACGATGCTGATAGCTTAAAAAATTTCCTGCAACCCGGTGGACATGTGTTAATCATTGGTGGTGGCTTGCTGGGTATTGAACTTGCGGCATCGTTAAATGAAATCAATGTAAATGTTTCAATCCTCCAACTGGGTAGTCGGTTGATGGAACGCCAGATTGATAACTTAGGTGGCGAGTTGCTACTTGATTTTATTGAAGAAAAAAATATGACGGTTTACATGAACGATCAAGTTCATGTTGTGGAGCCATCAAAAACACAAGGAAGACTTTCCGCAAAATTAAGAAGCGGAAAAATTTTAGAAGCCGATGCCATTGTCTATGCAGTAGGTACGCGACCCAACATAGAATTTGCGCAGGAAAGCGGAGTGGAATCCTCTCGTGGAATTTTAGTGAACGATTACATGCAGACTAGCGATCCAAATATTTTTGCCGTTGGAGAAATTGCCGAAAACAACGGCAACATGCTGGGCATAACAGCAGCAGCTGAAAAACAAGCTGATGTGTTGGCGCGCTTCATTCATGGCGATCTACAAAGTTTGTACGATGGTGCAGTACCAATGAACATTTTAAAACTTTCTGGTCTTGATCTTTGCTCGATAGGTATTGCCGAAATACCAGTTAACAGTGTTGGCTACGATGAAATACTTTTCATTGATAAGTCGATGCGGTATTACAAGAAGTGTATTATTAAAGACGATCGGTTGGTGGGTGCAATTTTAATTGGCGACAAAAGTGAATTTGCTGAATTCAAATCGCTTATTGAAAATAAAATTGAATTGTCTGAAAGAAGAATGCAACTTCTTCGCTCCGGAAAAAAAGCCGAACCTGTTATGGGCAAACTAGTCTGTTCGTGCAATCAAGTAGGCGAAGGTAATTTGCAAAAATTAATTGATGGAGGATGTACTTCTTTAAAAGACCTTTGCCAAACCTCTGGCGCTGGCCTGGGTTGTGGAAGTTGCAAACCTGAGATACAGCAGATGCTGAGGCAGCTCGTTAATGGCTAATAGTTAATGGTTAATCGTTAATCGTATGACGATGATAAATTAACGTAATTTTGAGAGTCAAATGTATTAAAAGAAATCTAAATAGAAAGCACGGTTAACGATTAACCATTAACTGATAACGGCAGAGGAATGGATAACCAAAGAAAAAGTGAACTGATACGTGCATTTGTAAAAGGAGGATTTTTATCGCCTGCCGATTTGCTAAAGATCATGGCGCTCTCAAAAAATTTGGGTAACAAGTATGTTTTGTTTGGTTCGCGGCAAGATATTATGTTTCCTTCTAATGATATTGATGAAGTTGAATTAGAACAAGCTTTTCATTCTATTAGCATTGATTATGAACTCGGTAGCGATCAGTCTGTTTATCAAAATATTGTTAGCTCGTATGCGGTAGTAAATGTGGTTGAAACCACCAACTGGCTCAAAGAAGATTCGTACAACCTGGTGATGGATAGCTTTGAGCATAAGCCGAAAATAAAAATCAATATTGTTGATCCAGTACAAAGTTTAGTTCCGCTGCTTACAGGCGAACTGAACTTCATTGCATCAAAAGAAGAAAACTATTGGTACTTATACATTCGCGATCCCCGAAAGGGAAATGTAATTGAATGCTGGCCGCGCCTTATCTTCGGACAAGACATTTCAAAAATTTCAAAAGAGCTAGAAACCGTTTTTCTGCAATACCTTCCTTTTACAACGGAGGAACTTTACATGGTGTTGAAGAACAATAACATTCGCATTAACTACAAACCCATTGCCGAGAAACTAAAATTTCCAGAAATAAATTTTCCGTATTATGAAGGGCTTAATGCCATGCGCAATAATCAATACTGGCTCGGCTTGTATTGGCGCAACAATCAATATGATATTGATTTTATGAGTGCAGCCTGTAGGTTGTGTCAGGAAACAAATATTGGTAAGATCAACATCATTCCGTGGAAAGCTTTTATTGTTAAAGGAATAAAAGCAACGGATCGGCTTCGGTGGGAAAAAATGATGGGGAAATTCGGTATCAATGAACGACATTCTTCCCTTGAACTCAATTGGCATTTACCGGTAATAAATCCAGAGGCGCTTGAATTAAAACGATTTCTTGTACGCGAGTTGGATCAACAAGATATTAGTACGCATGGTTTAACCTTTACGATTAAGACAGATCGTGAAATGTTTTTGTTTACAGCCATTGTTATAGAGAAGAACAGCGCAACAGATTTGAAACCGGGCGATCATTATACTATTCAATACGCTAAGAATTTTAATCCGAACAACATCGTTTACCTTACCTATGCACGCGGTGTAAAAAAGGAAATGATACCAACCTTGCTTATCGAATTAAGTAAATTGTATTTCCGGCAGCTTAATCCTGAAAAGGAATTGGTAGAACAAACAGAACGCGAAACACAACAAACCAGATTAACAACAATTTATCAGTGCAGTAATTGCCTTACTATATACGATCAACAATATGGCGATCCAATTGTAAATATTGCCGCAGGAACATCTTTCGAAAATTTACCCGATACCTATCAATGCCATGTGTGTGATAGCGAGAAAAAGTATTTCGTTGCCGTTAATCGTTAATCGTAATGCACTTAAAATCTACTTTTATTCTTATAGATAACATCTTTCTCTACTTACGCTTTTTTCCATTTAACGTTTAACCCTTAACTAAAATCTGAAGCGTAGATCGCGATGACTGTTCTAACAAAACATCCTTCATCTTCCGATAGCTTTCAAAGGTAGCTTCGTCATAATTCTTAACCGTAATTAAGGTAAGCCCGGTGTTGTAATACACCTCAAAATTCTGTTGCAGTTTCTCTATCAACTTCGCCACTTTGCTTTCGCGAAAATCAATACAAAAAGAAAACGATATAGCCGAGTTTTGCATTACGTTGATGCGTATATCAAGATCGGAAGTAATTTGAAAGATGGCGCTCAATTGCTTCTCTGAAATAAAAGTATAATCAGTAACCTTGCAAGAGATAAGGCATTGGTTGGTTTTATAAACAATGAGGGGCGGTAAATTTTCTACTACACATTCGTGGATGGTTGTTCCTGGCAATGAAGGATCAACAAAGTTTTTAACCAACAACTTAATCCCTTTATTCGCCAGCGGCTTTATCGTTTTTGGATGAATTACATTGGCTCCATAATACGTCATCTCCGCAGCTTCTTTGAAAGGTAATTCAGTAAACACAACAGCAGACAACAACCGTTTCGGATCGGCACTCATTACACCCGGCACATCTTTCCAAATAGTAACAGACTCTGCTAAAAGTGATGAACCAAAAATAGCAGCCGTAAAATCAGAACCTTCGCGACCCAGCGTTGTAGTTAACCCATCCGTTGTGCTACCAATAAAACCTTGCGTGATGATAATACCTTGATTAATTTTTGAATACAGCGTTTGAATATTAGACGCGGTAATTTCCCAATCTACTTTTCCTTCACGAAAACAAGAATCAGTACGAATACAATTCCGTGCATCGAGCAAATAACTGGTGGTGTTTTGAGAAAGAAGGTAATGCTGTAAAATAAGAGAAGATATTAATTCACCTTTTGAAACTACCTGATCGTAAACCTGATCGAAGTCAGCATCAAGATTTAATTCTTGTTCCAATTCAGTGAAGATGTGTTCCATCTCGGTTTGCACAAAAGATGGATCGGTAAACAAATTGATTATTATTTCTTCATGATAATTTTTTAACAGCGTTAACGCAGCATTAAAACTTTTTTTCATCTTCGCCATCGATACTAAGTTCTCCAACATGTCCGTGGTTTTGCCCATGGCCGATACCACCACCAAAAGATTATGATTTGAATTGGATTGAATAATGGAAGCTACATTTCGAATACCTTCTGGACTTTTAAGAGAAGCACCCCCGAATTTAAAAACCTTCATTTCTATTGAAATCAATCGTTTGCATAATACCTTTGTGCTAAATTAAAAGCATGCAAAGATCAATCAATAATACCAACGCAACAAGCATTGAGTCATCCAGAATTGCGCAATCTATTGGCGTTACCCTCGATCGATTTATCAAAAACAATCAAGATCAATTTCAATTTGCCAGCGGTGAACTTTCGCAACTGCTTCGTGATATTGCCTTGGCTTCTAAGGTGGTGAATCGCGAAGTGAACAAAGCCGGGTTGATTGATATTATGGGTGCGGTAGGATCTCAAAATTCTACGGGTGAAGATCAACAGAAGTTAGATGTATTGGCAAACATTCGCTTTACGCGAGCACTTGCGAAAGGTGGTGAAGTTTGCGCCTTAGTATCGGAAGAAGCTGAAACGTATGTGGACTTAAATAACGAAGGTAGTTATGTAATTGCAATCGATCCGCTTGATGGATCATCAAACATAGATGTTAATGTTTCGATCGGCACAATCTTTTCAATTTATAGAAGAAAGAGTAAAGCCGGTACGCCCATTCAAGAAATAGACATTCTGCAAAAAGGTTCAGAACAGGTAGCTGCCGGATATGTATTGTATGGCTCGTCAACAATGTTGGTGTATACAACAGGGCATGGTGTTAATGGATTTACCTATGAATCTACTTTAGGTGAATATTTTTTATCACACCCCGACATGAAAATTCCGGAAGACGGAAATATATATTCCATCAATGAAGGTTCGTATAATTCTTTTAGCGAACCGTTGAAACAATACCTTCAATTCTGCAAAGACAAAAATTACTCAGCGCGATATGTAGGATCGCTTGTTGCTGATTTCCATAGAAACATGTTGAAAGGAGGAATCTACATTTACCCCGCTACCTCCACAAATAAAAATGGAAAACTCCGACTGATGTATGAATGTAATGCGTTGGCTTTTATTGCCGAGCAAGCTGGAGGCATTGCATCATTTGGCAAAGGAAGAATTTTAGACATCGAACCAAAAGCGTTACACGAGCGCACACCATTTTATGTTGGATCGAAGAATATGGTGGAGAAGGCGGTCCTTAATTCATAGTTACCTACTTCAATTCCTTTATAATAATTTTATTTCCAGACAGATCTAATATTATTCTCGGCTCTCAATTATCGAATCAAACTAATTATTCCCCTGTGTAAATAATCTATTCAGAAGTAAGCGATTGGGAGAAATATGTATAGAAGTATTAAGTGATTTCCAAACAAAGTAACTACCTCTTTTAAGATACGTGAAACCAGCTTTTGTAAGCTGATCTCCCTGTAATACAAGTTCTTGGTTTGTACTGAAGCAAAGTGCCCGTATCAGGGATACATTTTTTTTAGTTGCCTTCGCTGCTAGTGATGCTATGATTGGCGCTGTTTCATTCTGGCAAGAAAATATTTGTTCCAAATAGGCAACATCCTCTCTAACATTCAAAATGGCATCGATTGCCAACGTTTCATTTTTATGAAGTTGAAAACTACTGTATGAATTTTGAAATGGATTCTGGTCGATCCTCCATTTCATATATTCGTCTGTTTCATTCAACGTAAAATAATCGTGATCTCCATAACAAGTTTGAAAGAAGTCATTCTTCTTTTGGATTAAAGCTTCTCGTAAGTCGTTATTTCTTAAACTAATAAAATGTCGTTTAAATCCTTTTATCCATGAGAGCATGCATAGGCCAAGGATTTTCAATTTATCAACCGATGTATTCTGCGCATTCAAACCTGTTAAATAATGATATGCTTTTAGCGGATTGAAAACGAGTAATGCTTGTTCTGCTTTGAAAGGAATTTCAAAACCAATTCGTTCAAATGCTTTTTGCGCAGGAGTAAATCCCCAAAGGTATTGAACACCAGCCTTCCGGCATTCATCAAAGAGAAGTGCATACATCCGCTCAAAGATCTTTTGACCTCGATAGGCAGGATCAACTAATGTATCTTCTGATTTGGCGGTGAGAACAACCTTTCCTTTGCTGCTTATTAACTCAATTGGAATGGCGCATTGAATACCAACAATTTTTGTTGTAGTTATACTAGTTTCTTCAACGGCTATTACATAAATGGCTTTTCCGAAAGGACCTTCTAAAAATTCCCATTTAAAGTTCTCGATGGGTCTGTTAATCTGATACACTTTGTTAAAGAATGCATTGGCCAGTTCAACTTCCTGATTTTGAAGTAAGCGTATCGTAATGGCCATGTTATGCTATTGAAATATTTATGAATGATTTCGTCCTGGCTTATGGTTTTAAAGTTATTGTCTTTTATGTAAGCCAGAATCTTCTTGTAAAGATCAAGATATCCTTTGACTTTATAATCTGTAAAAAAGTTATTATGCCACAATACAGAGAGTACACAGTTCTCTTTATTCTTTTCAAAGAAGTTTAAAATGTCCTTCTCCGCTTCTAGTGTATTTGATTTTTTATACTGAAAGAATGTTCTGTCCATAATATGTAAAGGTACTTCAACAAATGAAAAGGCTTTCTTTGAGTTGAAATCGAATGGATTAAAAGGTAATCCATAACTATTGCGAAACCCCATTTCTTCAGCGAAGCCAACACTGGCATCCAGTTTTATTCCGGATGATTCTACTTGATGATACATCTCGGGCAGGTGAAACTTCAAATAGTGATATCGATTTCCTATCGGTAGCGCCCCGAATTTTTTGATTTCATCTGAAAGAGAAACCACTGAAATACTTTTGTGTATTCCATTTTCAAAACCATTCTCTTTAACCGCTTTCATATTTTTTTGAATCGTTGAAGAATGAAAATCATAATCAGCATTGACCTCGCGTTTGTTAATCCTCCCCTGATTAACAATCCAATAAAAAACAGATTTGCAATCGTACTCACTTTCAATGGACATAATTTTGTCCATATTTAACCAGTCAGGTTTTTGAATGGCGATGTTGAAAAGCATTTTTAAAAAGAGATCAATACGCCCCTTTTTAATCACATTAAATCCATCCTCCAGAATAGCGCCATTAACTGAATCAATATCATGTGTCAGAAAAAATTTTGTTTTTTCTTTTGGTAAAGGTATTTCACAAATCGTAGAGATCTCGTTAAAGCACTGTTGAACAATGTTCTCTGCTGCGTTTTTATAACGGTGCTGATAACTATTACTGAAACGAAACCGACCTAATTCATCTGGATCAGGATCATTAAATTCCTGAATGCAGTTGAGCATATAAAAAGCAGTAGCCAGATAATCTGGTTTCCCATCTTCGTTCTCCACCAGACATTGCGAGTTAAGTTTAACGTGGCTGAAGTAGTCGGGAGAAAAATTTCCAGAAGTCTGAATTCTGCTGGTTGCCGTTTGCCCTACATTGATGCCCTATACTATATCGGTTACGAACCGAACATCCGTTTGAGTATTCTTTGCCCAAGTTCGTATTAAGAACTTAATTTCTTCCTGAAGTATATCATTGTTAACAAAAAAATTGATCATGATTTTTGATTTTAGGTGAACTCGGAAAAACTACTGCAATTTTAAACAGTTAATGGACATTTGTATTTGATCAGCGAGATATTTTCTTTAACCGGACTGACTACCGATGTTCATCGAAATCAGAAACAATAGCGTTCAAAAAGGCTCGCAATCCAACGGTATTGAATATTCTAGTAAACGTTGGAGTGGTTGTGCAGATTTGCAGCTTATTGTTTTCAAATGACAACCCAATCCACATACGCGCTTCTCCATTAGTTTCTTAAATTTGATATAAACTATCGAATATGGGAACAACTGAAATGAAATTAGACTTACATAGAATTCTGGACAAAATTGAGAATGAACAATTGCTGCGCACTATCTACGATTTTCTGAAAGAAAGCGAACGGACTAACGAGGGTGAGATTTTTAAGACACTCACCGAGGATCAGAAGAGAGAAGTTTACTTATCGTACAAGGAATCTCAAAACGATAAAAATCTTATCGCCTGGAAGGATGTGATGAAGAAATTTTGATGCAAGTTTTTGTAACCCAAAGAGACGAACAAAACTTTGACTCAATTGTAGGATTTATAAAATACAAATGGGGAGAAAAGACGGCCAAGCAGTTTGTTCAAAAAGCAGATAGAATATTTACCCTTCTTAAAAATTATCCTTCCATAGGGCAAATTGAACAGGGTGATATCAGGGGCTTTCAACTTGCACCTCAAACGCGAATGCTCTACCGGATAAGAGATGAAAAGATTATTGTTCTTGCATTTTTTGATGTAAGACAGGATCCAAATAAAAAATTCAGTTAGCGGTCATCCTTTAAACCATACAAATATTTCGCCTATAAATTAAAAGGCAACTACTCGGCAGCCACAAGAATCTCCGGAGCGTATTTCAAAATAGTCGCATACCATTTTATCAGTTTCTTAATATCGGAAACATAAACACGGTTCTCATCGAAATCAGAAACAATAGCTTTCATAAAGGCTTTTAGTTCAACGCCATCAGAGTTTCCATCAACACCCAAATCATTTCCAAATTCTGCATGCATCTTTTTCAAAACTTCTTCTAATGCAATTGTTCCTTCTTTGGTTGTAGTGTAAATAGAAATTTCATGCAACAGCGATAATTTATTGCTCGCAGAAGCTACTATTTTCGTTTTGGTTTCATCCAACGATTCTAAAACCACACCCGATTTTGTTGGTGCTACTATCTTATAAAGTCCGCCCTTTCCTGAAAGTGTTGCGATATCTGCTAAAGTCATGTTTTGTTTTTTTTGAGGGGCAAATCTAATAAATTATAGTCCATAGTCCACAGTCAATAGTCTGTAGTAAAGAGTGCAGTGAGAACTTACGATAGTGAAGGATATTTAGGAATGATTGATCTATTTCAAACACGTTAATTAATATTTTAAAATTGTTACGCACTACTATTGACTATCGACTATTAACTATGGACTACCCCATCGCCTCCTCAATACACGTCAATATTTCTTCCTGGCCTGTCTTTGTTTTTGATGATGAAATAATCATCGGTGGTAATTCATCCCAATCTTCCGATAATCTTTTTTTGAATTGACTAATGTTCTTTTGAAGATCGTTTTTTGAAAGCTTGTCTGCCTTTGTAAAAATAATAACCATCGGTACTTCTTTATCACCCACCCACTGAATAAAACTCAAGTCATTTTTCTGAGGCTCTAATCGGGAGTCGATCAAAATAAAAAGGCATGATAGATTTTCTCGCTTTAGCACATATTCTTCAATCATTTTACCAAACCCCTGGCGTGTACTTCTGCCTACTTTAGCGTAACCGTAGCCGGGAAGATCTACCAGATACCATCCTTCATTAATCAGAAAGTGATTGATTGTTTGGGTTTTACCTGGAGTAACAGAAATCTTCGCCAACTTTTTAGAATTAGTAAGCATATTTATAAGCGATGATTTACCCACATTCGATCGGCCAATAAAGGCAAACTCAGGTTTCTCTGGCGGGGGGCATTTTTTTACATCCGCAAAGCTTGAAACGAACTCGGCCTGTTTTATCTTCATGGTTAAAGTAATGATTGAGGCGTAAAATACTAAGTTTGTGCTGGCCGTGGGTTTTATGGCCAGAATATTATGTTCCGAAATTCATAGTTTTTATTAACTTGTGCTATCTTGACGTACTTTTTTATTCATAATTTTAGATACAAAACTTTTTTAGCAATGCGCAGTATCCAAAGAGTACTGATTTTTTTAACTCTCTCATTAGCGCTTTTTACCCCGGGTTTCAGCCAATCAGATCCGAAAGAACTAGCTCAACAATTGATGGAGCAGGCTGATTTGATAATGGAGTCCACCCAGGCTATCGACCTTGCGCGAGAACTTGTTACGCAAGCGGCAGATCTTGACACTACTTTTCTAAAAGCCAATTATCAGGCTGGTCGTTACCATTTAATCACTATCGGTAAAGACTTGGCAACCAAATATTTTTTGCGTGTTTACAGACAGGATCCTGACTATAAATTTGATCTTCTATACTCTATCGGAAAAAGTTATCAATATGGTTTGAACTTCAATAAAGCCATTGAATATTATGATCTCTACAAAGTCAAATTGGCCAGCAAACCAAATTATCAGGGAAAGGATAAAGAAAGTCTTGCCAGTGTGGATAGGGGTATTTTTGAATCTGAAAACGGAAAAGACTTTGTGGCCAATCCAGGGAATTTTTCAATCGTAAATATTGGAAGGGAAATCAATTCTGAATTTGAAGATTATGCTCCAGTATTAAATGAAGCTGAAAATGAAATTGTTTTTACCACGCGTAGAAGAGACGACAACTTAAACGAAAACGTTGCCGATGATAACAAACCTTGGGAAGATATTTTCTACTCAACCAAGGTTGGTGGTAAGTGGGCGTTTGCAAAAAACATCGGAGCTCCGGTCAATACTCAATACCACGATTCCAATTTAGCGCTGTCGGCTGACGGTACTATATTATTTAAATACAAAGATGATGGTGGGGGCGATATCTATTTTAGTGAACGCGATGTAAAAGGTATTTGGAGCGAACCCGCACCATTACCAGGGATCATCAATTCAAGTTTCATGGAAAAATCGGTGACCATTACTACGGATGAAAAGACGCTTTACTTCTCAAGTAATAGACCGGGAGGTTTTGGTGGATTGGATATTTATCGCGCAACAAAAGATAGCAAAGGGCAATGGACAAACGTGAAAAATGTTGGCCCTAAGATTAATACCGACATGGATGAAGATGGATTATTTATCGATTATGATAATGTCACACTTTATTTCAGTAGCAAAGGCCATAAAGGTATGGGTGGTTTTGATGTTTTTAAAATCACATACAATCCTGATCTAAACGAATGGAGCGATGCTCAAAACTTAGGATATCCTATCAACACACCTGATGATGATATTTATTTTGTGTCATCAAAAGATTCCAAACGAGCATATTATTCTTCGGTGCGCGAAGATGGAATGGGCTATCTGGATATTTATATGATTACCATACCAGATGGATTAAAAAATACACAACCTATTGCAGCCAAACCTACTGTTGAAGAACCAAAAGATACGACCGCTATCGCTGCCATTACACCAACTGTAGATATACCAAAGGTTGTAATTCCTAAAACAGAACCGAAAGTAGAACCGAAAACTGAACCGAAAACGAACCCGAAGGTAGAACCAAAAGCGGAGCCTAAAGTAGAACCAAAGAAGGAATTAATACCAGTAAAGTATACTGTTACGGTGGTAGATGCTGAAGGTAAAAATCCTTTAGAAGTAAAGATTAAACTACAGGGCGCGAAAGATAATGTGGTAGTCGGTTCATCGCCTTTGGGTAATGGCGTTTATCAATTCACCATTGTCAGTCCGAAGGCAAAAGATTATCGTTTATCTGTTGAGCGCGAAGGATATGTATTTCAAAATTTCAATTTAAAACTGGAAGGTGCTACCACCACTGAGAAATCTCTTTCAAGAACAATTGAAATGAGGAAATTGTCGGTAGGCGTATCTTCAATCCTTCACAACATTTATTTTGACTTCGATAAAGCAACCTTTACAACAGAGGCTTACGGAGAATTGAACAAATTGGAAAACATGATGCGGCAAAATGATGCTATGATCATCGAGTTAGCTGGGCACACCGATGCTGTTGGAACTAAAGCCTACAATGTATTCTTATCAAAGAAACGGGCAGAAGCCGTTAAGGATTATTTAACAAAGAAAGGCATTGATCCGCGTAGAATTCAGGCGGTTGGCTATGGCAAATCTAAACCTTTGGCCAGCAATGACGATGAAGATGAAGGGCGCGAGCTTAACAGACGCGTAGAATTTAAGGTATTGCAAAACTGATTTCGTTGGTAGTTTTAAACCCTCTAACTTTCCGTTTTGTTATAATCGGAAAAGCAAATAGATGAAGGTATTACCCTACAACGAAGAGACTTCAAAAAAGGAGCAGGTGGCGAAAATGTTTAACAACATTAGCCATCGCTACGATTTCCTTAATCATTTTTTAAGTTTGGGCATTGACAAGCTTTGGAGAAAGCAAGCAATTAATTTGCTTCGTCCTTACAGTCCTAAATTAATCTTGGATGTTGCTACCGGAACTGGCGATTTCGCTATTCAGGCATTGTCTCTCAATCCCGATAAAATTATTGGAATCGATATTTCAACCGGCATGCTCGATGCTGGCCGGGTTAAACTCAAGGATAGAAAACTAGAGTCGAAAATAGAATTACTTGAGGGTGACTCAGAAAATCTTCCGTTTGAGGAGAATAAATTCGATGCCATAACCGTTGCCTTTGGTGTGCGGAACTTTGAAAATCTGGAACTGGGGCTAAGTGAAATAAGAAGAGTACTTAAACCAGATGGCGTTCTTGTAGTTTTAGAATTCTCCAAGCCGCAGGTTTTTCCGTTCAAACAACTTTATAATTTTTACTTTAAAAGTATTTTGCCGGGTGTAGGAAGAATGGTTTCCGCAGACAATGCAGCGTACACTTATCTGCCTGCATCGGTTGAAGCATTTCCAGATGGAAATGATTTTATAGAAGTATTACATCGCGTAGGATTTAATAAAACACAATGCAGATCACTCACGTTTGGCATCAGCTCAATCTACACCGGAACAAAATAATTTTTGTTTTGGCATTGGTATGTTGCTCCTTCCAAAGTGGAGCGCAGCAAAAAGTACGTTGGGTTCGAAAGAATAACCCCAACTACGATGAAAAAAAACTTACCTATGGTTTTTTGATTGGGCTTCATACTACTACCTACCAAATAAACTACTCTGACCAATTTGTTAATAGACCCGATCTAGACACGTTGCATTCTGTTACACCTGATTGGTCGCCCGGCTTTTCGTTAGGCTTTATTGTTAACTATCGCATTAGTGAATTTTTCGATATTCGACTTACTCCAGAAGTGGCATTTTATGAAAACAAACTTCGGTATCAGAATACTAATGGAACGCATCAAGATCAACTGGTTGAAACTACAATGGTTGAGTTTCCTATTTTGCTAAAGTACAAATCAGAGCGAAGAGAGAATATCCGCATGTATATGATTGGTGGTTTAAAACCAGGCATTGATGCATCTGGAAAAAAGAAATTAAATCAAACAACAGAATCTCTTGAAGTAACCGGAACAAATTTAAGTTTAGAGGCAGGCTTGGGTTTCGATCTCTATTTTCCATTGTTTAAGTTCTCCCCAGAGCTTCGGTATTCGCGTGGTCTTGTAAACGTGTTGGATAACACAAGTAACATTTATGGGCAGCCGCTTCAGCGAGTCAATACCAATACCATTACGCTGTATTTACTTTTTCAATAACATGCAAAATAGAATCGTACTAATTACCGGTGCAACATCAGGCATCGGTGAAGCAACCGCCCGGTTATTGGCCAAAACAAAATTCAAACTAATTCTTTGTGGCAGAAGAGAAGATCGATTAAAGGCTCTGCAAAAAGAGTTGTCTGCATTAACAGAAGTAACAACACTTTCGTTTGATGTGCGCGATCATTCGAAAGTAAAAACAGCAATTGAATCACTTCCAGATCAATGGAAAGCAATTGATGTTTTATTAAATAATGCCGGCAATGCGCATGGTCTCGCTCCAATACAAAGTGGAAGTATAGAAGATTGGGATGCTATGATGGACATCAATGTAAAAGGGTTGCTGTATGTTTCTCGAGAGGTAATTCCGGGAATGATCGAACGGAAATCAGGACACATAATCAATCTCGGTTCAATTGCAGGCAAAGAAGTATATCCCAATGGCAATGTGTATTGCGCTAGTAAATTTGCTGTTGATGCGTTAACGCGCGGCATGCGTATGGACTTGAATCCCTTTGGGATTAAGGTAACCTCTATTAACCCAGGTTTGGTTGAAACCGAATTTGCATTAGTTCGCTTTAAAGGAAACGAAGAGAAAGCAAAAACTGTCTATTCCGGAATGCAGCCGCTACGCGGAAATGATATCGCAGATATTATTCTGTATGTACTATCGTCTCCCCCGCACGTTGTGTTGGCCGATATAACTGTCTTTCCAACCGCGCAAGGAAGTAGTACTTTAGTTAACAGGAATTAATACGTTTAGAAAGTAACATTGCTTGGCGATTAGTTATCATCGATTTTAGATTCTCCACAGAAAACCATCCACGAACAACGTTCTGCTATACAAAAGCCATCAGTGTTTCTGAATCAATATCGTGTTTGCCTTCAAATACTTTAACCACGGGCGAGATTTCTAATTTATCAATAACTGTATTTATTTCAGCAACTCGGTCGGCATTAATAAACGGATCAGCATTTCCATAAACCAGAAAAGTTTCTTTCTCTTTTAAAATTTCTTTAGTGGTTTCAAAATCCATATCCTGAGGAAATACTCCAGCCCAAAGAATAAACCGATCGAAGCTAATTTTTCCAGTACCTATCCATCGAGAGGCTGTTGCAGCGCCTTGCGAAAAACCAAGAATGGTAATGGGTATCGCGAAATTATTCTCAGTTATTTTCTTGTATATCTGATTAAGGTATTCCAAATAATTTTCAATATCGATTAAACGATTTTCCTTTGTCATCCACGAAGCCCCTACACGATTATTTCCTGTTCGTGAGCGGCTGCCTACATCTTCCAAATAAAAATGCGAAAGTCCCTCTGGTGCAATAACGCAAACGTTGTGATCTTCCAAAATTTTAAACTTGCGGATAAAGTATTCTGCCAATTGGCCATAGCCATGAATAACAAACCAAAGTTGTTTGGTGGAAGCATCTAACCTACCGGTTTTAAAATAACGTGCCTTAAATTGGAATTGTAATTCGTGCTGTTCCATACAAATAAAATGGATATAAATAAAAAGGCTTCCCTTGTAGAGGAAGCCTTTTTTAATGATGCTTTTAATTAGCGTTTAAATCCTAATGCCGAACCACCACAATAATCGGTAGAACCATCGAATGTGTATTGAATGTAATAAATACCTGTGGTGTTGCACGGATAGGCAATGGCAGAAATGAACTGACCGTTAATTTTGCTGGAAGCAACTTTGTTACGGTTGGAATCATAAAGACTCACCACAATACCATCTGTAGGCTGAGCGGCTGCACAGATATTAATCATATACTGCGTGCCTTTAGTAAATACGTAAGAGTACTCAACGTATTCCTTCGCACCCTTTTCAATTTTATAACTCTTCAAAAAATTGAAGCCCGTAATAAGTTTTGGGATACATTGATTACTTAACGCTTCTGAGTTGCACTGTCCTATAACTTCTAAAGTGCTTAGAACGCAAACAGACAGAACAATAAAAATTAACTTTTTCATATTCGCTCCTTAATTAACTTAGCTTATAATCTTACTTCTAATTTCACCAACTACCTGCTTGATGTTGGCAATGTCTTCTGATGTAATGTCAATTGTGCTGGTACTGTTATCTTTAATCATCATTACACCATCTACAACTTCAAACGTTGATTCTTTGTAGGTATACGTAATTTTTACTTTATCATAAACTGCCTTCAATTTTTCAATGTCGGCCAACAATAATGCCATGTTCTGATCAGAATCTTTATAGAAAGACAGCAACAACTTAATGTTTTCAAGAATAATTTTTTGCCCTCCAATGGTTTCTTGAAGTTCTCTGTTGGTTGGGTTCGCTGACGCAACGCCACACGTAATGTGCAACGCTTCTAACCATCCGCCTGTTAAAAAAAGCACACTTAAATTCGCGCGTTGTTGAGTTTGAAGGTAATGGTTTATGCTATTGAAATTCTGTGTTGTAATCAATAATAACGAATCAAGATTTTTGCTGTTTGTTGCTAATCGTCCAATTGTTTCAATATCAAAAAACTGACCGATGTTTAATCCATCTGCCAATTCTTTTATGGAAGCCATATATTTTACACCGTCCTGATTTTGCTCATAAATATTAGTATATCCCAAATCAGTACCATAAACACCCAAATTAAGAGCCTTCTTATAATTGCTGTTATATTTAGAAATATTATCTGGCGAATTAAGGAATCCAACATTGTACTTTTTCCCCGACTCTTTTAAAAGCATAGAAATTTCCAACGGACTGGGGATCTGCTGAAGGATTTCACCAATTGCTTCTTCTGAAATAGTAGGCCCCTCTACCTTAGTAGAATCCAGGTCTTCCAGAAAGGCCTGTTCTTTTGATTTGTTTCCGGTTCCACAGGCGGTGAAGATGGCCAAAATGAACCCGATAAGTACAATTCTCATAGCGATAAAATTAAACGTTTACAAAGTTAAAAATTAAGAACTCTCAGCCAAAAAGTTACGTACCTGCTTTACTCCTTTTTTGGCAACCCTACCTTTGGCAGGTTTACCTTTCCGGGCACACTGTCAAACGAATTGATCAACTTTCGCATCAGTTCAAAATACAAAGTAATATAAAGGATGATGGTCATAATCCAAATAACCAACATATTGAAAAGATAGGTACTCACCATTGTGCCGAATAAATTCTTTTCTGGAGCAAAGAAGTGTGCTCTATAATCCCATAGCCCGCTTGGGTTAGGGCTTAAAAAAATGGGATTGATCTGTTGAAACAACTGGCCGTTGTATTCCAAAATCCTGTTCTTCTCAGAAATATTTTGCACTAAATCCGACAAGCTTTCATTATAATATTTATTCTTATAAACATTCAGATTATAGTTTTTACCCGCTTCGTTTTCCATTTTATAAATAAGACTTTCACGTGCTTTTACAGCAAGATTAAAATTGCTTAAAAAGAATTTCTTGTAATCAGCAAGGAAGCCTTCTAATTTTGTATCGAACGCTGGTGTAAACATGGCCAACGTCCATGGCGTGCTTAACTCCTTTTCAAGTCCCTTTTTATAAAAATCATTTTGAAGGGTTGTTTGAATTATTCTCAAGTCTTTAAGGAGGATAGCTTGAATCGAATCATTCTTTTCATTGATATTATCAGCGATAAACTTTCGCTTCTTATTTAATTCGTCCACTAAAAAGGATGCACGGAAATCAGTTTGTGATTCTGCCTGTTCAAAAATATAATACGGTTTTTCGTACGAATTATTTTTGAACTGATATACCGCAATTGCCTCGTAAGCCCATCGTGATGCCATCATGTCGGCAACAATAGGAACTTTACCTTTGGTGCTGATGAAATCATTTAACCGATCGAAACTGAAGAGCAGTCCACTTAAAATCATTTGTGGAATAAGTAAAAGCGGAATCATAACGTAAACCGTAACTGCTGAATTAAAGGCAGAAGAAATATTTAATCCCAACACATTGGCCATACAGGATGTAGTGAACAACGCAATCCAGAAAGGAACAAACATGCCCCACTCTATTTCTAAAATCAAATTACCTACCAACACAAAACAAAAAGTTTGTATGGCAGACATAGTGAACAAGATCATAATCTTAGAAACCAAATAGCTATTCCAACTTAAGTTGAGGAATGACTCTCTTCGCAAAATTTTTCTATCGCGAATAATTTCCTCCGCGCTTACGGTCAATCCCATAAACAAGGCGACAATAATGCTCATCAGCATATAGGCCGGCAGGTTTTCGTTGAAGCGGAAAATATATTCCGTTCCTCCGGGCGCACTTTTGTATTTAATAATGATCGCCAGAATAAATGCCAACAACGGAGCTTCCAATAAGTTGATGAGCAAATATTGTTTATTGCTCAACTTCGATAAGGTATCGCGCGTTGCAAAGATGATAGTTTGCTTTACTTTATTAGGAAGGTTAAGCGAATGCGGAGGTTCTTCCTTAATGTCTTCAACTCGATTTCTTTTAAATTCCTCTTTATATAAATCGTACCACTGCGGTGGGGTTATTTTTCGCTTGGTTGTTGGCTGCCCATATTCATCTACAACCTTTGCTTCGATAATATTAAATATTTGTTCCGGATTTACATTACCACACGTTTCGCACTGCCCTCTATTACTATCAACTTGATGCGTTGATTTTTTAAAATAGGTAACAGCTTCCACTGGATGTCCATAGTAGGCAGGGTAGCCGCCAACATCCATAATAATCATCTTATCAAACATTTTATAAATGTCGGATGAGGGCTGGTGAATAACGACATAGATTAATTTGCCCTTCAACGACAATTCTTTCAGTAAGTCAATAACATTTTCTGAATCGCGTGACGAAAGACCAGACGTAGGTTCATCTAAAAATAGAATTGCGGGTTCGCGTATAAGTTCAAGCGCAATGTTGAGTCGTTTGCGTTGACCGCCACTAATGGTTTTCTCCAATACGTTTCCAACCTTCAAATCTTTGCGTTGATCGAGACCAAGATTGGTCAACACTTCCATTACACGGTTTTGCAATTGCTCTTCATTGAGATTGGCAAAACAGAGTTTGGCGTTATAATATAAATTTTCGTAAACGGTTAGTTCTTCAATGAGCAAGTCATCTTGCGAAACGTAACCTATAACTCCGTGAATTCTATCTTTCTGTTTATGGATATCGAACCCATTTACCAGTATAGTACCTATGGTAGGCTTCACTAAACCCGCCAATACATTTAGCAGTGTAGTTTTACCCGCACCACTGGCTCCCATAATACCGATCAATTTTCCAGGCCCTTCTGATATAACCACGTTGCGAAGTCCGATTGCACCATTAGGAAACTTAAGTTCATCAATGGTAACGTTAAAGGAAAGTTTCGCGGTTTTTAGTTCTTCATTGAAATTGGCAACCAAATCGCTGTAATACAACGCATCGCCTGCCTGCGTTTTAATGGTACTTCCATGCGAAAAAAGGTAAACGCGATTCGGCTGCATGGTAAAGCCATTGAGAATATTCAATTGCTCGCCCATGTACTTCGTGAAATACATTTCAACGCTTTGCACACGCATAAAAACAAGCGTTCCTTCAATGTGGCCATGAACGTGTTTATGAAGTTTTCCTTCTTCCGCAGAGTTCGCAGAGTTCAGAAGAATGATATCGCTAAAGTTTAATGATTTGGCATCTTCAGTTGTAACAAAACTTTCAATGAGTTGGTATTCTTCCTTGCCAATATTAAAGACCGTGGAGACGGTGTTCACAATCTCCATTCGCTGTGGAGAAAAGTTTTTGTCGGTACTTACCAATTCCAAAAGTTTTATCAGTACAACTACCTTTTGTTTTTGTGTAAGGGTCTTGTTAATTTTTTTACATATGCCAAGAGTTTTTACTGAATCTTTTACCGATGTGAGTTTGGTTTTGCCATCATCTTCCTCGACTTTTCCATAGCCTGAAAATTGATCGTATAGTTCGATATATTCTTTAATCGAATCCCGGTCGAGTTCTGTCTGAAAAAAGTTAATTACAAATTGCCTCTCTTTTTCGGTAACGCCTCCATCTTGTTTGGTGATAATGGCAAAAAGTTGCGTTAGGGCTTTGAGTATTTCTTCACTCATAGGTAAAAAGTATGTCTATAAAGGTATAAAAAAATATCGGTTACCCGTCATTCCAAACCCATGCGAATAGGAATTGGAAAGATAGATAACCGATTGATGCTGAATAGCTAAGATCAGTACGTCTTAAACTCGAACGGTATTTCAACGAGCTCTGAAAACTCTTGCCCCGCTTCCTCCATATCTTCATCGTCTTCATGAAAGTACCAGATAATTTTCATGCCTTTAATGTCTTCCAATGCAGAAAGAACATCTAATATTAATTTTGAAGAAGCAGTGTTAAAGTACTCCAACTTAAATACAAATTCGGTTGATGGATTCGCTTCTGCTCCGTAGCTCTCAATCCACTCTAAAACGGGACGATAGAATTCTGCTGAATCTTCCGGAAGGGAACGGCCAGAGATTTCAAAAATTCCATTCTTCTTATCGAGGATTATCTTCGGTGTATCTTCGGCTCCTTCAAGATTTAAAATTTCCATGGTGTAAATCTATTTTAGTTAATATGGTCTCTATTCAATTATTCAGTTTCGCGGGGCACGTGTACCGTTAGGCAAAAGAAACAATAGTCACCTGACATTTCTGGAAAATCAAACGCTAACTTCTCGCCCGATTTACGCGCCATGTCAACAAAGCCCAGGCCGGCACCGCCCTTATCTGAAATTGTTGTGTTCTTTATAATCTCCTTATAAAGTTCTTTTAATCCGTCTTTATCCAAGCTGTTTATATGATTCAGCTTTTTCTCAAGACCCGCAACATTACTCTTCTGTATTGGGTTTCCAGACATAATTGTATAGCGATTTTCTTCGCGGCCAATCAGAAAAATAGCGGCATGGCTCCGCACTTGTCCATCCACCAGTTCATCACTGTGCTTCACAATATTTTGTAAGGCCTCAACCATTACATTAAAAACTTTACGTTTTATGTTACCTTCTTCTCCGGAAGAATCCAGGTTTCGTTCAGCCATAGCCAAAATTGATTTGGTACTTTCCTGAGTAAAATCACCCTGATATACCAGAATCAACTTCTGCGACATCATGGTGCGGTGCAGGTCATAGATAAAATTCATGAGTCTGAAGATTAGTTTTAAATAATGTGGTTCACTAAGTTAACTTTTTTATCGAGCATCGCCATTGGTTGCATTAAAATCGGTTGGCAATATCTCATTTAAAATTTAATACCGATTAAAAGTACGTCATCTATTTGTTTCGTTTCGCCTCTCCAATTTTCCCACTCTTCATCGAAAACAACCATAGCATCTTCCATTGAATTATTGTGAACGCGTTCAATTGTTTCCCGCGTTCTCTTCGGGCCAAACTTCCGGCTTTCTGGTCCACCAAATTGATCTGGGAATCCATCCGAACTAAAATAAATGGAATCGCCTGCTCCTAAATTTAGTTTAGTATTGGTAAAGTTAGTCTGGTTCTTAAAAATACCTCCTCCAATTGGAAATTTATTTCCTTTAACTTCTTCCATCACGCCACCTTTCATAATGTATAATGGGCGGTGAGCACCTGCATATTCTACTGTTCGCTCGGCCATGTTCAACTTACAAAGCGCAATGTCCATTCCATCTTTAGTGGTAGCATCTTCATCCTGACGCAGCGTTGTGGTTACACCTTCATCCAATAAGTCAAGTATTTTGCCGGGTTCTGTAATCTTGCGACTTCTCACGATATCGTTTAACAAGAAGTATCCGATTAAAGACAACAAGGCTCCCGGAACACCGTGGCCAGTACAATCTACTGCTGCAATAAAAATTTCATCTTTAATTTGAACAAACCACGGAAAATCTCCACTGACTACATCTCGCGGTTTGTACAATATAAACGAGTCGGGTAAGGCTTTGCCAATAACACGCGAATTTGGAAGAATAGCATTTTGTATTCGCTTGGCGTAGTTTATACTCTCTGTAATCTTCTTATTCTTATTTTGAATTTCAAGTTCAATCATCTTCCGCTCAGTGATATCGTGTGAGACGACCAACACCGATTCTAACTTCGATGATTCATCAAATTCAGGAATACCATTTACCTGCATGATGCGTTGCCCCATGGAAGAGGTGAAATCAATTTCGACAGAAACTTTTTCGTTTGTAGAATTTACCTGTTCTACAACATTTAACCAGCCTTCTAATATTGAAGCATCGAGATCAACCTCTTTCACTTTCCGATTTAAAAATGCTGATGGCTTGCGACCAGTGTAATCTTCGATTACCGGATTGATGTACGAAATTTCTTCCTGCTCCAATCGGGTAATTAAATCAAGCGAGTTTTCAGAAAGTGCTTGCATTTTACTTCGCATACGCTGCTCTTGCTCGGCTCTTCTTTTCTCGGTGATGTTGCGCGAGTTTAAAATAAAACCATGAATGGCAGGATTTGAAATGAAATTGGTTCCCGTTGATTCAAGCCAGATAAAACTTCCATCTTTCGCTCTGTACTCATATTGCACTGTAACTTTTTCATCCGGACTTTCAACCATTTTGCTGAATAATCCTTTAAATATTTCACGATGATCTGGATGTACTTTATCAATATCGCTTTTGTTGATCATCTCTTTCTGTCCATACCCTAAAATGGTTTCAACAGATGGTGATATGTATCGAATGCTTTCGTCTTCTTCGTAGATGGTAATTACTTCAGAGGCATTTTCCAATAGCAATTGCATTCTGTTTTGAGTGCGGTTTACCTCTTCTACTTGCTCTTCTAATTGTTGGTTCGAACGAGTAAGTTCTTCTTGAGTAGCCTGCATCTCTTCCGCATTCTGGCGAAGTACTTCTTGCTTTTCTTTCAACTCATTACTCATCTCTTGCGATTCTGCTAAGAGCTTTCGGGTGCGTTCATTTACTTTAATATTGAAAATGGTACGCGCCAAAATCAACGAAAGTTCCTGAACAAATTTTACCTGTGACGGATCAAAGCGCTTAAAGCCCGCAAACTCCAATACGCCATATACTTCTTCATTGGTAATGAGCGGAACAATTACAATACACTTCGGGCGCTGATCGCCCAATATGCCAGAGGTTATCGACATATAGTCATCTGGAATTTCTGTCCGCACGATGGTATCTTGTTCCGCTGCAGCTTGCCCTACTAACCCTTCCGAAAATTTAAAGGATGCCTTCAAATATTTTTTGCGATTGTATGCATAGCTGGCGCGAAGTTCTATCACTGGCTTTTTAGCATCTTCATCATTCACAGCATAAAAGGCACCTTGAATCGCTCCGATTTTCTCCAGAATAAATTTAATAACGTCATCACCAAGGGCATCAATTGAATCGGCCATTCGGAGAATTTCACTGATCTCTGCCACGCCCCTAACGATCCAGTTGCGTTCCTTATCGCGGCTTTCATTTTCAATAAGATTGTGCCGCATATTGATGAGCGACATGCCCAACATATCGTTCTCGCTAGTGGGTCTAAATTCGGTATCGTATTTCCCTTCCCCTATGCGTTGGGCAAAATCGGCATTTACCTTTAAGGTTTGCACTAACTCATCAACCTTGGTACCCATCTGGCCAAATTCGTCATTACTATTTTGCGATGTATTTTCAGGCAAAATTCCTTGCGCAACCAATCCTAATGTGTTTCGCATGGCAAGCAACGGACGCGTGAGTGAACGCGCGAACAGCATGGCAAGTAATGTGGCAAGAGCAGCGATGCACAAACCAGCATATATAAATGTTGACATGAGTTCGCTTGCCTGGCCATTCGCTTCATCTTCATTTATTTTTACAATCAATGCTAAATTTGCCAGATTAATTTTACGTGCAACCTGTAAAACATTTTCACCGCGATAGTCTTTTCCTTTTGCTGAAGTATTCTTGCCATCAAAAACAGGCGCAAATGCTTTCACAAACTGACTATTCGGATCTATTAATTGAATAGCAGAAGCAGTATCTCTTCGTAAAGGACTTACTAAGGCAATCTTTTTCGATAAAACATCCTGCTTTGCTAAAATAGCTTCTCCAGTTTTTCCCAATCCCTGATAACTCATCAACACTTTGTATGCATTGGTTAAATCAAGCTTAATAATGACCAGCCGCTTCTCCGCATTGGGATCATTAACACTGCCCGCCACATACGTGAAATAGTTCTTTTTCGTTTTGTCACGTTGAATTGCAGAAAAGTAAATGCCGCTTTGCGCAGCAGTGAAGGTTGCTAAATCAGGATCATTAAAATTACCCTTTAAAGAAGGATTAGAGGAAGCTACAACGGTTCCGGTAGTAGACGTAACGATAATATCAGCAACACCAAAAAAATCTTTTTTCTCGCTGAGGTAATCCGAGAGCGACCCATTGATTGAAGATGTTATAATCTCTTCTTCCGAATCATTAACACTATCCATTGGTTCTCCAGAATCACTTGGCATTTCCATTACCTCAACCTCACTCGATGGCGCAGAGCCGCTCGATGCTTTTAGCCTGTCATCCTGCAAAAGCATTTTCAGGGCATTGGCATTTTTTTCGAAATAGGTATTTAAATAGAGTGCTCTGTAGTCGGCAATAACCGACAAGTTGGTAATGAATTTATCCTGATTGGATTTTAAGTGATAATCGTAACTAAAGAAACTAATCGCTGCTACCGTTACCAATGAAATGGCAAGGATAAGGATTGTGATTTTGGTACTGATGTTAATGCTCTTCATCATAGCGTTTGGCGCTGGGATTTATGCTTTATCTGAAATTTTTTCTGCAATAAGTTGGGCTGATGCTTCAACAAACTTTCGTTGATCTTCCGTTACACTCGCGAAGGACGCGATCTCAATAATTCCTAAAACACGTTGCTGATTTTTAATGGGTACAATCAACAAAAACCTTGGTGATGCACTCCCTAAACCCGAAACAATTCGAATGTATCCTTCAGGCACATCATCTACATAAAGTGTTTTGCCATTGGCGGCACTTTGCCCAATTAACCCTTCCCCAAATTCATATCGAATAATGGTGCTTTCACCAATGCTTAGGGCATAACCACCCTTTAATTCTATTTTTCTTTTTCCGTCTTCATCAATGGCTTCATAAATGGCACCCTGCCCTGCATCAATTTGTTTGCAGATTGCTTGAAGTCCATTCACTAAAAGTTCTTTTTTATCTGCAACACCATCCAAACTATCTTTCACTAAATCCAAACTGATAGACGAGTTTCCCGCAGCGCCCGACTGCTGATCGGAAAGTGATTTGTCTGCGGTTTTATCTTTATAAACAATTATTTCTTTTGAATATTTTAATGCGGATAGCAGGGCAAAAGATCCCACTAAAAATGTGATGCTAATTACGATATACACACCGGTAAATTCTTTCTGATATCCATCGGCCAAACGTAAGCCATAGGGGAGCGTATAGATAAAATAAAAACAAATGCCGAAACCCAGAATCGAGAGAATTGCCAGGATGAGGCCAACTTTATACCGATCGCTAAATAGTTCTGTCATCTATATTGGTTGTCTAATTCCTTTAAAAACTCTACAATTTGGTCAACCTGTAGCACATGATCAATTTTTGTTACTGCTAAAGCTGCCTTTGGCATAGTGTCAATCATACATTCCGTTGGTTCTTGCACTAAAGTAAGTCCACCGCGATCATGTATATTTTTCATACCCAATGCTCCATCACGATTTGCACCTGAAAGCAATATACCTACGAGTTTTTCTTTATACACGTACGCGCAGCTTCCCAATGTAATATCAATGGCGGGTCGCGAATTGTTTATCATTTCTTCGGTTGAAAGAGCAAAATGATTTCCCAATTCAAGCGACATATGGTAATTAGCCGGAGCCAAATACACACAACCCTTCTTGATATTTTCTTTGTCGTTTGGTTCGGTTACCTGAACGACACTTTTAATCGACAATGCTTCCACAAAACCGTTTCGCACATGCTTGAGCCTATGCAAGCACATGATGATTGGTAGCGGAAAACCTTTCGGCAACTGTGACAGGATTTTTACAACACCCTGAAAGCTGCCTGCTGACCCTCCGATAACAACGGCTTTGTAGCTGTTATTTAGGTTGAATTTACTCATTGGTCAAAGACAACTTTACTTAGTCTTTTATTTTCTTATAAATTTTCTCTTCGTTGTTCACCACAATAAAGCGGCTGGCATAATCACACCAGATCAATGATTCTTTCGAACCAATGGCTAGGTATCCATACTTAAACAAGCTCTCATGGAATTTTTTAAGCACTTCGTTCTGCAAGGTTTGGTTAAAATAAATCATGACGTTTCTACATAAAACCAAATCGAATTTATTGAACAGATCGCCCACCACCAGATCATGCCTGCGAAAGGAAACATTCATTAGCAAGTCTTTATTGAATACTGCATTACCACCCTCCTCTTTATAATAATCTTTAAAATTACCTGCGCCTTGAAAGCGGATGTAGTTCTTCTCATTCAGCTCCATGTTTTTTATAGGATAGGTAGCTGCTTTTGCTTTTTCAAGAATATTCACATCCAGATCTGTCGCAATTAAATTCACATCCCCATGAATGCCCATTTCTTTCAGCATAATACACATGCTAATAACCTCCTCGCCAGACGAACATCCGGCATGCCATATCTTAAACTGTTTGTGGTTAAGCATGATGGCCGGTATTATCTCCTCGCGCATGATGCGCCAGAAGCCCGGATCACGGAACATTTCAGTTACATTCACCGTGAGTTCATCTAAAAATTCATTGATGAAAACAGGTGAGTCTGTAAGTTTTTTCAGAAGGGCATCAACCGAAAGTTTCTTCAACTCCATAATTCGCAATACCCGCCTCTTGAAGGAAGACATGGCGTAGTTGCGGAAGTCGTAAGAATACTTCTGGTGGATCAACTCCGAAATCCGTTTCAGATCGGCAATGTCAATATCCAGCATGATCGAGTTTTTAAAAGCAATTCAAATTTAATATCTGTTTAAAACAAGGAAGTTGGATTTAGTGCTAAAATCCTACACCTGTTTAGATGAAGCGTCATTAACATCATTTTCTTTAAAATGAAATTAACTAATTGGTACTAATTAGGTGAAAAAAAGGATTTTAAAAAGCTTTTCTGAAATAAATCGGGAGTTAGTCGCGCGCTGCATTAGGGTAAAGTTGCTCTTGGGTTATTTTCAGTGCCTCAAGATTAATTTTAAGAGCGGCTTCAACTTCACTTGCAATTTTCCAATCATCACCTTGCGTTGGTTTTTGTGCCAGCTCTTTTTCGAGTGCTTCAATTTTTTCACGATGCTCTTGCTCCACAGTATTCGCTCTTGTTTTTGCTGAGCCTAATTGATCGATATACTCACTTGCCTTTGCTTCCCATTTTGCAATTTGCTCAATGTAACCTCCCTCCTTTCGGGATGACTCTTCTTGCGTAGCCTGCAACTCTTCCATGTTTTGCCGCATTTCTTCTTCTTGTGCACGCATCTCTTCAGTTTGCTGTTGAAATTGTTCGATGAGTTGCCGATTTTTTTCTGCTGCTCTTACCGAGGCTAACGTAGCCGCTATGGTTTCTCCAAGTTTTTCAACGAAAGAAATAACGTATGGAGCATATTCTTTAAACGAAGCAAGTTCCACTATGCCATACACTTCTGTATCTACTTTTAGTGGCACCATTAAAATACAGTACGGATTGGCCGCGCCCAAACCAGAGGTTATGCGAATGTATTCGTCTGGAAGATCTGTAATATAAGTCGTTTCTTTTTCGAGAAATGCCTGACCTAAAATACCTTCCCCTAATTTTATTTTTCGCTGTTCAAATTTTTTAAGATCGAACGCAAACAAAGAAACCATATCCAAAAATCTATTATTCTCATCTTCATCGTTTAAGATGTAGAGGCCACCCTGGTTTGACTGGGTATATTGAACCAATGCAGCAATTACCTTATCACACAATAGAGAAATATTATCATTTGAGGATCGAAGAATATCCGCAAACTTAGCTACACCTTCATTAACCCATTGCCGTCTCTTGTCTTCATCATTAACCTGCTTAAGTTTGCCTTGCATGTCAATGAGCGAATCGGCCAACTTATTTTTTCCAACAACATAGTTTTTATCAAACGACTCTTTATAATCCATGCCGAGTTTACCTTCGCCAATTGCCATTACAAAATCGGTCGCATCTCTTAAGTTTTCAATGGTTTGATTTATTTGAATACCGATCTTACCAATTTCATTTTTTTGAAGACCAAGGGTATGTACATTATTTTCGGTATTAACCTCCAGTTCTTTCAACGGCATTAAAACAAAACGCTGAAAGAGAATGTAAATACCGATAAGGAATAATCCGTTTACAAAAGCGATCAATATATAAAGTTGGGTAAGCGCATTCTGTTTTGAATTTACCTCTTCTTCCAAATCCGCAATCAACTTATCAAACCATTCTGACAAAGAAAGCCATTGTGCTTCTTGATTTACTTTTGCCGTTGTGTACAGTGTGTTTTGTTTTCGCACGATGGGTCGCTCAAGTATAATACCCATAGAATCGGGTTCGCCTGCCAAAGTTCGTTCTTCAACAATTTCACTTTCGGTTAATAAAAGAGTGGTGTTTTCTTTATAGCCCTCCCAACTTTCCAATACATTAGCATAGGTAATGTTTGCCAGTCGAGATAACGGTTTTATAAAAACAACTTTATCCTCCATGCGCCCTCCTTCTCCCAATACCTTTAATCGCTTGTCTTGTTGCGCAATGCTGGCCATAATTTGCGGAGCAAGTTGCTTTTTACCATTTAGAAAAGCTTGTGTTTGATAAGCAACCTGTAGGCTCGCCAATTGTGTGGTGCGCGCATACTCTATTTTATGTTCCGCTTCATGAAATTTATCGATTGATGAATTAATTATTAAAAACTGTCCGCTAAAGATCAACAACATAATGGCCACCGTAAAAAGGCCCAGTTGCTCTAATGATCTGTTTCGCAAAAAAATCATCTGTTAAAAATAAAGTTTATTAATGAAACAGAGATGCGCCTCCCGGCTAACAGGGAATATCCAAAATTTTTGTGGTACGCTCGGAAGGAATTCAATTTTACTTATTTAATACTCCCAAATAAACTAAAATAAGCCGAAAGGCGAAACTCTTCATTTCAATGAACGTGAGCCTAACAAAAAACCTATGTTTCTAAACTTGATTTTGAAAAGCTAAAGGGCATTAATGCATGAGCTGAACTGGCATAGATCCACTGCTCCTGTTCGTTGAGCATAACAATGCTAAAGGATTTTCCTTGTCGAAGTTCAAATTCAAGCATCACTTGCCTGCACGCTCCGCAAGAAGTTGCAGGCGAAAGTTCTGTATAGTTTTTCTTGTGGGCTACAATGGCCATTTTCACAATCTTCTTTGCATTGTGCTGCGCTGCCAATGCATATAACGCTACGCGTTCAGCACACATGCAAAGTGGGTATGATGCATTTTCTTGATTAGCAGCAGTAATAAATGTGCCATCGTCTAACATAATAGCAGCACCAACATGAAATTTGGAGTAAGGTGCATATGCATATTCGGTTGCTTCGCGTGCGCGATGAACAAGGTATTTTGATTCTGCATCAAGGTCTTCAAAGTGATTGAATGTAATAATTTCCTCAGTTGTCATATCCATTACTTTAAGATGTTGAAGGTAGTAAAAGTTTTGTCGTAGAAAATTATTATGTTGGTGAACGTTGTTCGATGTAATACAGTATTGATTATAGTAAAGATTACCATTTTCAATAATTTGCAAAACTATAGTATCTAAATACTAGCTTTGCTTTTCTTAACTATCAAACTAATGCACATCAATAGATGAATCAGATTTTAGTTCTGGGCGCGGGGCGTTCATCTTCCTCCTTAATATCCTACCTTCTTAAAAAAGCACATTTGTTTGATGCGCATATTACCATTGGCGATTTTTCTGAAACCACTGCACAAAATAAAGTGGGTAAGTCTGATCGTGGCACTGCCCTTCACTTTGATATTCAGAATACAGAAGCGAGCCGCAAAGCTATCGCGCAAGCAGACGTTGTTATTTCAATGATGCCAGCGAACCTGCATCCGTTAGTTGCAAAGATTTGTCTTACCGAAAAAAAACATTTGCTCACGGCAAGTTACGTTTCAGATGAGATGAAATCGCTAGAGCAAGATGTGAAAGCAAACGGATTACTTTTTTTAAATGAATGTGGTCTCGATCCTGGTATTGATCACATGAGTGCCATGCACGTAATTAATACAATTAAAGAACGTGGTGGCGAACTCACATCTTTCGAATCGTTTACTGGCGGATTGATTGCTCCAGAAACAGATCCTGAAAATCCGTGGCGTTATAAATTTACCTGGAATCCACGCAACGTAGTGATGGCAGGCCAGAGTACAGCAAAGTTTTTAGAAAGCGGAGATTACAAATACATTTCTTATCAACAACTTTTTCAGCGCACAACAAAAATTACCGTTCCCAATCTTGGTGAGTATGAAGGATATGCTAACCGCGATTCTCTAAAATATTTAGAGAGGTATGGCTTACACAATATTCAAACCATGCTTCGCGGAACGTTACGCAACAAAGGCTATTGCAATGCATGGAATGTGTTGGTGCAATTAGGCTGTTGTGACGATACTTATGCAATGGAAAGTGTTGCGTCAATGCGACATATCGATTTTATAAAATCGTTTCTGGATGGAAAAGAAATAGAAGCGCAGGAAAAAATATGTTTACTGTTTAAACTTTCGTTTGATGGAGAAGAAATGAAACGGCTGCGCTGGAGCGGATTGTTTTCTGATGAGAAAATTGGATTAGAAAAAGGAACACCGGCTCAGGTGTTAGAGCATATTCTGAATAAAAAATGGAAACTTAATACGGGCGATAAAGATTTAATTGTGATGTGGCATCGTTTTAAGTATGTAATGAATGGAATGCAAAAAGAAACTCAGGCCTACCTTACCACCACTGGCGATGATGAAACCGATACCGCCATGGCCAAAACAGTAGGACTACCACTGGCCATTGCAGCACGCTTGTTGGTAGAAGGAAAAATTAAAACCAGAGGCGTTGCTATTCCTATTGATAAGGAGTTTTATAATCCCATCTTACACGAGTTAACATTGTTGGGAATTGTGTTTCAGGAAAAAGAAATGCAAGCCTAAAACTTTATTTTCCAGTCATGCAAGCAATTTCGTTTTACCTGGCATATCCTTTCATTTACATGATAGCATGCCTGCCCTTTTGGGCACTGTATAAGGTATCTGATTTTCTTTATTTTTTTGTTAACCTTAGCGGCTATCGTAAAACTGTGGTGATCAAAAATCTTCGAAATTCTTTTCCTGAAAAAAATGAAAACGAAATTGAAATATTGTGCCGTGCCTATTACCGTTACCTCTGCGACCTTATACTCGAAACATTTAAGACATTACGGATGAGTGATGCTGAAACGTTAGAGCGCTGCGTTTTCAATAAGCAGGCGTGGCTAACCAAACTTTATGAAGAAAACAAAAGCATCATTATCGTAATGGGGCATTATGGAAATTGGGAATGGGCTGGCCCTAGTTTTACATTAAACACGTTATATCAATTGGTTGTAATCTATCGGCCGCTTTCAAATTCTTATTTCGAAAATATGATGGTTGGTATGCGCACTCGTTTTGGAACGCGCATTACACCTGTTGATAAAACACTGCGCGACATGGTGGCGAACCGACACAAAATTACCGCCACTGCTTTTATTGCCGACCAAACAGCGACAGCAAAAAATGCATATTGGACTACCTTTCTACATCAGGACACTGCTGTATTTGTTGGGCCAGAAAAATTAGCCAAACGTTTTAACTACCCCGTTGTGTATATGAATGTGAAATGTAAACGCAGAGGTTTTTATGAAGTAACCCCTGAATTACTTTTTGAAAATCCTGATACAACAGCAGAAGATGAGATCTCAGAAAAATTCACAAACCGATTAGAAGAAGAAATTATTCTCGATCCTACCTATTGGCTTTGGTCGCATAAGCGATGGAAGCATAAGCGAAAAAATGTTACGTTGGGTACCCCATGAATTTCAAACTTAGTTGTCTAATGCCACTTTGCAATACTTAAGTCTTCACACTTCGAGCCACATGCTTTTCGCAGATTGTGCACACAAATAGCCAGCATCTTGTAAACTCAAGCAGTGTAAAATCAAATGAACAAGAGTAGATAATTGAATGGCTATCAATGCAGGATTAATTCTCTCCTGTTTATTTCAATGACTACAGCATAATTTATTCTTGATTCTGATACCGAAATAGTTAACCTTTGCAGCAAGACGATAACGCTATATGAAAACCATTGATGTTTGCCTCAGTCCTGATTTAATGCACCTCTATGATGTTAGCGATAAATCGGTAGTAGTGGTGGATATACTCAGAGCTACTTCTTGCATGACCACTGCATTTGCGCATGGCATTGAAAACATCACTCCATTTGCTAAGCTCGATGATTGTCTTGCAATGAAATTAAAAGGATACTTTACTGCTGGCGAACGTGATGGAAAAAAGGTGGATGGTTTTGACTTAGGTAATTCTCCATTTGAATATATGGATGAAAATCTAAAAGGAAAAAAGATTGCTTTTACCACAACCAACGGCACGCAGGCCATTGCTAAATCAGCTGGTGCTAAAGAAATTATTATTGGTTCATTCTTAAATCTTTCTGCCGTTGCCAATCATGTTAAAGCGTTACCGCATCCTGTTTTAGTAGTGTGTGCCGGCTGGAAAGGAAAAGTGAATTTAGAAGATACTCTTTTTGCAGGAGCATTAGTTGAATTATTGAAAGATCATACCGAACCCGATTGTGACGCACCACTCGCTGCGCAACACTTGTACAATCTGGCCAAACAAGATTTATTTTATTTCCTCAAAGAATCGAGCCACGTAAAGCGATTGGCAAAATTGAACATCTACAAAGACATACAATTCTGTTTGACATGTGACCAATATAATCTGGTTCCGATTTTAAAGGATGGAGTGTTGAAAGTTCAAGGTTCATAGTTCAAGGTTCCGTGTTCAACATTTCGACAGCATTGAACCTGCAACCTCGAACTTTAAACTCTGATATAAATCTTCCTCTTATCCAATACATACCCTACCGCCCAACAGCTTAGCATAAAGAAGAAGGCAAAGAAGAAGGATGCATTGATAGGACTCATAAAACTTCCGAAAAAATCTTTTGTAATCCAATCGCGGATGCTGTGCTCACCGCTCGGTAGCATCAATAAAAGAATTAATCCAATTTCAGAAAGTAAATAAATGAACAGTGGATTCTTACCAAATACAACAAAGAAGTGTGTCCACGATTTTTTCTTTTTCATTTCAATTACATACATCAGAATGGATAGAATAAAAAAGTCTAGCCCAACAGTGAGTAACACAAAGGAAGACGTCCATATTTTTTTGTTAATGGGGAATACCATATTCCATGTTAACGCTACAAAAATAAGTACAGCTCCGGCAAGCATCAACTTCGCAATGGTTTCATATGCGTTGCCATGTTTGCGAATAAAATCGCCTGCCAAATAACCAAGAATAACATTGACTATAGACGGTATTGTACTTAGAATACCCTCCGGATCGAAGGCTACCCCTTCACCATGATACAAATGATTTTCACCGAGAATTAAAAAATCCAATTTGTTACCTGCATATCCTGCTAAGCTGTAAGGATCATTTGAATCACCATAAGCATACAGCATAATCCAATATGCTACGAGTAAGATAGCGCTCATGATGATGGCAAACTTTTTCGATCCAAACCGAATGATGACGGATGCAAAGAAGTAACACAATGCAATGCGTTGTAGCACACCAAAAATTCGTGTATCGCTTATCGGTCTCAACGTCCATGAACTAAAATCAAAAAATGGAAACCAATACATTAAATATCCCAACAGAAAAATAATGGCAGTGCGCTTCAATGTTTTCGTCCAGAATACAGAATTATTTTGACCTTCAAACTTGTACATAGAAAATGCCATGGCATTACCTACTGCAAAAAGGAAAGAGGGAAATACTAAATCCGTTGGTGTAAAACCGTGCCACGAAGCATGAAGCAACGGTGCGTATGATATATTCCAATCACCAGGAGAGTTTACAATAATCATAAAGCAAACGGTCATTCCCCGAAAAACATCGAGGGCAAGGAAGCGTTGGTTATCAGACATAAGAGTACGTTACAGGTTCAAGGTTCCAAGTTACAGAACGTACTAAGCTCGAAGATTTTTTTCAGCAGTGCAAACACACACAGCACACACGCGAATTAAATTTCATTTAATTTCAATACAATAAAAAATGCTCTCTGTTGGGAGACGACTTTTCTACAAATCGTATTCAAAAGGTAAATCTAATTGGCGCGTGTAAATTTAACAACGGAGTTTTTTACAGGGGTGACTGTGCGAAGGTAAGCGTAGATTGCACTGAGGTCTTGTTCAGTCATGTGCGCATACATTGTCCACGGCATAATACTATTATACTCTCCCGCCTTTACATTGGGCGATGTATAGGAGGAGTCAGCATAAATTTTAAACTTGCTTATAAACTCACGGCTTGTCATTTTGCCAATTCCGGTTTCCTCATCCGGAGTAATGTTTGACGATCGAACGGTTGACTTATCAGGGAAACCAAACTCTCGTCCTCCTGCAAAGGCCAGCTCTTTAATAATTTGTCCATTGTCAGCTTGGGTATGACATTCGATGCAGCTTGATGCATTCACCAGATAAGCACCATAGGCGAGTTGATTATTTGGATCAGGTCGTTTCGTTGGATTACCTTTTTGCGGAATGGTGTTTATGATAAAATTCATTGGAAAGTTAGAGGTCGATTCTGGTGTTTGATTTTCGATCGGGTCCAATGTTCTGATGTATGCGATGAGAGAATAAATATCTTCATCATCCATTTTACCATAGTACGGATACGGCATCACCGGAAATACTACTTTGCCTTCTTTCGTAACACCAGTGGTAATTACCCGATAGAGTTCACCGTCTGTATATCGGGTAATGCCGAATGGTGTAATGTTCTTGGCAACATATACTCCGGGGAAACCAACATTTTCATCAAATCGATCTCCTCCTTTACCAAGTGTTCCGGGTACAATGGGACCTGAGAATTTACTCCAATCACGCGTGGAATGACAATCCAAACAAACCGCAACGGAATGGGCGAGGTATCTGCCTCTTTCAATGCGATCGACCGTTGCTTCTACTTTAAGCTCGGGAGCATCTCCAACATTTGGCAGAGCTATTTTTGCATAGGTAAGCAAGCCGGAAACGGCCAAAAAAATAACGAGCAAAACGATGCCGATAATCTTAATGTACTTCTTCATTGGTTTACGATTTGATTTTTGGTTTGTTCTCAAAACTAAAAAGAATATTGCAACTTAGCGACTAGATCAACACTACGTCAATTTGTCGTTTTGCTTATGGCGATCAGAATCGCGTTTAGTTTTCTTCTCCATATTTTTTTGAAAGGCTTCAGTCAAATCAATCCCTGTTTGATTGGCGAGACAGATCAACACCCACAGCACATCCGCCATTTCATCACCAAGGTCTTTACCTTTATCCGATTCTTTTTCGGACTGCTCACCATATCTTCTCGCCATGATGCGGGCGACCTCGCCAACCTCTTCGGTAAGCATCGCCATGTTAGTGAGTTCATTAAAATATCGAACGCCATGATCTTTGATCCATTGATCGACTTTTGATTGTGCTTCTTGAATAGTCATTTTAATAAATCTCTAAAATTCCAAGTTGATCGCTCATTGATAAATATTGCAAGGCTATAATGTTCTCTGAAAGCTTATTTAAAATACTTAGCGTTGAAGAACTTCCGATTCGCAGCCATATTACTTTAAGAGGAAATCCACGCAAGGATTGAAGGTCAATAACATTCCGTCTCTAATAAGTTAACTATTTTCTTGCTAACCGAAGAAAAGAAAAATGGAACATTACATGTTAGACTAACTACTAATATCTAGCTACTAACGTCTTACTTCCAGTTCTTCAAAATCAATATCCAATACTTCATACTGTTTCCATCCTATAAAATCATAGTGCCACCATTCTGAGCTGTTTACTTTGAAGCCATGTTTCTCCATAACAGTAATTAGTTTTGCGCGATTTTTTTTTATGATTGGATCAGTAACGACAGAAGTTGGCCAAGCTTCTTTCTTAAAAGAATCAAAGCCCGTTGGCATGTGTAATTCTTCCCCCGTTTCTAGTTTTATTATGGTAAGATCAAGTGCACATCCTCTATTATGGCGCGAACCTCGATAAGGCGAAGCAACATAGGTAGTGTCATGATATACTTCATAAAATTTTACGGTCGCTTTGTATGGTCGGTAAGCATCAAAAATTTTTATTCCCAAACCTTCCTTTTTTAATTCTAGCTGAATTTTCTTTAGTGCCTCTGCAACTGGTTTTCGTGCATACGCCTTTGATAGATTGTAAATTTTCTCTCCAGTGAAATTATTAATTGTGGCGTATCGAATATCAAGCACAAGACCGGGGACAAATTTTTCAAGATCAATCAATTCTTTTTTTGGATTATCTTTTACCGAAGATTGATAGCGAACAAAATCTGTGGGATTCAATCCATACTTGTTCTGGCCATTGCCCGGTAAGAAACATAAACAAAAAGATAAAAGAAGTAGACTACGCATCATAAGTTTTTAAAGATAATTACAAGATATAAATTTCAAACGTTAGATAAACAATCGAATGCCGTATCATTTAAATTATTTCACCAGCCAAGCAGTCCGGAAAGGTATTACGTGTATACAATGATCGGAAGACAGAAAATTTACGTCAAAGATTCATTAGCAAAATGTTGATAGACCGAACAGTACTTCGAAAAGCGTACCAAGAAGACTCTTTAAAAGTAATCTGATCTACAATTTGTTAAGTGCTCAGCAACCATTTTTAATTATAATCAACCGTTCGGAACAAACTGTCGAGCGAGTCTGTTAGCCTCATAAATTAGAAGAAGCTGAAAATCACTTCTGTAAATATTATTTATCGAAATTTAACATTGAAATAACAAACTATGGAATCAAACAATAATAAGACTGCATTCATTACCGGTGGAACGAAAGGAATTGGTTATGGAGTTGCAGAGGCTTTGGTAAATCAAAATATTAATGTTGCCATTACCGGCAGATCAAAAAAATCAATTGATGAAGCGGTTAAAAAGTTAAATAGCCTCGGCAAAGGTGAAGCCATTGGTTTTGAAGCTGATGTACGAAATGCCGAATCTCAAAATAAAGCAGTGGCGGGCGTTATTAAGAAATGGGGAAAGCTTGACATACTTATTGCCAATGCCGGTGTAGGTCATTTCAGTTCGATAGAAGATCTCACAGCAGAACAATGGCTAGAAACAATTGACACGAACTTAACGGGAGTTTTTTACAGCGTCAAAGCCAGTTTGGAAGAATTGAAAAAAACCAAAGGATATATTATTACGATGGCAAGTCTTGCCGGAACAAATTTTTTCGCAGGCGCATCTGCATACAATGCAAGTAAGTTTGGGCTGGTTGGATTTACACAAGCCGT
>JBBRFY010000006.1:0-36534 GCA_038241205.1 Cytophagales bacterium
GTTCGTTTTTAGATCCACAAGATAAATCGCTTGAAGAAATGCGCGGTGTTGGATTTACTGCTGCGCATGTTGTGCCATTTGGCGGCATGCTTCCAGGTAATGGAACTATTATTTTATTAGGGGGTGCATCGGCTGATGCCATGATCTTATCGAATAATTTTTCTTTTTATTCTGAACTAACACCAGCACAGCGCGCATATCCGGCAACGGGAATGGGCGTGATGGCGAAGTATAGAGAATTATATCGCCAGGCAACGCTCAACAAAAATTATCAGAATGTGTATGCATCAAATCGCGCAGGTTTGGAGCGGCCAACATCCGATCGAATATTAGAATCGTTCTATCCCGTTATTGATAAAAAGCAAACTGTGTTTTTTAAAGCCGAAAAAGTATTAGACATACAGCGTGTGCTTACACTTCAGAAAGACCTCGGTTTTACATTAACATTAGTGGATGTGAAAGAAGGATGGGATATGGTTTCGAAAGTAAAAGCAGCTAACGCCAAATTATTTCTAAGTCTTGATTTGCCTGAAGAGAAAAAAGAAGAGAAGAAGTTAGATGATAAAAAAGATGATGTTGTAAAGAAAGATGATGCCAAAGAAGAAGTGAAAAAAGAGGAGGTAGCAAAGAAAGACGAGGCAGTAAAGAAAGAAGAAAAACCAAAGTCAGCAAACGAACTTGAAAAAGAAAAATTAGAAAAAAGAAGAACAGAATTTATTGGTAAGTATGTAGGGCAAGCTGCTACCTATCAAAAAGCAGGAATGAAGTTTGGGTTTTCTTGCCTCTCTGTAAAATCAAAAGACATTACGGCAAACTTAAGAAGAATGATTGCAGCTGGCTTACCAGAAGATGTTGCACTTGCATCGCTCACTACTACACCCGCAGAAATTTTTGGATTGTCGGATCGGTTAGGTTCCATAGACAATGGAAAAATTGCCAACCTCGTTATCAGTGATAAGCCTTACTTTAACGAAAAAGCAAAAGTGCGTTATGTATTTGTAGAAGGCGTATTGTATAAGCAGGAAGTAAGTGATGAAAAGAAAGGCGATAAGAACGCAAAAGTTGAGATAGACGGTTCGTGGTCTGTTACTACAGAAATCCCACAAGGAAAAAGTGAAACAACATTGGTTGTTAAAAAAGATGGAACCACATATTCTGCAAAAGTTTTTGGAGGCCAGTTGCCACAAACTATCGATGCAAGCAATGTCTCGGTAGAAGGTAATATTCTTAAAGTAGAATACACCGCAACGATCAGTGGTCAGACCATGAATGTAAAAATGGAAGTAACGGTTGATGGTAAAACCTTCAAAGGAACTACTACTGTTTCCAACTTCGGATCTTTTCCTGTTGAAGGTAAGAAGGATCCAAAATTTTAATTTCGATTTGATGCGGAATATTCAAACTCTAAATAGAATATGAAAAAAATAATAATACTCTTCATCGTTTTTATCACATTCAATTTGGCGCAAGCTCAAGTTGACTATGGAAACGTATTGATTAAAAATGGAAACGTCATCACCATCACCAAAGGTAATTTAGAAAATACTGATGTGTTGGTAAAAGAAGGTAAGATAAGTCAGGTTGGAAAGAGCATTGCTGCTCCTGCAGGATATAAGGTAATTGACGCCACAAATAAATTTGTAATGCCGGGCATCATCGATGCGCATTCGCACATTGCGTTGAATTCTATTAATGAATATTCAAATGTCATTACACCAGAAGTATGGACGGGTGATGAGTTAAATCCATTTGATATTTCTATTTACCGTGCACTGGCAGGGGGCGTAACCATTTCACATGCGTTGCATGGATCGGCAAATTCAATTGGTGGACAAAGTGAAACCATCAAGCATCGATATGGTACACTTGATATGGATGTATTGAGAATGCAAAATGCACCGCGCACTATAAAATTTGCGTTGGGCGAAAATCCAACAGGCCATGGACGAAGAGATGGATTGCAACCTCAAACCCGCATGGGTGTTGAGTTTGTAATTCGCGAAGCATTCTCTGAAGCAAAGCAATACATGCAAGCGTGGAATAAGTACAACAAAGAAAAAACAGTGAAGGGGTTTCGTGGCGCGCCACCAGCGTATAGTTTACGATTGGAAACGCTCGCTGATATTTTAAAAGGAGATATCATTGTGCATTGCCATAGTTATCGTGCGGATGAAATTAATATGCTATTAAAAGTTTGTAAAGATTTCGGAATAAAGCGTTTGGTATTTCAACACGTTAATGAAGGTTTTAAAGTTGCGCCAGAACTTGCAGCGGCTGGCGCAATGGCATCTGTCTTTGCAGATTGGTGGGCATATAAATTGGAAGTGTATTATTCAACGGCTTACAATGCAGCAATCCTGATGCGCAACGGTGTCGTTACCTCAATCAATTCAGATTCAGGAGAATTAATTCGCCACTTGTATCATGAAGCGGCCAAGACACAAAAATATGGTGGACTAAGCGATGATGAAGCGCTTTCGCTGATTACAATCAATCCGGCAAAACAATTAGGTATCGATAGTCGTGTGGGTTCTATAGAGGTTGGTAAAGATGCCGATATTGCCATCTTCCAAAACCATCCGCTCTCTATTTACGCTATTCCGATGATGACGTTGGTAGATGGTATCGTTCGCTTCGATCGTGAGAAAGATGCAGATGATATGCGGATTTATGTTGATCCAAAAGAAGTAGTAGAAATACCAACACTTCATACACACGAGCAGAGTCATGATAATTGTCTTCGTGGTGCAGCGCTGCTTACTGAAAACATGTTTGGACTCAACTAAGAAACATTATGAAAAAGAAAATACAATTTTTGGTTATTGCATTTGCGTTCGTTGGGTTTATCGCGCAAGCACAAAGTCCTATAGCAAAGTCAGGTACATTTGCATTGACGCATGCCAACATTGAAACCGTTACGAAAGGTATTATCGTTGATGGAACAATCATTATACAAAGAGGAAAAATAACAGCAGTAGGTACGAATGTATCTGTGCCAGCGGATGCCATTGTAATTGATTGCACAAGTAAATGGATTTATCCGGGAATGATTGATGGCGGAACACGTGTTGGACTGTTGGAAATTGGACAAATTCCACAAGCGACAGACGCGAGAGAGAGTGGCCAAATTGTTCCTCAAATGAAAGCGCTTACCGCAGTCAATCCAAGTTCAGTGGTTATTCCGGTTACGCGAGTTAGCGGAGTGACCACCGTTATTACAGCACCCGAGGGAGGAATGTTTCCGGGAACGGCAGCGCTCATCAACCTGCATGGGTATGTGCCCGATCAAATGTTCGCAGGATTTGAAGGTGTGATATTAAATTTTCCTGATCAGGCTCGAAGAGGTACGTATGATCGTAGAACAGATGAAGAAATTAAAAAGGAAGTAGAGAAATCTAGCAAGCAATTGAATGATGTTTGGGATAAGGCGATGCAATATTATAAACTGGATTCTGCAACCAAAGGCAAAGGCCTTACCTATTATCCTGAGATGGAAGCACTCTTACCCGTTATTCAAGGAGAGCAAGCTTTGATGATTGAAGTGAATGCAGCCAATGATATTAAGACAGCATTGAAATGGGTGGCAGATCGTAAAATAAAAAAAGTAATTTTTACAGGAGTAGCAGAAGGCTGGCGCATGGCGGATGAAATTGCAAAAGCAAAAATTCCGGTAGTGGTCGGTCCGGTGTTGGGGGAGCCCATGCGAGATTACGATCGCTATGATAAAGGCTATGCTAATGCAGGCTTACTGAAAAAAGCAGGAGTGACGATTGCACTTCGCACATCACAAGCAGAGAACGTGCGCAATCTTCCGTATATGGCAGGCTTTGCGGCTACCTATGGTTTAGGTAGAGAAGAAGCACTTAAAGCAATTACCATTGCTCCGGCACAAATGTTTGGCGTTGCCGATAAATTGGGATCAATAGAAGTTGGTAAGATTGCGAACGTGTTTGTATGTGATGGCGATCCGTTCGAAACAAAAACCAATATTTCGGATGTGTTTATAGAAGGGTGGCAAATGCCGATGGTGAGTCGTCAAACACAATTGTATGACGAATTTTTAAAACGTGACCCCGGGCTGAAAAAGAATTAGCAAAAAAAATGTCTCTAGATTAAACTTAATTCACGGTAATTTTTTCAATCAAGATTCAGTTGACGCCAAAAAAAATAAAAGATTGAAGCAACGATATTACAAAAACGAATAGGTAATGCGAACCCGAGACTAACATTTCGGTTTCGTATTTTAAGAGCAGTTGGCATTTAAGTTTTCGCATTTGATTAAAATAAACCTGTTCATATACCTGTGCTTTCTAAGTTCAAAAAAAGCTATTTTTACGAATACCATGTCAACCCACCAACGATTTTCAAAACTCAATGCCCTTCGTATTCGAAGGATACATATTGAAAGAAACATTAAAGATGTTGTCTTTATTACGTGTGGTGTATTGGCAGCTGCTTTCGGATTAAAAAGTTTTTTATTGCCGAATAAATTTCTTGATGGTGGAGTAGTCGGTATTTCTCTCCTTATCAACTTCATTACAAAGATTAATGTTGCTTACCTTATTTTCCTTATCAATATTCCGTTTATTTTTATTGGATATACACAGGTTTCAAAATCTTTTGCTGTAAAGACATTCATTGCCATTGTTGCATTGGCATTGTGTTTGGAAGTTTTAGAATTTCCTTTAATAACAGACGATAAATTACTGATCGCCTTCTTTGGAGGATTCTTTGTAGGAGCAGGTATAGGACTTTCCATTCGAGGTGGTAGCGTATTAGACGGAACAGAAATTTTGGCGATTTACACCAGTCGCAAAACTACCTTAACGGTGGGTGATATTATTTTAGGTCTTAATATTATTATCTTTTCAATTGCCGCATATTTCATTAATATGGAAACTGCGCTTTACGCGATATTAACCTATCTGGTCGCATCGAAAACAGTAGATTTTGTGGTGCATGGAATTGAAGAATATACCAGCGTAATGATCGTTTCAGAAAAGAGTGCAGAAATAAAAGATGCCATCATCAATAAATTGGGTCGGGGTGTAACGATCTTAAAAGGTAAAAGTGGCTACGGAAAAAATGGTCATCGTGAAAGAGATCTCGATGTTATTTATTCTGTGATTACCCGATTAGAATTACAACGATTAAAAACCGAAATTGCAAAGATTGACGAGAATGCCTTTATGGTTGAAAATAGTGTGAACGATATTAAAGGCGGAATGATTAAAAAACGAGCTTTACAGGATTAGATTTTAGACTCAAGACGTAAGACATAGATACTACGCATCATGAAAATAAAAATATCTGGTGTCTTTTGTCTAATATCTAAATACTAGCTACTAAATAACTAACTACTAAATACTATCAATATGCAATGGCGAGGCGGAAGACAAAGCGGTAATGTAAGTGATCAACGTGGAGGAGGCGGTGGCGGAATGATGTTTAAGGGCGGTATAGGCACCGTTGTAGTTGTAATTGTGATTAGCCTTATTATGGGAAAAAATCCACTTTCACTTTTACAGGAAATAAATGGCGGGGGCGGTCTTAACAATACACAGCAAACTACCGATTGGGTTCCTACACCAGAGGAAGAAGAACTGGCCACATTTGTAAAAGTGGTTGTTGGCAGTACAGAAGATGTATGGCATGCACAACTGCAAAATTACCGTGAGGCGAAACTAATTTTGTTTACGGGCGGCATTCAATCAGCATGCGGAAATGCGACCTCATCAACGGGTCCGTTTTATTGTAGCGAAGATGAAACCGTTTATATTGACTTGAGTTTTTATGAAGATCTTAAAAATAGGTTTAACGCACCAGGCGATTTTGCGCAAGCTTATGTTATTGCGCACGAAGTGGGACATCACGTGCAGCATACCTTAGGCATTACCGATAAGGTTCATGCCATGCGCAGTCAGCTAAGTGAAGAAGCATACAACAAGCTTTCAGTGAAGTTGGAATTGCAGGCTGATTTTTTCGCAGGCGTATGGGCTCACTATGCTAACAATGAAAATATTAAAATTGAAGAAGGCGATTTCGAAGAAGCGATTAATGCGGCCGGTGCCATTGGCGATGACAGAATACAAAAGCAATCGCAAGGATATGTAACACCCGAATCATTTACACACGGAACATCCGAGCAACGCGTTCGCTGGTTTACAAAAGGTTTTAAGACAGGCGATATTCAGCAAGGAGATACCTTTAGTGCCGATAATCTTTAATTGTTTTCTTAAAACTGGTTTGCTTTCCATCAATGTCTGACGTCTAAAGTCTAACATCTATTGTCTAACTTTGTCAGGATGGACACCCAACAAACTTACCTATCCGCTTTTAGTGAAGTGCTACTCTTCTTAGTGATTGGTGTTGTTTTTATTGTTGTCATGTTTCTGGTGTCAAGAATTATTCGGCCGAGTAGACCGAATTCTGAAAAGCTTTCCAGCTACGAAAGTGGTGAAGAGGCAATCGGCAGCGCATGGACACAATTCAATATTCAGTTTTACATCATTGCCCTTATTTTTCTTTTGTTTGAAGTGGAGATAGTTTTTCTATTCCCTTGGTCAACCGTGTTTGCCAACAAAGAAATGATTGAAGGTACGCATGGCGTTTGGGGATGGTTCTCGCTTATCGAGATGATCATTTTTATCGGCATACTAACATTGGGTTTGGCCTATGCCTGGGTAAACGGCTACCTCGACTGGGTGAAACCAAATCCGCAGCCAACTGAATTTACTTCACCGGTGCCGAAGGATTTGTATGATAAGGTGAATGAGAAGTACAAATAGTCAACAGTCGACTGTCGACAGTGGACCGTTGACCTTTAATTTAAATTGTTAAAAAATAAGCATTGAATAAAGTAGTTTAGGAAATGAAAGGATTGTTAGATCAGAAATTTCAACAAGGCGGAATTATCGTTACACGTCTTGATGATTTGCTTAACTGGGCGAGGTTGTCTTCAATGTTTCCAATGACGTTTGGTTTGGCCTGTTGTGCCATTGAATTTATGAGCAATGCTACGGTTTATGATATGGATCGCTTTGGCATGGCGCCTCGCGCGACACCACGTCAGGCAGATGTTATGATTATTTCCGGAACGGTAACGTTTAAAATGGCCGATCGCATCAAGCGATTGTATGAGCAAATGGCAGAGCCTCGGTATGTTATTTCAATGGGATCGTGTTCCAACTGTGGAGGCCCGTACTGGCAACATGGATATCATGTAGTGAAAGGTGTCGATCGAATTATTCCGGTAGATATTTATGTACCGGGCTGCCCGCCAAGACCAGAAGCATTGATAGGAGGTTTCCTAAAACTTCAGGAGAAAATAAGAAATGAAAGTATGATGGCGCCAAAGGCGATTGAGAAATTATTACAAACTGAAATTTCTAATGTCAACGTTTGATCAAATCATATCGATTGTAAAGGAATCGTGTGCCCACGGTGACGTGCTGGCTTTGGAAAATTCATTTCCGAAAGCAATTCAAATTCCATCTACCGATTTAATTCACGTGGCTGAAAATCTTTTCCAAAATCCTGAATGTTATTTCGATATGCTCTCTTGCATTACAGGAATTGATAATGGAGTAGAAGCAAACACAATGGAATGTGTGTATACTTTATATTCCATTCCTTTTAATTTTCAGTTGATGTTAAAGGTAATTTTGCCACGAGAAAATCCAGAAATTGATTCCGTTAATAATATTTGGAAATCAGCCAACTGGCTTGAGCGCGAAATTTTTGATATGTATGGAATCCATTTTAAAAATCATCCCGACTTGCGCAGAATATTATTGCCAGCCGATTGGGAAGGGCATCCACTGCGCAAAGATTATAAACAGCAAGAATATTATAGAGGCGTAAGAGTAGAATCTTGAAAAGCGTTTCATTGCTAAAGACGAATACCGACCAACCATCAACGAACAACGAAAATTGACTCAGCAATATCAATATAAAGACACCAACCTCATCCTCTCCGAACCAAACAAGTTCAATGCAGCGAACTTGCGTTCAGAAGAAATGATTATCAACCTTGGTCCTCAACATCCATCCACTCATGGTGTGTTACGCTTAGAGGTTTTGATGGATGGCGAGTTGGTAAGAGAAGTTGTTCCGCATATTGGTTATCTGCATCGTTGTTTTGAAAAACATGCAGAGAGTCTTCCTTACAATCAGGTAATTCCATTTGTTGACCGCTTAGATTATGTAGCGTCTATGAATAACGAACACGCTTATGCCATGGGCGTGGAAAAGATGTTGGGCATCGCTGAACAAATTCCAAAGCGTGTTGAATATGTTCGGGTGCTGGTTGCTGAATTGAATCGAATCGCCTCTCATTTTATTTCGATTGGCACCTATGGTATGGACATCGGTGCGTTCACACCTTTTCTTTGGGTGATGCGCGATCGGGAACATATTCTTCGCATGTTAGAGTGGGCATCGGGTGCGCGTTTACTCTATAATTATATTTGGATCGGTGGTTTGTTCTATGATATACCCGTTGGTTTTGAAGATCGATGCCGAGAGTTCATAACGTATTTAAAACCCAAGCTGAAAGAACTGGAGGAGATACTCATTAACAATAAAATTTTTGTAGAACGTACAGCAAATGTTGGCGTGCTTCCATTAGATCTTGCCATTAATTGCGGTGTAACCGGTCCGGTGCTTCGCGCTTCGGGTTTGCGTTTTGATTTGCGTAAAGTTGATGGTTACTCCGTATATCCTGAACTCGATTTTGAAATTCCTATTGGCGAAGGCAAGATGGGTAAGGTAGGCGATTGTTGGGATCGCAACTACGTTCGCTTTCTTGAACTTTATGAGTCGTTAAAAATTATTGAACAGTGCGTTGAGAAATTAACGGGCGACCATAAACGCTCTCGTGATTTTGATCCGCAGGCATTAGTTCCCAAAAAAATTAGACCGCAGGCACAAGATTTTTATGTGCGGGCAGAAATTCCAAAAGGAGAGTTAGGATTTTTCTTTCGTGCAGATGGAAAAAGCGATGTAGCCTTTCGATGTAAATGTCGCTCGTGCAGTTTTTCAAATCTCTCAATATTACCCGAAATATCGAAAGGTATTTTAGTAGCCGATCTTATTGCTATTGTAGGATCGCTTGATATTCTGATGGGAGAGGTTGATCGATGAATTGGTTGATCGTTATCCGTTAATCGTTAATCGAGTGAGTGCGAATTGTGTGGTCGGCAATATTCATGTAGGAGCATTAATAGATAACCATTCACGATTAACTTTATGCAAAGTCAAATAGTAAAAATGCTTTCTAAGTTTAAAGAAAATCCAGGAAGTATATCTTCGCCACTGAGTGTTCGATTGAATAATTTCACCTCAACTTCTCCATTCTTTCTATAAACCCAAGTTTCTCTTTTATCAGGATTAATCATCCATGCTAGGGCGCACCCGTTGTCCATCCATTCTTTCATTTTATCCTGAAGAACTTTTGCACTATCACTATCAGATAATAATTCGATAACAAAGTCGGGGCAGATGTGAGCAAATCCTTTGCGATCATTTTTTGGAATATTCTCCCAACGTTGCTTCGTTATATAGGAGGAATCCGCAGAACGAATTGCACCATTCGGTAGCGTGAATCCGGTATTAGAGTCAAAGCTGTAACCTAACTTTTCTTCCTTAGTCCAGAGATATAGTTCTCCACTAATGCTCATGTTCTGACCTCCTGTCTCTGATCCTGTGGGTGCCATAATAATTATTTCTCCGTATGCATTGCGCTCCATTTTTAACGTGTCATTTTCCTGACAGAATTTAAAAAATTCCTCTTCAGTCATTCCACCAATGGACTTTGTTTTAATTGTAACTGGATAATCCATACCACTTTTCTTTAAATCAAATGTACGATATTTAGGGACGTTTAGACCCACATCATTATGCCCAAAATATTATCTGCCAAACAAATTAAACAGCTTGATTCATACACCATTCAGCACGAACCAATTGCTTCAATCGATTTGATGGAGCGTGCATGTCGCGCATTTGAATGCTGGTTAACGGAACGGTTTGATGTTAACCATCGCATAGGTATTGTTTGCGGAATTGGAAATAATGGTGGAGACGGATTAGGTATTGCTCGCTTACTTTATGAATCCGGATATATTGTGCAAGTATGGATTATAAAAAGTGAATCAACTGAGTCGAGCGATTTTAAGATTAACAAGGAACGACTTAAAAATAAAGTTGCCATTAAAGATATTGAATCAGCGCCTGATCCAGAAATATTTTCTTCCTGTGATATTTTAATAGATGCTATTCTTGGTTCCGGATTGTCGCGAGCAGTTGAGGGTTTAAATGCAGCGGTAATTGAATGTATTAATCAAACCAATATACTGAGGGTTGCGATCGATGTTCCATCGGGGTTAATGATGGATCAACCCTCTACAGGTTCAATTATAAAAGCCCATCATACTGTTTCATTTCAACTACCGAAGCTTGCATTTTTCTTTCCGCAAAGTTATCCCTTTGTGGGATGCTGGCATGTTGTGCCCATTGGTTTAAGCAAGACTTTCATCAATCAGGAAACATCTCCTTACTTTTATCTATCGTTAAAAAATATAAAACAAATTTTAAAACCACGCCTTACGTTCGATCATAAAGGACGACACGGTCATGCTTTAATTATCGCAGGCAGCATCGGAAAAATTGGAGCGGCAGTTTTGGCATCACGTGCTTCTCTTCGTGCAGGGCTAGGGTTATTAACCACCCATGTTCCGAAATGCGGAAATATTATTTTGCAGACTTCTGTTCCCGAAGCCATGGTGAATCTTGATTCTCATGAAGAGTTTTTCACTTCTGTTAATTCTATTGATCATTACTCAGCGATTGGCATTGGCCCTGGAATTGGTCAGGGAAACGAAACCCTAAACGCATTCGCGTCTTTGCTGAAACAATTTAAATTACCAATGGTTATTGATGCCGATGCGCTTAATATTTTATCTACGAATAAAGAATTGTTAAAAGAGATAACGGAAGGAAGTATTCTTACGCCACATCCAAAGGAATTCGAGCGATTAGTGGGACGCTGGAAAAATGATTTCGAAAGATTAGAAAAGCAACAACAACTAGCGAAACAATTAAAATGCGTTGTTGTTTTAAAAGGAGCGTACTCATCAATAGTGTCCCCAGATGGTGATGTATATTTCAATTCGACTGGCAATCCAGGAATGGCAACAGGAGGCACTGGCGATATTTTAACTGGAATACTTACAGGTTTGTTGGCGCAAAAATATTCTTCTTTGCATGCTGCGTTATTGGGCGTTTATGTTCATGGTCTTGCTGGCGATATTGCAGCATACGAAAAAGGAATGAATAGTGTTATCGCTTCCGACTTAATAGAATTTCTTGCAAATGCTTTTAAGAAGATCACTGCATAAGCGATAATAACGTTATAGAAAGTTTGATTACCTGATTTACCCATCTACTTTTGATGCAATCAATTTTAGAACACTATGTTGACCGATGAAATAAAAAAGACAATCCGCGATGTACAAGATTACCCGAAACCAGGAATTGTCTTTAAAGACATTACACCCATTTTTGCCGACCCTACTTTAGTTCGTAAAATAGTAAAGGCATTGGTAGAAGAATATGCGGATCAAAAAATTGATGCCATTGCTTCTGTGGAGGCAAGAGGTTTTATTTTTGGATCTGTGTTAGCAAATGAACTGGGCTGCCGATTTATACCCATTCGCAAAGCAGGGAAATTACCTTTCAAAACACGCGCGCAGAGTTACGCACTCGAATATGGAACTGCCACAATAGAAATACACGATGATGCAATTCAATCGGGTTGGCGAGTATTGGTGCACGATGATTTACTGGCAACAGGTGGAACCGCTGCAGCAACAGCAGAATTAATAAAAAGTTTTGATGGAGAGTTGGCGGGATTTTCGTTTCTGGTCAACTTAGGGTTTTTACCCGGTGAACAAAAACTCAAAGATCAATATGGTCTCGATCCACATTATTTAATTCGGTATTAACTTTCATGCCCCGGAGTTGTTAGAGTAATTATGTCAGACGCAATTCATATCCCCATGTTTCCCCTCAGCATCCTGCCCTTGCCGGGCGAACTGGTGCCGCTTCATATTTTTGAACCGAGATATAAGCAGTTACTTCACGATGCTGAAATTGATGATATCGCATTCGGAATTTATTTTAGTCATGAAATAAATACGGAAAAGATTGGCGCGTTGATGAAACTGGAAACAGTAATAAAAAGGTATGCTGGTGGAGAAGCTGATATAATTGTAAAGTGTCAGGATATTTTTTCGATGGGCTTATTATTGCGAACGTATAAAGACAAAACGTATCCCGGTGCCGATGTGCGATTATGGGATGTTGATAATCAGATTTTTCCAGACCAACCTTTTTTACAACCTTTTCAGGATTATTTGAAACTTAGAAATATAAAATCACACGAATCTCACTTTACGCTCTATGATGTAGCGGCCGAGCTTAATCTCGATGTAATCGATCGCTTTAAATTCCTTACACTCAACCCCGAGAAGCGGGATGCTTTCCTACTGAATCATGTCCGTTTGCAAACACATGTATTGCTGCAGGAAGATAAAAGCAAAGATGTTTTTCATTTGAACTAAAGAAAATTTATTTTTTTATTTCCGTAACCAACGGACTGATTAATCGTTGATTCGATTTTTTTGCACGAAAGTGAATCTTATTTTTAATAAGTCACGTTTCATGCGAACTCAATTAATTTATCGCCATAATAATTTAGTTAAGATTATTAACGTTTGCGATGCAACATTTATAACGGGTCGGGCGTCTTATCGCTAAACAAATAAAGATCCTTTATGAAAAAGACTCTCTCAATTTTAATTGTACTCATTGCGATTAGCAGTGTAGTAAGTGCGCGCAGATTGGACAAGCCTGAAGAAACATCTTCTATGGCGATTATGAAGAGTGGCTCTCTTGTAAAATTATTTTATACCGGAGTAAAAGAGTGTAATGTAAAAGTTACCATTCTGAATGCAGAGAACAAGATTGTGTTCAAAGAAGAACTAAGACAAGTAGATCGATTTATGCGGCCGTATAATTTCTCTGAATTAGCGGAAGGAGATTACACTATTGAATTGGTTGATCATATCGGCAAGAAAATTGAAAAGGTGAGTTATCGAGAAGGCAAGATTGAACCGCTTGCAAATCTGATTCGTATTTCGCGTGATGAGAATAAGTATTTGCTTACCTTATCTAATAAAGGAACTAAAACGTTTGTAGTCAAAATTTATAATGATAATGGCACGCTACTGTATTCACACGATGAGGATGTTGATGGAGATTTTGCCAAGATTTATAATTTATCGAAGGCAGATCAGAAGTTTTCTTTTGAAATAACAGATAAGGCCGGTAACACAAAGCGAATGGAATATTAAGAAGTAAATCGTAACCAATACACTTTAAAAAGGCAACGTATCTTGGATATGTTGCCTTTTTAAATTTTAGAATGTTTTATTAAAAGGGTAGATTTTTGATATTGAAAATTATGTTTGCACAATTAAGTGTAGAAGTACCGCAAACGTTGTACTAAATTTTTTACTGATAGATCGCGACTGCATAGGTGTTTGAGTTTCGTTTTCGCGGATTTTGGTAGTCGTTTTTTCCGCAAACGATTTTCAATTAAATAAATACGGTTTACTTACAACGCTCGGCCTCATGGCATACCGCTACCGTATCTTTGCATCATAACAAAAACGCAAAATGAATATGACAACAAAATCCCTTTTAATTGCAGCGCTGGTAGTAATATGTTCTAGCGCATCAGCCATCGCCAAAGAAGAGCCAACCAAAGCTGGCTTCGCCATTGTACCTGTTAAAGGATCTGAAACTTTCAAAATAGTATATAAGAGCGAGAACACAGGTTCTACAAAAGTAAACGTCTATAATGCAGATTCGAAAGTAATCTTCTCAAAAGTTGTATCGAATACAGGAGGCTTTATTTTACCGTTGAACTTTAACGGCCTTGAATATGGTGAGTACACTATTGAATTAACAGATGCCACAGGAACAAAGACTGAAAAAGTAGTTTTCCAAACTGCGGTTAAATCTTCATTGTCGGGAAATGCTAAACCATCTGCAACATCTTCGTTAAATGTGCACATTGCGAAATTGAGTGGAGAAGGTAAATTTTTAGTAGCGGTTGCAAACACGAGCAATGAAGTCGTTACAATTAAGATTTATGACAACGCCAACAATTTGGTTTACAACGAAACAAAAGCGTTAAGCGGTGATTTTGCACAAGTATTTGCGTTGAAAAATATTTCTTCTTCGTTTACATTTGAAGTGTCTGACAAAACAGGCAACTTAAAATCGGTTACATTTTAATACGAAAATATTCTTCTTACAAAAGCTCTGGGAAACCAGGGCTTTTTTTATTTGTTTAAGTTGACAACAATCATGCGGAGTGATGAGCCTTATCATTGCTTAATGTTCGGCAAGGCTTCAATTTTGTTTGGAATGTTTCGAATATGACGATTCTATTCCTTCAATTATATCATTTTTAATTCTAAGTCAATTCGTTATTTTTACTTTGTTCAAACGATCAAACAAAAAACTTTATGAAAAAAATACTCGTTCCAATCGATTTTTCTAAACCGGCCATGTTAGCGGCCGAAACAGCGGCAGACATTGCACGCAAATCTGGCGCAGAGCTGATTTTGCTCCATGTAGTTGAAGAAGCAACGGGCAATTCTATTAATATAGCAGGGCAGGTAACAGAAGGTGGAGATTGGGAAGAACGACTTTTCACCATGAAGTTAATCGAGAAAGCAAAAAAGCAAATGGCCAAGGTAGTAGAAGACCCTAAATTTGAAGGCGTTAAACTTCGTCCAGAACTTCGTATTGGGTCTCCGTATCATGGAATGAATGCCATGGTGACAGAGAAAAAAGTTGACTTAGTGGTAATGGGTACCGCGGGTCATTCTGATTTAGAACATATGATCATCGGATCAAATACTGAGAAAGTGGTTAGAATGTCCAACTGCCCTGTACTTACCTTACACAACAAACCATTAAATAAAGACTTCAAGAGTATAGTGTACGCCACTGCCATGAGCGAAGAAGAAGAGGTGTTTTCTAAAATCGTGAGACGAACGCAAGAATTATACAACGCAACGGTACACCTTGTGCGCATTAATACCCCAGGAAATTTTCAGCGGGATGCTGTTGTGAAAAAAAGCATGGCCGATTTTGCTAAAAAACTTCAACTCAAAAACTTTACAATTAATGTTTTTAATGATGTGAGTGAGGAAGAAGGTATTATATATTTTGCAGAAAGCATTGGTGCTGATTTAATTGCGATGGCAACACATGGCAGAACAGGCTTTGCTCATGTTTTAGCGGGAAGCATAGCAGAAGATGTAGTACGTCATGCAAAACGCCCAGTGCTTACTTTTGTAACAAAGAAATAGAACTGATTTTCCGAAAATAAAAAAAGGACTACTGTGCGGTAGTCCTTTTTTTATTTTAAAGTGATTTAGATGACTAAGATTGTTTTTTGTTGAACGCGGCTTTAAATGCGTTGCCCAATTCGTCACCGGCTTTTTTCAAACTTTCTTCTACTTCTTTCCAACGTTCTTTGTTTTCGGCTTCATTTTTCAGTTTTTCTGCAGATACCTTTAGCTCTTCATATTTAGAGTGGAATTCTTTGTGAAGTCGTTCGCCTGCTTCGCTAAGTTCTTCAATAAATCCATCTACTTTTTTCCCAAAACCTTTAAAGGCTTTCTCTGTTTTTCCTTCTTCATTTGTTTCCATAGCCCATTATTTTTTTTACAATTTACTAAACTAAAATAAGAAATATGCTGAATCGCGATATCATATTGCATTATGGAATTTGATGGGGGCGATCTTCCTAATTGGCGATTTATTATTCGCTATTAAAAGATAACGAAACGCCCGAACTGTGGCGATCGCTAACATATAGTATTTAAAATGAGGCAATTAAAAGCTAATTGTACAGAATGAAGGTGGTGCGCGAACATTGCGTAAAAGAAATACTGAAAGAGGCATGCTCCATTTTTTAAAAATACTAACTTTGATCATCCAGATAAACTTCAAATGTTTTTGAAAACGCATCGCTTCTTTCTTCTATTGTGTTTTGTATTGATGTTCGGCTGCAGTTCGCATACGCATCATAAAAATAAAAAATTGAAACCGGGTAAACCCATTCCATGTCCACATAAAGACTGCTGATGAACATTCGTAAAATTGTGATCGCCATTGATGGATATTCGGCCTGCGGCAAAAGCACAACGGCAAAAGAGGTAGCCAAAATTTTCGGTTATCAGTACATCGATTCGGGTGCTATGTATCGCGCAGTAACGCTTTATTTTTTAGATCATCATATAGCGCTTACTAATCCGAAAGAAATTGCAAGAGCATTGCAGCAAATTTCAGTATCCTTTAAAATCAATCCCAAAGGTAAATCGGAAACTTACCTTAATGGTTTGAATGTAGAAAAGGCAATTCGGAAAATGCGCGTCTCTGAAATGGTGAGTGAAGTAAGTACGATAAAGGAAGTACGCACTGCACTAGTTGAGCAACAAAGAAGATTGGGTAGGGAGAAAGGTATTGTAATGGATGGTCGTGATATTGGAACAGTCGTGTTTCCAAATGCGGAGCTAAAGTTGTTTATGAATGCCGAAATGTTGATCCGTGCTTTTAGGCGCCAAAGAGAATTGCTCGATCGCGATCAGCTTGTTGACCTCGATGATGTAATTGAAAACATTTTGCACCGCGATCAAATTGATACTTCACGAAAAGAAAGCCCCTTGAAACAGGCAGACGATGCAGTTGTGATCGATACTACTCATATTGCTATTGACGAACAGGTTGATGAAGTGGTGCGCATGGCATTAGGAAAGATTGTACACATGTAAGTGTTAGGTCTTATTCTCATATTTAGATATTACCATGAAATTAATAATAACTCTAGTTTTACTTCTTATGTCTTCTTTAACATTCGCTCAAACTAAAACTTTAAGTTTGGAAGCTGGATTTAGATATAATTTACCAGAAAGGATTTTTAATTCTGACCTATCAAAATTTGATGAACAAAGAAGTGGTTTCGGCTTTGAACTAATGCCGAAATGGAATTTCTCAACCAAACAGTCAATTGGACTTAACCTAGGCTTCAACTTAATCAGCGAAGATGCAAGAACAGACGATATCGGAACTTTTCAAATAATTTCCTTTTTACCAACATACAAACACGAATTATTGGACTCTAAGTTTAGCCCATTTTATAGTATTGGAATTGGTGGATACTCTGTATTAAATAGTAATACCTGTATTGCTCCTGGGATTGCAATTAACCTGGGAACGACATTATTTAAAAAGTCTTCCTTGTCTTTTGAATACAACAAACTTCTATCAAATATCAATGTAGATGAGGCTGTTATTAATGGATTCAATAATTGGTACTTTATAGGCATTAAGTTTACATACGATATCGGAATAAAATAAACGAGACCTAACACCATATATAAATCATAGGCGGGTTTATTTTGTTATGATATCTTCTGCATGTAAATTTATTCGTCAACGGTTGATAATGAAGTGCTTTTAAGCCGCCTACGCTTTTATATACATACCGTTGTCAGTCGCTCACTGCTTGCACTACTACTTATCCTTTGTTAGATCAAGTGTGTACTTGCCGGCTTTTTGAACAAATTCGTTTTTAACAATTAGCGGGCGTTTTAAAATCACCGGTGAACTATTTAATACTATTATTTTCCACAACACTCATTTTCATAGATAGTGACATTTTGCAGTGTTGTTCAAAAATATCATCCCAACATCAGCCATCAACCAACCTATCAGCAAAGTTTATCCATTCGCCAATAACCATTCACATAACAAAAATCAAATCTGCTATTGTATGTTCGGAAAAATGCTAATTTTGCCCATTCCTAACCATTATAGCCAGTTACATGGGCAAATTTATTCGACTCAAGAAGGGCTTTGACATTAACCTCGCTGGTAAAGCCTCTCCTTCTTTTGCAAGTATCGATCAACCGGAAACTTTTGTTATCAAACCAACCGATTTTTTTGGCGTGTATATGCCGAAAGTGGTTGTAAAAGAAGGTGATACTGTTCAGGCAGGCTCGCCCTTGTTTCATGATAAAAAAAATGAGAGCATCGTATTCACCGCTCCCGTAAGTGGAGAGGTGGTAGAAATAAACAGAGGCGAAAAGCGAAAGCTTTTGGAGGTAAAAATCCTCGCTGATAAAACAGTGGAATATGCTCAATTTCCAAAGTACACCGTTTCAGAAATTTCGAACCTAAGCCGTGAAAAGGCACAAGAACAAATTCTAAAAAGTGGCGTCTGGACAAATTTGGTTCAGAGACCTTTTGGTATTGTTGCCGATCCTGCTGAAACACCAAAATCTATTTTTGTTTCTGGTTTTGATTCTCATCCTCTTGCACCCGATTATAATCTTCTATTTAAAGGACAAGATCAATACTTTCAGGTTGGCCTTGATATTTTAAAGAAGTTTACGGCAGGGGCTGTTCATTTAAACGTGCACTCCGAGCGCGAAATCAGCACCGTTTTTTCTCAGGCAAAAGGTGTTGAGGTAAATAAATTTTCTGGGCCGCATCCATCTGGATGTGTAGGTGTTCAGATCCATCACATCGCCCCGATAGGTAAAAGCGATGTCGTCTGGACCATCAATCCATTTGGCGTTATTCAAATAGGTAAGTTGTTTTTAAACGGAATTTACGATGCATCAAAAGTGATTGCCGTAGCCGGATCAGAAGTTGCAACGCCACAATATTATAAGACCTACACTGGTGCATCAGTGAAAAAAATCTTGCAAAATAATTTGAAGCAAGAGCATGTGCGCGTTATCTCTGGAAATGTATTAACCGGAACAAAGATTAATAAGGATGGTCACATTGGTTTTTTCGATCAACTAGTGAGCGTTATTCCGGAAGGAGATTATTATGAATTTTTAGGATGGGTAACTCCATCAGCCAAAAAGCTAAGCTTTGGCAGAGCATGGGGTTTATTTTCATTCTTGAATTATAAAAAAGAATTTGTGCTCGATAGTAACTTGAGAGGCGAGCCCAGAGCATTTGTGCAGACTGGAGTTTTTGAACAGGTAACACCAGTAGATATTTTGCCAACCCAGTTGTTGAAGGCCATTATTGCCGAAGACTATGATGATATGGAAGCACTTGGTATTTATGAAGTGATTGAAGAAGATCTTGCGCTATGTGAATTTGTAGATGTTTCGAAACATCAGGTGCAGGGAATTTTGCGAGAAGGAATTGAATTAATGCAGAACAGTTAATATGAAGTTTTTACGCAACACTTTAGATAAAGTAAAGCACGACTTCGAAAAGGGAGGTAAGTACAATCGCTACTACTACGTTTTCGAAGCGCTCGATTCTTTTATGTTCTCACCCAATACCACCAACTCCGTAAAGGGTGTGCAGGTGCGTGATGCCGTGGACTTGAAGCGAATGATGATGACCGTAGTTTTTGCTATGGTACCGTGTTTACTATTTGGTATTTACAATGTGGGTCATCAGCATTTTCTCGCGCTGGGTCAGGTGGCAACATTGAATGAGAAAGTTTGGATTGGTTTGATACAAGTTATGCCTATTGTATTGGTAGCCTACACAGCCGGTGGTTTGGTGGAAGTTGTGTTTGCTATTTTTCGCAAACATCCTATTAATGAAGGGTTTCTTGTAACCGGTATGTTAATCCCATTGGTTATGCCTCCGGGAATTCCACTTTGGCAAGTAGCATTAGCAACCATCTTTTCTGTTCTTATAGCGAAAGAAGCTTTTGGCGGAACAGGTATGAACATTTTAAACGTTGCCTTAACCGCGCGTGCATTTTTATACTTCGCCTATCCTGTTGATATGGCCGGAGAAGTTTGGACGTATTTACCTGAAGGTGCAAAAACAATTGCTGGTTATTCAGGTGCCACGCCTTTATCGGTAGCTGCGAATGCCATCAGTACGGGCGAAACCGCTGTTGCATCGCTTAATGCTTTCGGTGCAGGCTGGGCAGATAATTTATACAGTTTCTCTAATATGTTTTTCGGCCTTATTCCGGGTTGCATTGGCGAAACATCTACCTTAATGTGTCTGATCGGTGCATTTATTTTGATTGCTACAGGTGTCGGAAGTTGGAAAATTATTGTGAGTGTTTTTGCCGGGGCATACGGAATGGCGTTGTTGATGAACCTTATTGGTGGAAATTCTTTTGTAGCGATGCCGGCTTATTATCATTTAGTAATTGGAGGCTTGGCATTTGGTGCCGTCTTTATGGCAACCGATCCCGTAACGGCAGCACAAACAGAAACCGGAAAATGGTTTTATGGATTTATGATCGGTGTTTTAACCGTTCTTATTCGTGTGTTTAATCCGGCTTATCCGGAAGGTATTATGTTGGCGATTTTGTTTATGAACGTATTCGCCCCGCTTATTGATTATTTTGTAGTGAACGCAAACAAAAAACGAAGATTACAACGTGCGACAGTCTAACCTATACATCGTTATATATGCTGCCATGCTCACAATAGTGTGTGGTGGCGTGCTGGCCTTTGCATCTGAAGGCTTGAAAGAAAGACAACAAGCCAATATCGCTTTAGAGCAGAAAAAAAATATTCTTTCCGCTGTTATTGATTTGAAAGAGGGAGAAGATATTCCGGCCTTGTATGCAAAAAAAGTAAAAGCGTTTGTTGTAGATTATCAAGGTAATGTAATTGCTGGATTGAAACCATCTGATGTGGAGGCTGGGAAGGAATATAAAAAACCGGCTGAGAAAAGATTGTTACCGGTTTATGAATTTAAGTACGAAAGTGATTCCACAAAGACCGAGTATATTGTGGTGCCCGTTTATGGTTTTGGATTGTGGGATAATATCTGGGGATTTATAGCCCTGCAATCAGACTTTAATACTGTGCAGGGTGTTAAGTTTCAACACAAAGGTGAAACGCCTGGGCTGGGTGCAAGAATTGAATCAGATGAAGATGTGCAGAACAGATATAAAGGTAAAACGGTATATGAAAACGGAAAGCTTGTTTCCATTACCATGATGAAAGGTGAAGGCAACGATTGGTCAGGAGATAAACATAAAGTAGATGGAATGTCTGGAGCTACGCTTACAGGTAAAGGTGTAAACAACATGCTAAAAGATTATTTAGTGAGTTATGAAAACTATTTTAAGAAGAACACAAAAAAGTAAATACCAAAATTATGAGTACAGAAACTCTTGAGGTAGCAGAAGTAAAGAGGGCGGAGCCACTTTTTTCTAAGAAAAATAAAAAGCTTATCACCAATCCGTTGGATATTGACAATCCAATAACGGTTCAGGTATTGGGAGTTTGTTCTGCGCTGGCAGTTACAACTCAGTTGTTGCCTGCGCTATATATGGCGGTAAGCCTCATGGTCGTTACGGCATCATCGAATACCATCATTTCGTTGTTGCGAAATACAATTCCTTCACGCATTCGTATAATCGTACAGTTGGCAATTGTGTCGTTGTGGGTAACGATTGTAAGCGAACTGTTAAAGGCATTTGCCTATGACATCTCCAAAGAACTTTCTGTTTTTGTTGGCCTTATTATTACAAACTGCATTGTAATGGGAAGACTGGAAGCCTTCGCGATGGGAAATAAACCTTGGCCTTCTTTTATGGATGGCGTTGGAAATGGATTGGGCTATGGACTTATCTTGATTGTCATTGCCTTCTTTCGCGAATTATTGGGCGCTGGTTCTATCTTCGGATTTAAAGTATTCGAAGCGGTTGGACTTCATTATAAAACAAACGGCTTAATGCTATTGCCTGCTGGTGCTTGTATTTTATTAGGAATTATAATTTGGGTTCAGCGATCTATTAACGGATATCGTGAATCACACTAATCAGAAATAATATGGAGAATCTCATCAACATAGGTATTCGGTCAGTTTTTATTGACAACATGATCTTCGCCTACTTTTTAGGTATGTGTTCATTTTTAGCAATATCAAAAAAAGTAAAGACTGCGTTTGGTCTTGGCGTTGCTGTTATTTTTGTTTTGGGTATTACGGTTCCAATCAATTGGCTTGTTCAAACGTATGTTTTACAAGAAGGCGCGTTCGCGTGGCTCGGTGCTGATTTCAAAAATGTGAATCTGAACTTCCTTCAGTTCATTGTTTTCATTTCTGTAATTGCTGCAGTGGTTCAGTTAACCGAAATGGCCGTGGAAAAATTCTCACCTGCATTGTATGGAACATTAGGAATATTTCTTCCATTGATAGCCGTAAACTGTGCTATTCTTGGAGGCGCATTGTTTATGGTAGGTCGTTCGTACACCTTACCGGAAGCAAGTGTTTATGGATTAGGTTCTGGTATTGGTTGGATGCTGGCCATTGTAGCGTTGGCCGGTGTTCGCGAAAAAATGAAGTATTCAAATGTTCCGGGTCCTCTTCGGGGATTAGGCATTACCTTTATTCTTGTAGGATTAATGTCCTTCGGATTTCTTAGTTTTTTAGGATTCGCTATTTAACGCAAAGCATCCTAATTGAATAGGCTTCCGAAAAAACCGGAAGCCTTTTTTTATGAGTAAATTTTACATCGTTGAATTTCAAGCCTTTTAAAATGGAAAACATTTTTCGAAAAATCATTCGGTACTTCTTCAGTGGCACGCTCTTTATTGTTCCGTTAGTTGCAACAGCTTATTTTATTTATATGTCTTTCGATTGGCTGGATAGTTTATTGGCTCTTCCATATCCGGGTTTGGGCTTTGCCGTTATTTTGATTGTTATTACTGGCTTTGGATACCTTACTTCCAATTTTGCATTTAAGGCAGCCACCAATTGGTTCGATCATGTGGTGAATAGAATTCCGCTGGTAAAATTAATTTATTCTTCTTTAAAGGATTTGCTCGGTGCGTTTGTAGGCGATAAAAAGAAATTCAATAAACCAGTATTGGTTAGAATAAATAAAGAAAACGGTTTACACCAGATTGGATTTATTACGCAACCCGATCTTTCTGAACTTGGTTTGAATGATATGGTTGTGGTTTACTTTCCGCATTCATACGCTTTTTCCGGATATCATTATTTTGTACCGAAAGAAAGTATTTCGCCACTTAATATTTCTGGACCGGCTGCAATGAAATTTATTGTGTCGGGTGGTGTAAGCGGCTTTAAAGAAAGCAAGTGATCGTTACATTATATAGCACAGCGATCACACGGTATAGAATTACCGGCATCAGGTAAAGGAAATTATTTGTGTAGATTTTTGAGAGGGTAAAAAAATTTTGAAGCTGTTGAGCCAGCGTTAAAAAACTAACCAGTGAATACAACACGGTTAGAATCGATATGAATTTTTTCATTTAAAAAAACTGTTGATAACCCGTTTTAACTGGGTGCGAAATAACGGTAATTCTATCGTTAAAAGAAGCGCCTTAATTAAGAAATCATTACAACATAAGGCAACAGATACGAATACGAATTTTGCTATTTGCTAATCACGCCAGACCCAATTAATTCATCTCCGCTATACCATGCTGCAAACTGCCCGGGCGTTATGCTCTTTTGAGGTTGTTCAAAAATAATATAGAGTCCGTTTTCTGTTTTGTGCAGCATGCAGCACACCAAGGGTTGTCTATAGCGAATGCGTGCCATGTATTTTTCAGTTTGTCCCACTTTTAGTTGAAGATCATTTCGAACCCAATGCTCATCTGCATTGGGTATAAACAATCCTCTTCGATACAACCCCGGATGATCTTCGCCTTTACCGGTATAGATTATATTCGTTGTTGTATCCGTTCCTATAATAAACAAGGGCTTGTCACTTCCACCAATTTGTAAACCTTTGCGTTGGCCGATAGTATAATAATGTGCTCCACGATGTTCGCCAATAACATTACCTAATTGAGGTTGAAGGTCAAACGGTTCAGCAAGGTGCTCTAAATTATCACTGAATTGTAAACCATTTTTAAACACACTAGCATCAGCGGGTATATCGATTACTTTACCTTTTTTTGGTTCAAGTCGTTGTTGTAGAAAATCAGGTAAATGCACTTTACCTATAAAGCATAAACCTTGTGAATCTTTTTTCTCGGCAGTAATCAATTCATTTACTTTGGCAATAGCCCTTACTTCCGGCTTCAATAATTCTCCAATCGGAAATAATGCTTTTGATAGCTGCGCCTGATTCAATTGACACAAGAAATAGCTTTGATCTTTATTATGGTCTTTACCTGAAAGGAGTTGATAAATTTTCTCGCCATCTTTTTCAATTTCTCCTTTTCTACAGTAATGTCCTGTGGCAACAAAGTCGGCACCGAGTTTAAGCGCTGCTTCAAGAAATACATCAAATTTTATTTCACGATTGCACAATACATCTGGGTTGGGTGTTCGCCCGTTTTTGTATTCCGTAAACATATAATCAACAATGCGCTCTTTGTATTCATTACTGAGATCGATCGCTTGAAATGGAATATTTAAATGTTGGGCAACAATCATGGCATCGTTGCTATCATCCAACCACGGACATTCGTCACTGATGGTGACCGAGTCATCATGCCAGTTCTTCATGAACATACCAATTACGTCATAGCCTTGTTCTTTTAACAAAAATGCAACTACGCTAGAATCAACACCTCCCGATAAACCAACAACAACTCTTTTCATGGTATTGCCTCATTACTTTTAGATGTGGAGGAATTTAAATTTTCATTTAAAAGGTCATTCACAATTTCATTGAAACGTTGTTTAAACTGATCATAATAAATTCCAGTGGCGGGGCCGCTGAATCCAGTATGGATATGTTTAACAGTGCCGTCTTTTCCAATGAATATTGTAGTGGGAAAAGCAATAACGCTATTGAGCATAGGTAATGTCTCTGAAGCTTTTGCTTTATTATCCGTTCCGGCAATAACAAACGAATAGGTAACGTTCAACTTCTCTTGCATTTTTTTAACCCGATTACTCGCGTACGTAAAATCATCTTTTCCTTCGTATGCAAGTCCAATAATTTCAACACCTCTGTCTTTATTTTTATTATACCACGTAGTAAGAAATTTGGTTTCGTCCAAACAGTTTGGGCACCATGTTCCGAAAAGCTGAAGGATAACCACTTTATTTTTAAAGGTATCATCTGAAAGACTTACCTTCTTTCCATTGACATCCGGAAAACTAAAATCAATTTTGGTGAAGCCTTTCTTCAATAATGTTAATTGTTCAGCATCAACCAACGCGGCATTTTCATTTTTAATTGCAATCCATTTCTCGTATCCGCTTTTGCCTGACCAGTAATTGCCAACAAGTGTTGAATCATTTTCTTTTGTTGCTTCAAAAATATAAGCATGATTTCCATCGAACGTGCTGAGCATTAATTTTCCATTCACCACACTACCTTCAAGATAGCGATAATCACCGGTAGGGTTAAGGAATGTTCCGGTCACATCATTATCCTTTTGGACAAAAATTCCAACAGAATGAATGGTATCGGTTTGTGATGTAAAGGTAACAGCATATTTTCCGGTGAAATTAACTTCGTTGGAGTTACCTGATTTTTCAAATCGAAAATCTTGACCAAACGCTGCTTTGAAAGGTAATCGAAAGTTTGCTTCATAGTTCTTGATAAAAAAACCAGTCAGGCTATCTCCTTTAATTTTTGCTTTCAGTTCAGAATCGAAAATGTGCATGGTGAAAATCACAGAATCGCCATCGAACGTAATTTCATCCAATAAAATTCTTTCTTCGCCATTTATGATGGAGGCATTATATCCGCCTTGAGCGTCTTTCACTACTTCAAAATTGAAAGGTAAATCGTGACCTTGAATATCGATGACACCACGCCATATTCCGTTCTTTAATGCGGGTTTTGTAGAGCAACTTGCTAAAATCAATCCCACTGCAAATACTACGATTAACCTCATTACTTTTGCGTCATTATAAAGTGAACCAGAAAAACCGTGCAAGGTAAAGAATTGTTCCGTAGCCGTTAATAGTTATCCTTTATCTGTTAATAGTAGCAGCACACACTTGTCGAAGCGCACAATTAAACCATTGACAAATAACGAACGAGACATGCTTTCAAATATTAAAGTACTCGAACTCGCCTCTGTATTAGCCGGCCCAAGCGTGGGACAGTTTTTTGCCGAATTAGGGGCAGACGTAATTAAAGTTGAGAACCTTAAAACACAAGGCGATGTAACCCGAAGCTGGAAGGGAAGTGGAGAACAAACGGATGAAAGATCAGCTTATTTCTCTTCTGTAAATTGGGGAAAGCGATCGCTAGCAATTGACTTAACAAAAAAAGAGGGTAGGGAAATCATTCACCGCCTGGTTGCTGAAACGGATATTGTGATTGCCAGTTACAAGCCCGGAGATGGAGAGAAGTTGGAAATGGATTATAAAACTCTTAAAAAATTAAATCCGAAATTAATTTATGGGCAAATTACCGGATATGGATCCGACAATCCGCGGGTAGGGTATGATGCGATTATTCAGGCTGAAGCCGGATTTATGTATATGAATGGCGAGCAGGGTGGCAATTCTTTAAAAATGCCAGTTGCATTGGTCGACATTTTGGCGGGGCATCATTTAAAGGAGGGTTTATTATTGGCTTTACTGAAAAAGGAGAAAACCGGAAGCGGAGGCTTTGTAGAGGTATCGCTTATTCAGGCTGCTATTGCTTCATTGGCGAACCAAGCTACAAACTGGCTAGTAGCCGGATCGATGCCCGAAAAGAAAGGCTCTGCACATCCAAACATTGCTCCTTATGGAGATGTGTTTAGAACTAAAGATGGACAAGAAATATTATTGGCAGTAGGTAATGATCGCCAGTTTATTGATTTGTGTTTGCTTTTGAAAATTGTTGAAATATCATCTGACGTACGATTTTCAACTAACCAAGTGCGAGTTGAAAATAGAAAGGAGCTGAACCAGGTGCTTCAGGAAAGAATGAATACTGTAATGGGAGAAGCCATTATTGAAGCGCTTAACAACGCTAAAATTCCTGCGGGGCGAATTCAGAATATGAAACAGGTATTTGAAATGCCTCAGGCAAAAGAATTATTGTTTCAATCTTCTTACGGAACGGGTGTAAAAACATATGTAGCAAATACCAATGCTGATGGCGATAACGATGTTCATCTTTTGCCTCCTCCTTCTTTCGGTAAGCATAGTTATGAGATCTTATCTCAAAATCTTCAGTTCAATTCTGAATATATTAAAAGTCTTTTCGAGAACTGTGTAGTTGTTTAGTATTCATTTTGAAGCCGATGTTTTTCGCGAGCGTATACTCGTATTTTTAAAGTCGTCACGATAGGTATGTTGGTCAATAATTGAAAATAAAAAAACCGAAGGTTTCCCTTCGGTTTTTTCTCTACCTACTTCCCATAAAATTAGCCGATAATTTTTTCTAATTCGTCAATTTTTTGTTGAGCTTCAGTTTTACCAAGTGAAAGCGCAATCTTATAAAGTTCAAGGGCTTCTTTTCTAGTGTCCTTCTTTTTGCGTGGAGCAAAGTTTGTACGCTTTGCTACTAACTCTAATGCTTCCGCTTTTTGAAAATATAAATCTGCTTTCTCTGCTCTAGCCGTTTCGCTCATTGTACGTGCTTCAGATTCTTTAGTCACTAATTCATTCTCTTTCACCTTAATAAACTGTTCACGTTCGTTAATAAGAGAGTCTTTTTCTGATACCTGGGCGATCAATACTCCTTTTTCGTCTCTAAGTTTCATACCTTCTTCTTGAAGAACGGCAAGTTGTTTGTTTGCTTCTCCAAGCTGATTCTTTAAACGCTTAATTGTGGCCGCGTAACCTGCCGATGAAGAACTTGTTTTCTTTAATGTTTCTTCAAGCGATGCAATTTTTGATTCCGTATCAGCAACATATTTATTTATATTTTTCAAGCGAACGCTATAATCTTTAACATTTGTACCTTCTACCATGCTAAGTCGCAACGCTGCGCGATTTGCATCGATAGAGTCAAGCAATGATCCCACTTCTTGAAGTGTTGCCATCGATTTTTGCGCTGCATTCAATTCTACTTTAAGAGAATCAACATCTGATTGCAATTTCTCTCTTTCTTTAACTCCACAACTGGACAGCAACCCTGCTGCTACCAGTGACATTCCAAGGATAAGTTTAGTTTTCATAATGTTTTTTAATTTATTCGGCATATGCCAAACGATATGCCATCTATCACCAAAATGCAATTACCGATACAACGCTGTCAATAGACGGTTAATTTTTACAATTTGTCGATTGAACTATTGCCCCCTTGTTGTGAATGGATTTGAATTGTTTAGTGTAACGAAAATTGGTGGGGATTTTTATACCCATATTTGAACGGATATCCACGCTATATTCTTCTTAGTTACTTTTTTTAGTTGAGTAAAAATCAGATAATTTTCTCACCAACCTTTGTGGAGGCGTTTTCTCCTACGATGTCAAGTTCTAAAACTGCGAAAATTCTGGTATGATGATAGCATAATTATTTTCTTGGTGATATTTTACGAACGGAGGATAGCGGTCTACAAGATGTGACGGAAAAAAGAGTAGACGTTTATTCTATCTAAACTTATTCAGAAAATTCATATTCTTTTCTTTGAAGGCAGCCCTTTGAAAGCAAATTTTTTCAAGTGCTACTGGCAAAGTATGAATTCGTGAATCGTAAAAGGTTCGTCATCAATTATCTTCGAATTAGATTCTTATTTATTTCGCTGTTTGCTTTAAATTAAGTGCATGTCAAAATTTACGGTTATCCTACTATTGGTTTCATTCACTTGCTTTAATCTTTATGGGCAACCACAATGGAAAGTAAAGTACGACAGCGCGCAGGTATTTTGGAATATCAATCCTGGCAAATCGCTTCAGTTTTTACAAGGCGCAGAACGAATTGCGTTGAACGATCTGGGAATGTATGATGAAAACTATCTTACCATAATTAGCGATCTCGGTTTGGCATATTCGCAAATAAAGGATTTCAAAACTGCAGAGTATTATTTGAATCAGAATCTTACCATCAGGAATGAACTCTATCCCAACGGAGATCCTGAGGTTCAGAAAGCCCGATACAATTTAGCAACGGTGGTTTTAAAATCGGGAGACGATCAGCGAGCCACGAAGTTGTTTAAAAGCATTGTATCACAAATGCACAATCAAAATCAGGGTGAAACGTATTTGATGGCTGCAGAAAATGTAGCACGTATCTACGAAGTAAACGAGCAACTTGACTCTGCATTGATTGTCTTAAAAAATGCCTTGTCAATTCAACTTTCAGATTCTTCCCTGATAACGACTTATAAAATGATGTTGGCGGAAGGGAGGATTTTACGAAAGAATAAAAATTATGATGAGGCCAGGTTGGCGTTGATTAAATTAACCAACACCAGTAATGGTGTATCTCCCTCCGTGATTTCGATTGACAACGCTCTTAAAATAGAATTGAGTTTAATTGATATTGAAATTGGTTTGTATGGAAAGGCAGAAAAAGATTTACTACAATTATACACTGCACTAATAAACATTCCGGATACAGACCAAACACTGCTTACCGAATTAACAAACGGTCTTGCTTACGCATATGAGAAACTGGGAGTTTATGACAAAGCTCTTCTATATTATACCGAATCATTTAAACGTTGTGCTTTCGTTTATGGATCCAAATCTTTCAACTGCGCAATCATTGAAAACAACATAGCGGGCATTTACTTAAAGCAAGGACTGATTAAGGAGTCTATAACAGCGTATGAAAGATTCATTCAAATGATCCGCGAATTTTCAAAGACCAATACCAGCGTTTACCTTATTGCGTTAAACAATCTGGCAACAGCATACCGACAAAATGATCAGTATGAATTAGCGCTTCAATATTTCAATGAAGCGTACAATATCCTTGAGAAAAGAGGTGCTTTGCAACATGACCTCTCAGCCACGGTGATGAATAATTTAGCTGTGACCTACATGTTAAAAGCAGATTTTGCAAAAGCCACTGACTATTTTGAAAAGGTATTAGTGATTAAAGAGCGACTGTTCGGACAAAACTCTCCTGCCAATTTTGATGTGGTTGGAAATCTTGCTGTTGCGTATTGGGTAGCACATCGTTATAAAGATGCATTACCTCTTTTTCAAAAATCGTTGGCTTTAGCGTTGAAAGAAGTGAAGTATGTTTTTCCTACCCTCACCGAAATTGAACAGGTTCAATTTTATCAAAAACAGAAAGAAAATTTTGAACGCTTCAATACATTGGCTGTGCAGTCGGCAAGCACTCAGCCTGAATTTCTTGTACAAATGTTCAACAACCAATTGCTACTCAAGTCACTTGTTTTTTTTACTAGTAAAAAACGCAACTCATTAATCAACAGCAAAGGGCAGGAGCACCTAAAAATTTTGGTAGACCTCGCACAGGTTAAGGGCGTGCAACTAGGGCACTTCTATCAAATGCCTTTGAATGAATTGAAGACGTTAAAAATATCTCTTCCGGCTAAGGAACAGGAGTTGGATAGTTTAGAAAAATTAATCCGACTTTCTATGAAAGACCAGAACGTTAACGAAACGAATATTGAGTGGAAAGATATTCGAACAGCCTTAAAGGAAGATGAGGCGCTTGTGGATGTAATTCGATTTAGAAAGTATGATGTGATGGAAAACAAATCGGCTACTACCGCTCAACGAATTAGCATTGGCTTTACGGATAGTGTATGGTATGCCATTCTCATAACCTCAAAGCACACTACGAATCATCCGCAACTTGTTTTACTTAAAAACGGGAATGCACTTGAAAACAGAAATTTGAAATATTATCGAAATACATTGAGGTTTGATGTGGATGACAACATCTCCTATTCAGAGTACTGGAAACCCTTCGAGAATTATGTAACTGGTAAGAAAAAAATTTACATCTCTGCAGATGGTGTGTACCATCAGATCAATCTCAATTCGATGCACGACCAGAATGGAAAATGCATTTTGGAGAAGTATGATTTAAATGCTATTCTAAATTCAAGTCAACTCAATAGTCGAAAAGAAAAAGAACCAACCGATTTTTCCAGCATCGTATTAATGGGCGATCCGATTTTCAGTTCGTACCCCTCGGATGAATACACTATTAAGATACAAGGACAAAAACTTCGTGAGCCGTTGCCGGCAACACGGGATGAAATAAATGGGATTGCCGCAATCCTTAAACCCCATTCAAACCACATCGAAATATTTGTCCGTAAATCCGCTTCTGAAGTTAATCTTAAAAAAATTCGTTCCCCTTCCATTCTTCATATTGCTACGCACGGATTTTTCTCTTCTAATGTGGTCTACCTCAACGAAAATGTTAAAAACAAATTCCTGTTTCATTCCGGTCTTTTGCTTTCAGCAGACAACGCATCAACCGCTACTAAAGGTAGCGCGTTCGATGCTGATGGAATTGTTACAGCGTATGATGTTATGAATCTCGAACTGACCAATACAAGTTTGGTTGTGCTTTCGGCATGCGATACCGGGCTGGGCAAAATAGAAAATGGAGAAGGCGTATATGGTTTGCAACGATCTTTTCTTCAAGCTGGCGCAAGCGATGTTTTAATTAGCCTTTGGAAAGTTGACGATGTGGCAACCAAAGATTTAATGATAAAATTTTACACCTACCTTAGTCAGCACCATAACAGACACGAGGCTTTCAAACAAGCTCAATTGGATATGGAACGTCAAGTTCATAACCCAAGGTTGTGGGCAGGCTTTGTGATGGTTAGTGGCGATTAAATTATTCTAAAAAAGAGAATATCAGAAATAACTTTAACAGTGTACGGTATTCTAATCGGTTGATAAATATGAATTTTATCTTCAGCGGCTCCATTTAATTTCTTCAATTCCGAAACGCTTACTCCTGTCGATGTTGAAATGGAATTCCAATCACTTTTTTTCTTCAGAATATACGTCTTTGCGCTTGGCGTTGCGTTGATCGTTTCTCCGTTCAGATAAAACTCTACTCTCCTGTTGACCTGTCGTTGAATTTCGATGTAGGTCGATGAATTCTCTTGTCTGCCTTTTGCAGTAACGGCAATGGCAGTTTGATCTACGCCTCTACTTGCTAAATAATGCATCACAGCTTGCCCGCGTTTTTGAGTTAAGATTAAATTATATTCATCCTTGCCGCGATCATCAGCATATGCAAACACTTCTACCTGCATTGAAGGCGTAGCGAGTAAGACCTCAGCTAATTCATTTAACACAAGCTCTGCTTCTGGTCGTAGAGAATATTGATCAAAATCAAAATAAATATTTTCAAAGTTATAAACACGCTGACCTTTAAAGTTAACAAAACTAAGATCGCTAACCTGTAACTTTTGAAGCGTGTTCTCATCACGCTGTTCTAATCTAAGATATACATTGCGTTGAGAAGAGATATTTGTAAAACGAAATCTTCCAACATTATTTGTCTGTGTTGTTTTTAATACTTCGCCTGATTCATCCAATAAAAGAATTTTGGTATTGGTAAATACTACGCCAGACGCAGAGTCTGTTAGCAATCCGGTAATGGAAACTCCCTGAAGCGAATCGAACGGCAGAATAACACGGGTTAAAAAAGTTTTTGCATATGTCTTTTCAATTTCATGCTCTTTGTATCGTGCCTCAGAGACTTGCAGAAGGATTTTATAATCGCTCTCTACTACACCCAGAAAATCGCTTGCCTGGGTCGGAATGTTATGGATTTTGTTGTAAATTATTTTATCAACTATTTTTTTCTTTTCATATGTCAAGCTTTCATATTCAATCCTATCCTCATTTCGTGCCGTTAACAAATCAAGGGTATTTACCTTTGCCGTTCTTGCGTTCAGCTTTACATCACCTCGGGCATCCCTATTCTTCAAACTCAATTTGGAAATAAATGAGATCGTTGAAGGAATGGTGGCGGCATAAATATCAAAGCCGCCTATTCCACCTTTTCGGTTTGAACTAAAATATACTTTTCGATCTGCAAATCGGATAAAACAATCATCGTAAGTAGAGTTAAATGGATAGTCTAAATTATACAGCGCAACTTGTCCATTTGAAAATGTTTTGGCCATGTATAAATCCAACCCTCCGTAATTTTGATGACCATCTGAGGAGAGAAAAAAGGTATGCGGTACGTCTGTGAAGGATGGTGAAAGTTCATTCAGCCCAGTATTAATTACATTTCCCATATTCATGGCGGGCCCCCAATTTTCAACGCCAGAGTTTACACTCATCCATATATCATATTTACCGAAACCCCCTGTGCGGTTTGATGCGAATAACAAAGTATCACCGCCTTTCGAAACAGCAGGATGTTTCGCTTCAAAGGTTTTATAATTAATGTTGTCATTCAGCGCAACAGGCTCAGTCCATATACCTTCTTTTAAGGTAGAAAAGTAAATCATGCATTGCTCGCGCTCCTTTCCACAAATCGTAAAATAATATTTATCTCCCGTGCGATTGAAGCACCCACTGCCATCGTTGTAACGGCTGTTGGTAATGCTAAAAATTTGTTTTGTTTTATCGTGCCATACATTTTCAGTTTTAGTAAAATAAAAATTGTCAGTAAAGGCCTCGCCATAACGTTCGTCAATTACAGAACGGTTTGAAGAAATTCTCCCGCTGGTGATTACAAGTGTTGTGCTATCTAATACGGCCGGGGCGTAATCATTAAAAGCGGAGTTTAAACTTTCTAATCGTATTGGATACGGTGAGGGAGCTTTGGCAATTTCAATCTTAGCCATCTCACTTCCTGCCCTGTCAATTATAGTTTGCTCTAAAAATTCTGACAGCTCCGTTTTATTTTCATTGGCAGAAAGAAACAAAGTAAAGTAGCGTATCGACTCATCAAATTGTCCGTTGAGTTTTAACATCAGTGCATAATAATAAAGTGCCAGCGGAAACTGTTCTTCTGCTTGGAAGTACGATTTAAGGTAATACGCTTCCGCTTCAACATATTTAAATGTTTTTCGATAGCTTTCTGCCAACTGAAAATTGATGGTAGCATCCTGATCGGATAACCTGGAGAGTTCCTGATAATATTCTATGGCCAGATTATACTGCTCTTCATTGTAAAATCGATCAGCTCTGTTTCTCATTTCTCTTGGCTGATTTCCACTTTGCGCAAAACTATTTGTAATTGTGAAAATTAGAAACAGTAAAAATGTGATCTGTTTCATTATATCATTGGGGAAGAAAATCGCTTAAAGGCATTTTTATTTTGAATCTTATAGGCCACAGAGAATTCGTATGCGTTTCCATATCCGTAGGCTTTGCTAACTGTAAAAATATTGTTGTCATAGGTAATTCCGATATTCCAAATGGCGTTGCTTATGCCTGAAGAAATAATGAAAGAGTCTTGCAATCTATACCATGCTCCAATTAAAACCTTGGTGCTTCCAGCTTTAGATGATGCTTTCGGATTCGTTAGCGAATACCCCATATACATACCTACGTTAACCTGAAAATTCTTGTCTTGCAATTGAATGAGGTAGTTCGGAGAGAAATCAACTTGTCGGCTCCAGGTTGAAGAAAGACCACCGTGCACTTTGTACAAAATCGACACGTCTCCTTTTTGCTGAACATAAAAACTATTTGTCTGAAGAATGTTCGAGATAGAAAATCCATTGTATACAGACGTGCTAAAATACGAAAGGCTTCGTTGCTTGTTTGTGTAGTACCACATCGCTCCCAAATTAAGTGTGGGTTGTAGTGTTCGATAATTGATGAGATTAGATTCTCCGGGCAAAGATTGATCGTAACCAACAATGGCAGAGTATTGCGATGACCATTGCAGTTTATCATAATTTATTTGTTGTTGGCTTGCGCCAATTTGAACAGCACACGCAATAATATTATTTCCACGTCTATTCAAATGAAAATTATGCGCAGCTGCAAGTGATATACCTTGCGTAACGAACTCTTTATTTGCACCGGCTGTGTCGTGAAGGTAGGACATTCCAAACCCACCTAAATGTTTTTTTCGTACTCCCGGTTTGGTTATGGGATGAATAAAACTGAATTGAAACGTGTTGAACGGCAAACCCAAATTACTCCATTGCGACCGGTAATTCATTCCCAAATAGGTATTTTTTTCGAGTCCGGCCAATGCCGGATTTAAATACAGCCCGCTGGAATAATATTGTGAGAACACAGGTGTCTGACAGTTTGCGTTTTGTTGAAAAACGAAAACAAAGAATAAGAAGGCTATACTAATACGATAGCTTTTCACCGCACAATGGTTATAAAACCTTTATCTTGAATAGTCTTTCCTGAAACGTCTTTGTATTTTACACTGTACGGATACACGCCAGATGGAAGAAGGTCTCCGCTTTGTTTTCCATCCCAACCAACCGTGGCCATAGAAGTGTATGAATTCGTTTCAAAAATAAGAAGACCCCAACGGTTGAAAACTTGAAAATAGAAATCTTGCATGTTATTATTATTTCCAAAAATTTTAACAACACGGTTATCAGGATTGCTAGCGGCAGGCGAAAGCGTTGTACTAAAATAGTACGGACGTGGCGGAGCATTAATCAATTCTCCTATCGCAAAAATATTTCCGCTGAGTGCTCCTTTTGAAACGATAACGTTAAAATCAACACCCGGCTGCACGTCACTTACGGTCTCCAACGAAAATTCAGTTGTCAGACTTTCGGATTGCGCAATGACTAGATGTTCTAAATCGATGGGATCTGGAAGCGCATACGAAACAGAAATTGGAGAATTTTCAAACGTTCCTTTAATCGTTTCTCGCGTCCAATAAATATCTTGATAGAGCGTGGTAGGCAGTGAAGTTTGAACGGACGGAAGATTTTCAAAAACTTCTAATTGAATTTCAGGATTTAAACCCTTTACATCTAACAGTTCAACCGGATGATACTTTCCATTTTTTCCTATCGGAAAATATTTATATCCATTTCCATGGGCAATCATTGCGCCATCGACATAGCTAATGGGTGATCCGCCCGTTACTGTACAATTCTTTAAGATTGATAAAGTATCGTTGTCTTGCACAAGACAGATTCCATTAATAAAATCAAGCGTGTTATTAATTTGAAGCTTGCCATGAAGCGTTTTTGTACCACCGCCTTCAATAATTAAATGTTCCATAGCAAGGTCGTTGTTATCAACGTTTTGATCAATACCTTCCAGCGCAACAAACCCAGATCCCTGATACACATTCATGTTGTTCCAGTCTCCCACTAGTGCAACGCTTCCGTTGTTTAGAATAAACCCTGTGTTGTTAAAATCTGCAGGTGCATACACTTCGAGTCCAGCAGGAATATATAGATTAGTTTGGTTGATAATATGCTGAGCATGTAAACATGGCGTTGCTATACTAAAAATGGCAAGATAACATATTGAGAAAAACGCCTGGTACACCTTCTTCATACTTTATTATGGCAAATATTTTATACGCACTGCATAAATTCTATGATCTGCATCATTTTCATCATTCGTATCACCCGAAGGATCTAGTTTTATCACTACACGGTAAGAATAAAGGTCATTGTCGATCGTCTCTTTGCCAACCGTTGGTGAAAT
>JBBRFY010000007.1:0-36429 GCA_038241205.1 Cytophagales bacterium
TATTTCAATGTATGCAACTCTCTTCTTTATCATTATGCAAACGCCTACAATTACCTAAACCTTGTCTTCTAATAAAGAGGCCACCTAAAAAGGCAGCCTCCTAAAACGTAGCCGGCAACTTTTTCCAAGAGAGGGGCTTCAACGTCATCTACATTTAAAAACGCAATTTGGAGATGCGCGAGTTGCTTGATCTTTCAAACCAATTTGGAGCCCAGGTTATCCCGATTGCAGACAAACATTGCCGCCCTTCTTGAATGGCTTCAATGTATATATAGCCGACTGGCTGTGCAATAGCAAAATGAAAAACCCCTGAATTCAGGGGGTTGTTTTACCCCCTGAATTCAGGGGGTTGTTATAAAATATTTTCAAAATCCTCTCTTTCAGAACTTTTCAGCATCCAATTCAGAAAACGATTCGCTAAAGAAATTGGCAGTTCGCAGGAGTTCACTTGGTGTTCCACTAATTGCTATCGATCCATTTTCCAAGATATAAATTCGATCACATCGCTGGGCTGTTTTGTTGCGATGTGTTACCATTAAAATGGCCATCTTCTCTTATTGATTTTGCAAAATCGACATAACAAAATCTTCTGTCTATCGATCCATAGCAGATGTTGACTCATCTAATAATAAAATTTGAGGCTGGCGAAACAAAGCCCTGGCAAAAACCACTAATTGTTTTTTTCCGCCTGAGATATTAATACCTTCTTCTCCAAGCAATGTCAGATAGCCATTCGCGAATTCATTGAAAAATCTCCCAAACCCTTTTTCCTCGCAAAATTGAAACGCTCTTTCATAATCTTCTGGTTTATCGCTTAGCGTAATGTTGAATAATAAATTACCATTGAAAATTTTTAAATCCTGGGGTACACAACCAATCTGTTCTCTCCATGAAGAAGTATTGATGGATTGAAGTTCATTTTCGCCAACTTGAATTTTGCCTGCCTCAGCTTTATAAAATTTCTGAATGAGTTGAAGCAATGTGCTTTTACCTCCACCACTTTCACCCAGCAAGGCAACCATTTCTCCTTTGCATAATTCTAATGAAACATTTTTGAGAATTTGTTTTCTTCCGGGAAACCGAAATGAAACATTTTGAACAGCCACGCTCTCAACATTAACATTTTCATCGCCACCAGCAATAAACTCCTTTTCCATAGAAGTGAATTCAAACATCCTATCGAAAGCAACTAGCGCTTCCTGAATTTGAATGTTTGAAACTATAAGTCGGTTAACGGAAGGTATGACACTTCCAACCATGCCCAGCAAAGCAACCATCTCCCCTAACTTCAATTCTTTTGACAGCACTAACCATGAAGCCATTCCAAAAACAATCATTATAAAAGTTACACCTGTAATTTCAGATATTAAACCGAACTTACTATTCAAGAAACCCAAAGCCGCCATCCTCTTTTGAAACTCTCCGTAAACGTGAGCATTAATATTTTCAAAGAATGACTGCTTGTTCATCAACTTTATGTCGCCTACCCCTTGCATTGTATCCACAAAATTACTTTCGGCCATGGCATATCCAGCCATAACCTCTTTCTGATTTCGTATAATGGGTCTGTTGAAAAAATAGAGGATCAGTAAATAAATTGGAAGGCTAGCCATCATAACGAAACCTATTGGGAATGAATATGAAAAAATGAAACCAAGTGAAACAAATACAATCAACATATCGATAACAATACTCCCTGAAACCATAGATAGAACAGTTTGAATTCGTCTGGTATCATTCATACGCGCAATCAGTTCACCAATTTTTCGTGTATCAAAAAATGATTTAGGTAAGATTAATAAGTTATTGTAGAAACGTTGGATGATACGATTGTTAAAGTCTTTGCCCTGTCGTACCACAAAAAGGTTACGCAAATAACCGAGTCCACTTCGTATAAACAGCAAGAGCGTTACCAACACCAGACTTAACCCAAGTTTCTCCACGTTTTCTTTGGGTAGAATATCATCGATTAGTTTTTGTGAAAATATTGCGGTGGAAATTCCTAGAAGAGAAATAACAATACCAAGGAAAAGAGAGATTAACAGAATATTTAAATCATCCTTAATCAATTCAATAATCCATCGTTTCTTTTTTCCTTGATGAACAGACTTTCGCTCGAAGGAACTATTCGGAATTATTTTCAACAATGCCTTTGATTGCCATATAGTATCAAGTTCCGTAAGAGTAATCTCTTCAATACCTTTGCCTGGGTCTCCTATCTTTACCTTATACACTTCTCTAACTGAGGCAGCCCTATGTGGATAGTAAACTACATAATGGTTCAATTTATTTTCGAGTACTACATGGAGAATACAGGGCTCACTCAACTCCGCTAAGTTGGAAACACTTTCGGCCTCCATTCCCTCCGCATCAAAACCAAGTTGTTGTGCTGCTTGCAACAAACCTAACAGCGTTGTGCCTTGGCGAGACGTTCCACTAATCTTCCGTAAATACTCTAGACTGTTGTCTCCACCATAAAACTTAATAACGGACAATAGGCAAGCAACACCACAATCGGATTGATCTTGTTGAAGGACAAAGGTATTTGAAACAATATCCTTCATGGAATGAATTTCAAGATTGCTTCGATTTTTGTTTCTCCTTTAAATTCTTTGACAAGCTTTCGGTCTTTGTCGTAGATAAAAATATGGGGAACCGAAACAGATCCGAACACATCAACTAAATCACCCGAATTGATTTTAGTAAAGTGAATATTAGGCAAACTCGTCAACTCGAAATTTTCAGAGACTTTCTTAATCTCTGAAATATTCTCTGCAGACATTAATATCACTTCAGCTTTAGTAAAAGACTGAATATTTCTTCTAATCTCATTTAGCTCATACTTACAATGCTCACACCCAGAGTTAAAGTAAATGAGGACGATAACTGAAGCGGTTGGAAATTGAAAAGCTACACTATCGGTTTTGAATAAAGTAAGTTGTGGAAAATTTTTAATCTTTAGATGCAAATCTTTCTTCGTTCCAAGAATTTTACTGATCCGATAAATAAAAATTATGGAGATAACCATCAGCGATAAGCCGATAAATAATTTACGGTTCATAAAACCAATTCAATTAAGTAGAAAACTCAACACCAATGAATGTCCAAAATAGTATCCAAAAAAACAGAGCCATTCCATATGAAATACAGACTAACTGAAATGCTTTATCTTTGGGTAACCCAATCCCTTTAAGCCCCATCCATATTACTAATCCATACAGAATCTGATATACATTAAGGGTTTTTAGTGGATAGCTCAGCCATTCCCCTACTCCACCCAGTGCATCGTATATCGACAAAGGAGCAAATTCCTGAATGTCTGAAGAGTAATATTTTGAAACGCAAAATAAAAACCAGATTGTCTTTACAATATCAGAGATAACAAAAGTTAATTCTGCAACCAATGCAATCTTTAAAATATCAACAACTTCAATTCTTAAATTTAATAAAATGGCTCCTCCATACATTGCACATGCTATTGCAAAAGATTTCACTAGAACATAAAATGGTGATAGCAAGTATCTGTACAAATCAATACTACGAACTGAGGAGATGTATTCAGAAAAATCACCACCCGTAAAACTTTCTTGGTAAACATGATCACTCCACAAAATCTTACTTACACAATACATTCCGATAAAATTCAAAAAGGCTATAAGAAAAAACAAAATCCAAAAATTGGTTCTAAAAATAGTACTACTTCTCATTTTTTTTGAATTGCTGGTCTAATGTCTTCTTTTGTTCTAAATCATCTTTTGCCTTTCGAAGAAGCGGATTAAGGATTATTAAATTGTAGTTTTTCCAAAAATCCGCATTGTACGGGAAGTTCTGTTCATACAAGTCAATGTCCTTCTTTTGCGAATCGCGTTTTCTTATCCTATCGAAATCTTTCTTCTGCGTAAAAATATTGTGAACAGAAAGGTCATAAATAACAAATTGCTGACCTTTACCATTGTCGACTGCATCAAAGTTCTTTGGTTTAGTAAAAGTTACCCTACTCAAAAAATACTTACTGTTTATTACTCTGTAATCAATAGTTGCCTTAAAAAAGAATTTACCTTGATAGTAAACATTGTTTTGGCTTTTAAATGTTGATCCGGGATTTGCAAGCATTCCGTAATCCATTCTAACAATGCCATAATCATGAAGATTAATATATAGTTTCCCTTCGTAGTAGGGTCGCGAAAGATCAAGATCATCCGAACGAAATTTTATAACAATTAGGGAATCCGCATTCAATGTCGTATACCCATCAACTTTAAATTCATATTCGTCAGTAAAACTTACCTTGTCGATAATGGCTAATTTGGGCTGGTCTTTATAGTTTCTAAAAAAATCCTGATTGATTGTATGGTAAAGCATGTTATCCTCACCAAATAAAAACTTCACCAAACTAGACCCGGCACCATAGGTCAAATAGTCCTCACTTTTTCGTAATTCTAACAAATTAATTTTTCTTCGTTCGATCTCTGAACCGTACCCAAAATCCTGAATTCCCACTGCTGCCTCTACTAATCGAACATACGTACTATCACGAATCGCCAATTCCCTATAGAATGCTTCAAGATAAAATTGTTTTTTTTGAAAATTCGCAGGCAGTTTTCTTACTACCTGTTCGACTATTTCTTTTGCATAATCTGAACTAGTAGAAATCGTTACTTCATCGAGTTGGATAAATTGCGGCTCTAATAAAATCTTCTGAATAGACCTTGCAGATAAATCCAAGACCTTAGCTCGAAATGAATTATAACCAATACACGATACAACGAGTGTGTCATTTGTCAGCGAATCCGGAATAAGGATACTAAACTGCCCCAATTCGTTTGTAAACGTCCCTATATTGTTTTTTCTAAAATAAACATTTGCCGCATTAATTCCAGTTGAATCCAGCCGATCTAATACAACGCCTTTTATTTCAACGTTATTCTGCGCACTAAGGTGGTTTGCCAAGAGCAAAACCGCAAATAAAATATATGGCTTCATTTTACTTTCAAACAATATTCAAAGAGAGAAAACTAGTAAGCGGTGTTTGCGTCAGTACAAACACCGCCTTTAAGATTTTAGTGGCTAACGCACTTGACCCACACAGTTACTACCGTACACCTGCCAGCCCCAAAGGATATCGCCTTGGTACCCACCTCCTGTTAATATCCCCCAAAGCGTATTGCAATACTCTCCTCTTGATACTCCCCCTTCAATTTTTTCCATTTTTTCTAAACTCATTTTTTTCATTATAACATAATTTAAATTGATTAAAACTTTGCCGGTTAAACTCTGCTCTGGCTGCAGCGATTTTGCAAAACATAATCTAAAATGTGGCGTTACTTTTTGTTATGCAATAGCAAACTGAAAAACCCCTGAATTCAGGGTATCTTTGTAAAATATTGTCTAAATCGCCTTCTAAAACAAGAAATATAATCTGTGAATAGAAAAATTACTGTGCTGGTGGCCGATGACCACCTGTTAATGCGGGAAAGTTTGAGGGGTATGTTGGAGAAAACGCAGTTTGTAAAAGAAATTTACGAAGCTGAAAATGGGCGCGAAGCCATGGATTTATTAGCGCAACATGCTATCGATATTGCTTTGCTCGATATTCGAATGCCCGAGGTAGATGGCTTTGATCTAATCGCCTACATACGGCAACTTAAATTATCTACTCGAACAATTGCCCTTACTGCTTTCGATGAAGAAGCCATGATTTTTAGTTTAATGAAAGCGGGTGTTGATGGAATTCTCTTTAAGAAGACCACACATCAACAAGAAATTTATACGGCTATTATTACAGTGATGGAAGGCAAACATTTCTACAGCGAAAAAGTACAAGTTGCTGTTGAAAATAAACCTGCGGGTTTTGCGCATTCGCTACCCATTAAATTAACGGCCCGCGAGTTTCAAATAACTACCTTTCTTTGCAACGGATTGAATACAGCCACCATCGCTGATCAGTTGTTTTTAAGCAAGCATACCATAGAAAGTTATCGCAAAGAAATTCTGCGAAAGACCAATTCGAAAAATACCAATGAGTTAATTGCTTTTGCTATTCGCAGCGGTATAATCGATTCATAACGGATAGGTAACTTCGTATGATGCTCCCCTCTCTACTTTTCGAGTTTTAATATCTGCACCCACTAGCTTGGCGCGAAGTTGCATACCCGATAAACCTCTGCCGCCTAAAGCTCTTTCCTTTTTTTGTTCCACTTTTTGCGCGCCATCATCGTGAATGCTGATCAACAACTCTGTGTCATTCCAATGTACACGCACATAAATATTCCAACCATTAGAATGCTTCAACGCATTGCTAATCATTTCTTGTGTGATGCGAAAAATTTGAAGTTCAACGTGGGTTGTCAACCGCTTGTCGTTGCCTGTTTGAGAAAAGTGAACATGGAATGCGCGAAGCTCTTTTAACTGATCACACATTTTCCAGATGGCGTGCGTCAGGCCTTTTTCTTCGAGCAATTGTGGTGATAGATTCCAAATAATATCTTGAACACGATTCAATAAATCATTTAAGTCTCTGTCCATACGAAACAACAATGATTTGCTGCGGTCAGAAAGACTTGGTTCTAATCTAAAATTTTGCAATGTTAACCGCACACCCGAAAGTAATTGCGCCATGTCGTCATGAAGGTCGCGTGCAATGCGTGCGCGATCATCTTCTAGCGCAGCCAATTGTGTTTTAGATGACTGCTCCAAAATGGCAATCTCTTTTTTTAAATCATCGATGCGTTGATGTTGCTTAAAATCGCGGCCATAGACAAACGCCATCAGCACGGACAGAAAAACTAAACCGGTTATGATGATTAGAAAATAATCCAACGGAAAAGTTTTTAGTTAGACTCTAAATACTGTTTTTGAAACCCTAAGGTAATCTTAATAATTTGGTTGTTATAAATTACCATCTAAATTTTTCTCGTTTAGCACATGCGTGAAAATCTTCAGACTGTTATTCAATCGCAAGCTCATAGACAACTTTTGTATAATGTAATTAATGGAGAGCTATCATCATACGTTAAAAGATTTCGTTACACTCAACTAAGAATATAAGATTCAAAAACATTGGGTATTTTACGCGAATCAATTGGTACTTTTTTCTTCAAGGCTATGAAGAATCACGGCATGCTGAACACAATCCATCGTAACGACTTTCATTATATTACCTTTATAGACCGTAATAATTTGCTCCTTCTCAAATCGCGACTGGTATTCTTTGTGATCAAAAAACACCATCTTTCCTCTCGGAATTCTCAACTTACCTGAGTACCAAATTGCTTTAACAACTTGATTTCTTGACTTCGGAAACAATATTTTCAACGCGTATGACGCTGATTTTTTTGTTGAGAAAAAAGTATGTTTTTCAAAATTACCCACAATGTCAGTAAAGAATAACTGCCCATCCTTTACCTCCCAACTTGCAACATACCCACGCTTGCAATTAAACTGTTGATTAAATAATGGACGCTTCTTTCCAGTATCAATCCAATATAGTTCAAGTGGATTTGAATAGAGATCCATCCACTCGCCCTCAATTAAAACCCGATCCGGAAGTTCAGCAGTTATCATATTATTTTTCAATCCATGAGGCAAAAGCCCGCAAGAATGAAAAGCAACTTAATCATCACAACGGTTATGATAAATTTGTAATCTATGAACGGCTTCTGCAGTGGCTAAAATACTTAGCGATTGCAAAAATCAAGTAATTCAGTTCTTTTATCCATCAATCCGCAGGATGGCGTCAACCATGCTTCAAATAATAAGACGCAGATAAAAATTAAAGAACAACGTTAGTTAAAGCGGTAAAGAATACAATCTAGCAAATCTACAATTCCATTTTAAAACCTGTGCTGCATAAACACGACATTATGAAGGATAAAACAAGTCAATTAAAATTTATGGTTTGCAATTTACTTTAGAACAAAGGCGATAATTTGTAATGCAATCAATTCAATACAGAATTTCAAACCGCAAGAATCGGGTGGCTTAATCATTAAAAATCATTTAAATTGAATTTCATTTATCCAAATCTTTTTAAGGAATGAATTCCCAAACAAAATCAAATCGCATTGAATCCATTGACTTGCTTCGCGGCATAGTAATGGTGATTATGGCACTCGATCACGTTCGTGATTATTTTCATGCCGATGCGTTTTTATTTGATCCGCTTGATTTAGAAAAGACAAGCGTTCTCTTGTTTTTCACGCGATGGATCACGCATTTCTGTGCGCCCGTTTTTCTTTTTCTTGCAGGTACTTCGGCTTTCCTTGTCGGGGAACGAAAAGGAAAAAAGGAACTCTCTATTTTTCTTTTCAAGCGTGGTCTCTGGCTAGTATTTCTAGAACTTACTGTAGTCAACTTCGCGTGGTTCTTTAATATTCATTTTACGCTTATGCTGTTGGTTGTAATTTGGGCATTGGGAATAAGCATGATTGTTCTTGCCCTACTTATTCACTTGCCTAAAAAATTGATTCTGATTGTAGGCTTGCTCTTAGTTGCTGGCCATAATCTTCTAGACACTATTCATGTTGATGGAAACGGTTGGGATGCTATTGGCTGGGCAGTACTGCACCAATTCCAATTCTTTTCTTTTGAAAACTTTTCATTGTTTGTAGGCTACCCATTATTACCTTGGGTCGGAACAATGACGTTGGGATATTGTTTTGGTTCACTTTATACACTAGACCCTGCAGTGCGAAAACAATATTTAATCAAATTGGGTGGTGCCGCCATCTTACTATTCATTGCCATCCGGGCAACTAACCTATACGGTGATCCTTCACCTTGGTCAGTGCAATCATCGCCCTTGTTTACTGTCTTGTCTTTTATAAATGTTACCAAGTATCCCCCGTCATTCTTGTATTTATTAATCACATTAGGGTGCTCCATTCTTTTTCTGGCTTTCGCAGAAGGAGCAGTAGGGAAACTCAATCGTGCATTTGTTATCATTGGCCGCGTACCGATGTTTTATTATTTACTGCACCTTTATCTAATCCACGGTCTGGCATTAATTGCAGCAATAGCAACGGGCTTTGGTTTTTCTTCTATGGTAAATTTCGAAACATGGGTAACGATGAGAGAGAGCCTGATAGGATATGGATTTAATTTGTGGGTAACGTATGGCGTTTGGATTTTTGTTGTGCTCACATTGTACCCGCTTTGTAAATGGTATGAGCAGTACAAGCGTAATCACACAAAGAAAAAATGGTGGTTGTCGTATGTGTAGTGCTCTGGATTTCTATTTGATGTAGTGCTTATAATTTTTTGATTTTGTTATCGACTTGGCGCTTTTAAATCTAACCCTTAAAGTCAACATTACTAACAAACGATTTGATACGTAAAATTCCGATTGAATTAGTTGTTTCTGAATAGCAGCATCAGCATTCTCTGTGGGTTACATTGATGCAGAGCAGTCGATCTGTGATTGCGATATAACCTGCAAATACCGTGTTAAATCATTTGTAATTGAATAAATTGTACATCTATTCAATCCAATACCTTGGGTCTTTTATGAGTTTCTTCTTACACAGCAACAAAGCATTATTTTTTACTTTGATCTTTGTACTGTATTCTTTTACGGAAGGGTATGGTCAACAGTCGCCTTCAATTCAGGAGTATGAAATATTGCTTAGTCAGGCTGTTCAAGCCAAAGACAATGGCAAGGCTTCTTTTTATTCGTATGAAATAGCGAAGCACTATGTTTCCGTAAATCAATTGGATAAAGCGAACCAGTATCTGACCCAATGCCTCACCTATGGAAAAAAGGCCAACGATGGTTTGCTGATGTATATGTCAAGCAAGCAATTGGCGATGAACTTTGTGAGCAAGAACGATTATAGTAAAGCAGTTGATAATTTTCAAAAAGCGCAGAAGTATGCTGAAGAACTGAAGCGAAATGATTTCATTATGGAAAGTCTAATTCAAGTGGCGGTAAGTCAAAGTAAGTTGGGCAAGTATAAGAAGTCAGTTGAATCCCTCGACAGAGCTTTGTCTATCTCGCTCCAGCAGAATGAAAAGCTAACGCAACAAAAATGTTATGAGTTGTTAAGCGAGTATTATGGCAAATTGGGAAACTCCGTAAAAGAAAAGGAATACAAGACTCTATATAATGCCATGCTGCAAAGTCAGCAAATGGAGCAACAAAGTGCTGAACAAAAGAAAAAGCTCGATCAGCAGAGTGTGCAAGCTGATGTTGAAAAAAGAACAACAAGCGCTCAACTTCAACAGCAAGGAAATCGGCTGAAGCATACGGAAGATTCATTGCTGGCAACAAAGTACACGCTTCAATCTACAACACACTCCCTGCAAGAAGCACAGGAGACCAGTGAGAAAAAACAACTTCAAATTGATTTACTCCATAAGGACAAAGAACTTGCTGATCTACAAATCAAAGAACAGCATGCGCAATTAAGAAATGAAGCATTAATTCGAAATTCAATCGCGCTGGGATTAGCACTAGCGGTAGTGTTGATTGTTGTTGCCGTAACGGGTTATAGAAAGCAAGTAAAAGCCAATAGGAAAATTGATGAGCAGCATAAAAGTATAAAGAGCAGTATTAACTATGCCAAACGAATACAAGATGCCATGCTGCCGAAAGGTGAATTGCAACAACGGCTCCTCCCAGATTCCTTCATACTTTTAAAGCCACGTGATTCTGTGAGTGGCGATTTCTATTGGTTTACCGAAATGAAAAGTTGGTATAATCCTGATGTTGTTTTTACAGTAGCAGATTGTACGGGGCATGGTGTTCCGGGAGCATTCATGTCGCTGATTGGAATCAATGCATTGAATGGAATTATAAATAAAGGGATTGCCGAAACCGATCAAATATTAAGCGCCCTTCATCAGGAAATACGCACTGCCCTTCAGCAGGAAACCACCGGCAACAACGATGGTATGGATGTAGCGTTGTGTATCTATCGAAAAGAAAAAAACTCCATAGAGTTTTCAGGCGCCAAGAATTCGTTGGTGTATATTAAGGATAATAAATTATTTCAGATAAAGGGAGATATTCACCCCATTGGCGGAAGTCGAAGTAAAAAAGAATTCTCATACAAGAAACACGTAGTCTCAATTGAAGAATCAACAATGATTTATCTTTTTTCAGATGGATACCGCGATCAGTTTGGCGGAAAAAACAATACAAAGTTCATGTCGAAGAAATTTAACGATTTACTACTTCACATTCACAAACAACCGCTGGCAGAACAGAAACAAATTCTCGATAAAACTATTGAAGATTGGAAAGGTAATTATAAGCAGACTGATGACATATTGGTGATGGGCATACGACTTGACGCTATTATTATTTAACTATTACGAAAAACTCTAACTGCCTATTTGCTGTTGATATTTTTTCCGGTTGTAGTTTTATGTATTGTCAACAAGTAGAATTCTCAAATAAAAAATCGCAACACCATTAATGCATTATATTCCACACACAGCGCGTGCGAGCGTATTTGATTGTTAAATTCTTTCACTTCTTTTTGGAAAAAAATAATAATAAACTCATCATACCGGAAACTGCTTAACACAATTACAAGAAAAACTAAACCATCACCTTCCCCTTCGTCTTAATCGCTTTGTAAATTGCTTCAATCACTTTCGCATCTTTCAATCCTTCTTCACCACTCACACTAGATTCTCTATTCTCTACCACGCACGTTGCGAAGTCATCCATTTGCAACGCCTGATGATTTACCTGTGGAAAATTCAATTCTCCTTTACTTGTCTTACCTGCTAACGGCCCGTAACCAAAGGCAGGACGAAGTTCGAGCCATCCGTTTTCCGCTGAAATAAATAATCGCTCCAGTCCCGTTGCATACGATGTCATCGAGTTGGAAACAATGCCACTCGGAAATTCCATCTGCCAAAATATGGTTTCATCTACTTCTTTAAATTTAACAAGATCAGTTTTATACTCTTGTGCAGTAACTGATATCGGTTCTTCACCCGTTGCATATCGCGCACCTTGTATAGCGTAGATACCAACATCCATCATTGCGCCTCCGCCCGACAATGCTTTTTTTAATCGCCATTGGTTGGCATCTCCTATTTTGAAACCCATGGAGGTCTCAACAATTTTTACCTTGCCAAATTCTTGCTTCTGTCCTACACGTGCTGCCTCCAGGTTGTACGGTTCAAAATGCAAACGATATCCAACAGAAAATTTTACGTTTGCTTTCTTGCAGGCAGCAATCATCTCCTGGCATTCTTTTACCGAAACTGCCATCGGCTTTTCGGTGATCACATGCTTCCCCGCTTTTGCAGCACGAATTACATATTCGTGGTGCATGGAGTTTGGCAGCACGACATATACAATGTCAATGGATTTATTATCGATGATGCGATCGAAGGTTTCGTACGTGTAACAGTTTTCTTCAGGAATATTAAACTGCTGTTTCCACTTCTCCTTTTTTTTCGGTGTACCGGTTACAATACCAGCGAGGTAACAGTTTGTAGTCTCTTGTAAAGCCGTTGCCAATTTGTGTTCGCTATAATAGCCAAGGCCAACGAGCGCTACACCGAGTTTCTTTGGTTGCGTTCCTGCTAAACTTTTATTTGTAATCAGGGAAGGTAAGGTAAGAAGCGATGAGCCAATGCCTACTTTGGAAATAAAATCTCTGCGGTTCATAGTGAAGTTTTAAGAAAATGAAAGTAGTGATTTCATTTCTTTATTCCCACTAATCTTTACAACATTGAAGAACAACTTTACTATTTATTATCTGAGCAATAAATTTTTTCATAATCATCATGCTCATACACTTCCTTGCGCAGCATTTGGCCGGCATGGTCGTAATAGATCACAACAAAAATAGAAGCTTCCTCCACATGCTTTTCTGTAAAATACAACGGCAAATCAGGCGAGCCGACATTAATAATGTCGCTGAAATTGGAAGGGATAATAACACCTTTGTGATTGTGAACAACGCCATAGGTATTTTCCTGATGGATGATAGCAATTTTTTCCTGTGTATTGTCTTGAATCAATTTGTAATCTCGTATTCTATCGATCAAAATTTTGCCGGATCTTATGTCGTACAGTTTCCAGAAGAAATTACTTTTCACAAGTGCGGATGTGTCGTTCCAGTAACGCACCTCATCAAATTCAAACTTGCTCAGCGGTTTATTATCCCAACCCACAAATCCACTGCCTCCATCTTTAAACACCACCACCTTATCAAAGGTATAAGGCACAATGTTCTTTCGGTATTCAGCCCTTATCAATCTTTTCTTTTTTGCGTCAAACAAACCAAATTTCATTGCTTTTAAAATAGAAAGGGTATTATTCTTAACGCTTCCTATAGCATCATACTCAATAGGTAACAGCAGCTTTCCAGTATGATCAACCAATCCCTTCTTATCTTTTTTTGAAACGATAAACAGTCGTTCACCAGCATATTGAATACCATCATATTCTATGTTGAAAAGTTTTTTTCCTTCACCATCATACAGTGTTTTGGAGTTAGCCTGGTTAATAAGCAGAAAGGCAGTAGAGTCTTTGCCGGGAATAAATTCAAATTTTACGGGTTGACGAAATGTGCTTGAATAATTTGGATTGAAATGAATTACCGTGCTATCCTTTCGATTACCTACCACGAATGGCCCAACAAAATGAATGCTGTCATATGCCGAACTTTGAAAAACAAGATCAGTTATATTGAATAATCTCCATGAACGTGGACTTGTTTTAACATATGTCCATGGCTTATGGAATTGAGCGTTCTCAAATACAGCAGATTCATTTCCACTATCGTTAAAGATTGACGAGCCAAGCGATGAAGTTGCCAGCCCACCGGACTCGGTATGCGTTAATGCATGCTTATCAAATCGAATAAAAATGTTTAGTTCCTGATTGAGTACACCTTGGTATTCTCCTGACGTAACATGTAAAAAATGCTGCGACCATTCTTTTACATCATCAAAAGCATCTGATAGTTTTAGAGGATGCTGATCGGCCACTTGCGCAACGGCTGCCACTGTTGCTAGTCTCACTTCATTTCCCTTTTTAAAAAGAAGAACATTTTCTATTGCTGAAATATCATCCCACGAATAAGGTATTAACATTCTACCCGAGAACGTCCATACCGACCAGGAACTTTCTTTTTTTATGGCGATCAATTTTCCGCTTAATACTTTTGCCTCTGCAACACAACTATCACCAACCAAAAATTCTGACTTGTGAATTACCTTTAGACAATCATCTGTCTCTACAATTAAAAAACCCAACCCGATATCATCAACATTATGTACGGCACCATTAAAAATAACAGTGCCAGAAGGAGAAAGTATTTTATCGGAGAGAACCAATACATCTTCATTAATATTACCACACAGATAATCATCGCCAATGTTACTGCCTTGAGGTTCGATTATCTCCTCTCCTCTTTCATTCATAAATCCAATTTGTCCGAGATGAAGAACAGGTATAAGGTAATTTTTCTCTAACGCCATTACACGCTTTAAAGAATCAGTTTGAACAAACGTATTATCCTCTCTTTCTGATGGATTCAAAATATGGAACAAAATATTTTTTACCTCTTTCGCTATCAAGCTGTGTGGATAGTTCTTCAAAAAGATCTCGTAACTTTTCGAGTTTCCGCCAGCCGTGCTGATGATAAAAATGTTTTGCTCAGCATTTTTACGATACAATGAATTTGGGTAGGTCTTTACAAAATTTTCATAACTCGCTAAATGTTTGTCATGTGTTTTGTCTTCATAGAGAAGTTTCTCATAGATAAATTCCGCCTCCTTAGCATGAACAGCGGCAGGATATTTTGCAAAATAGTTTTGGAAAGCTGCATACGTATTTTCCTGCAGGGCATCCTGATAAGCAGCTTCATCACGCAACTCCATAGCCTCTTTGCGTTGATTGGCTAAGGGAAAATCTTCTAAAAAATACAGGTATGCTTTTTCAGTATTCAACGCCCGGGCTCTCTCAAATGCTGCGCTGTCAATTTGCATGCGCACACCAAGAATGATCAGACTATCGATTGGAAAATGCCTTAACCGATCGCGCTGGCGAGAAGTAGCGTGCTCAAAACTCAGGCTTGCCAATATACTATAGCGATATGCTGAATCGATTTGGAAGGCCGGATTTTCCGTTTCGAAAAAATAATGCGCCATTACAAACTGTGCGGCCGTATTCAAAGAATCTTTGTGCATGGCCTTGGTAAGCAAATCGTGGGCATGATCCCATTTTTTCTTTTCAATGCTACGCTCGGCAAAATGTTCACGCGAAATCTGACACAGGCTCTGCAGCGGTAACAGCAGTAGAGAAAGAAGTATAAGGTATTTACAGAACACGTGCTAAAAATTTGACTCTAAGCACAAAACTACAAACTTAGCGTCAAGATTTTTGCCCCATAACATAATGAGCTGTTGGTTACTGTAATAAATTTTGTAAATTTTGAGATCGTAAAAACCCATTCATGGCAAAGCTTAAGAACATCATCAAACAGCTCTCCGAAAAAGACTTTAAAGCAATCTATGATTCGCTCATCGAGAGTAACGCTGAAAAATCCGCCTTCCTTTTAAAAGGCTTGCGCGAACGCCAACTTTCAGATACCAAGCTAATGACGGAGTTGGATGTGAATGCCAACGCGTATTACACCCTTCGATCTCGATTGAATTTGAAAATTGAAGAATATTTAATGGGGCAGTTGGAAAGTCCCCGCACAGATGTTTTGCGTAAAGTAGCCAACGTAACGGAGGTGCTATTCACTAAGAAGAAAGCCATTTCGGTGGCTACCTTAAAGAAACTCGAAAAAGAATTATTGGATTATGATTTGGCCAATGAGCTAACCGTTATTTACAAATCGCTCAAGAAACTAAACATCAACTCACCAGATTATTTTCAATATTCACAACTCTACAATCGCCATGTGGCCTATATGCTTGCAGTAGATAAGGCCGAAGATATGTTGGCCGATTATTTTAAAAAATATGCCGATTACCTATTGAATGGTGGAGAAGTAGAGAAGTTAGGGTTGAGTTTGTTAATGAAAGAAATGCAAAACGTGGCCAAGCTCTATGAGTCGCACCGTTTATATGTTTATCATAGCTGCATGTATATTTTTCATCGCCTGTTTGTAGAAGTAGATGACAACATGCAACAAGATGGTGAATCGATTGAAGATATTTTTACAAAAGTGCAGAAGATATTTGAAAGCTATCACCTCGATTCAATTTACTATCATCTAAACCTGGTGTTCGAATTCCTTAAGCTGGAATATTATAATCATTATAAAGTTTATCGTCAGGCTGAAAAGTATTTTGAAGAAGTAAACGATGCGTGCGGAAATCTGCTGGTAAATTATTCTACCTATACGTTCCCATCACAATTTCTCATCTCAAAAATTGAACGTCACATCCGTACCGGCAATGAAGCCGATATGTATGCGGACAATGAAGCTATATTTTCAGATTATGAAGTTGATATGCTGGACATACCGCGCCACATTATTTATGTGGTGTATAAGGCGATATCAGCATACTATGTTGGCAAATTTGATGAAGCCGCAAAACTTATTAATGGATTGCTCAATGATGTGAGCTTAAAAAAATATCCGTACGCGCAGTTGGAAATTAAATCGCTGTTGGCATTACAGTATACCTTATTAAAAGATTTTGAGTTGTTCAATCAATTATCGAACAGCATTCAAAGACAAATCAGAATGTTTGGAAAAGATGATTGCGAAAACATTCAACTCTTTCTAAAGATATTAAAGATTGCAACCAGCGAAGCGAAAAAGGAAAAGATAAAGAAAATTAACTCCGTGATACCAAAACTTAACGCTACAACGGTGGGGTACTTTGCCCCAACAAAATTGATAAAAATGGATGAGCGTTTAGTTGATCTATTAACCGAGTTCTAAATTCTGTTAAAATTAAATCTTAAAGCTCAAGTTTTACGATACTCTCGTGAGAAAGCGGCTTGTTTAGATAAAGCTTCACGTTTTCGTATTTCTTGGATCTATTAAAATCTTGCGGATTAATGGAAGAGGTAAGCATCACGATTTTACATTTCTTCTTGGCCGTGTCGGAGAGTTTCTCAAACTCATCCAAAAATTGAAACCCATCCATCAACGGCATATCAATATCCAGAAAAATAACATCTGGCAAAACTGATTCTGCAACATCCAGCTTCTCCATGTTCTTCAAAAACTCGATGGCACTCTTCGCACCAGTATGGGTATAGATATTATCAGTGATAGAAGCAGCCTCGATCATTTTCTGATTGATAAGGTTATCAATCTCATTATCATCGATAAGCATTACAGTGCGGAATTTTTTCTCAGCCATAGTTTTGTTGAATGGATTATAAAAGTAGAGTATTGATCCTAATTTACAAACAAGTCTATAAATCAAATTTTATTCCCTGCGCCAGCGGCAAAGTATTTCCAAAGTTAATGGTATTCGTTTGCCTCCGCATATACACTTTCCAAGCATCAGAACCCGATTCGCGTCCGCCACCAGTCTCTTTTTCACCACCAAACGCACCGCCTATCTCCGCGCCTGATGTTCCGATATTCACGTTGGCAATACCACAGTCCGATCCTTCATTGGAAAGAAAGCGTTCCATATCCTGCATACTGGTAGTCATAATAGCAGAAGATAATCCTTGCTTCACGCCATTTTGTTTTTCTATTGCCTCATCAATGGTTTTGTATTTAATTAAATATAAAATGGGGGCAAACGTTTCTTCTTGCACAATTTTGTATTCATTTTTCACTTCAGCAATTGCTGGTTTCACATAACATCCTGAAGCATATTCTTTACCCTTCAATACTCCGCCTTTCACCACAAACGTTCCTCCCTCCTGTTCAATTTTACGCAGCGCAGCACGATACGTTTTCACAGTTTGTGTATCAATCAATGGCCCAACATGGTTGTTTACATCCAATGGATTTCCAATACTTAATTGAGCGTATGCTTTCTTCAATCTATTTTTTACTTCATCATAAACACTTTCGTGGATAATTAATCTTCGCGTTGATGTACATCGCTGACCGGCCGTACCCACCGCACCGAACACTGCGCCAATAATCGTCATATCGAGATTGGCATTTTCTGTAATGATGATGGCGTTGTTTCCACCTAATTCAAGAAGTGATCTTCCCAATCGTTCGCTCACTGTTCTTGCAACGGCTTTGCCCATACGCACAGACCCGGTAGCCGAAACCAACGGAATACTTTCATCCTTTGCCATGAGTTGCCCGATGAGCGCATCACCATTTACAATGCACGATACGCCTTCCGGCACACCATTTTTTTGAAATACCTTAGCCGTTATTAACTGACATGCGATACTACACAACGGAGTTTTTTCAGATGGCTTCCAAATGCATACATCGCCACACACCCAGGCCAACATGGTATTCCAAGACCATACTGCAACCGGAAAATTAAACGCGGAAATAATTCCAACTGTACCGATAGGGTGCCACTGCTCATACATGCGATGATTTGGACGTTCGGAATGCATAGTCAAACCATGAAGTTGGCGGGAAAGACCAACGGCAAAATCGCATATGTCAATCATCTCTTGCACTTCACCCAATCCTTCCTGATACGACTTGCCCATTTCGTATGATACCAATTTACCCAACGGCTCTTTATATTTTCGCAACGCCAAACCTATTTGCCGCACCACTTCCCCACGTTTGGGTGCAGGCCATTGGCGCCATTCTTTATATGCTTCCTGCGATTTTTTTGTTATTTGATGGAATACCTTTTCATCGCCACTGTATACCGAACCAATTAGTTTTCCATCAACAGGAGAATACGAGTTTATTACCTTACCCGATGTTCTATACCATTTGCTCCCAGAGGATGTGCCGAGGTTTGTTTTCTTTACCCCTAATGCTGCAAGCGATTCTTTAATTCCGAAGTCTTTCATAAGTAATGAGATGAAATGTAAAAGTAAGAAAATGCGTGGATGTATTGGGAACTATAGAATATAGAAGTTAGAATTTAGAATATAGAAGTTTAGTACCAATATCAATTATGATTTTAAGGCAGTGCACAACCAATCCTTGAACCTGAAACCTTGAACCTGAAACTTTGAATTTTAAACTCACCACTCAACCCCAAACGTGCCCTTACTCCCATCTACATAAAATCCTTCGATGAGCAGGCCTCCTTTTTTATACTCAAGAATGCGATTGAGGTCTTCTACATCATCAACCGGAACTTTATCGATGTAGGCAATAATAAATCCTTCTTCAATGCCCGCCTCTTTCCATTTTCCCGATCGAATTGCTTTCACTTTTACGCCACCTTCCAGTTGAAGTGTTGCAAGTAATTTATACGGTGCATCTTCTACATCCATACCTGCCACGCTGTACACAATCTCTTTCGCATCTACCTTGTCGCTGCCTTTAATGTTTTTTAATTGTGCAAATACGTTATACGCCACACCTTCTCGCAAATACGAAACTTGAATTTTTTTTCCCGGTCGATTTCGTGCTACCCATTCCTGCAATTCAGAAACAGAATTAATAGAATGTCCATCGATCGCCACAATTACGTCTCCGGCAACAATTCCCGATTTCTCTGCTGCACTTTCTTTGTTAACAAAATTGACCAACACGCCTTGATTTACATCTAATTTTAAGTTCTCAGCAATGGCAGCATTCACATCTACAATCTGAATACCCAACAATCCTCGCTGAACTTTTCCAAACTCCAATAAATCATCCATTACTTTTTTTACCAGACTTACAGGAATAGCAAATGAGTAGCCCTGATAACTTCCTGATGATGTAGCAATGGCTGAATTAATACCGATCAACTCCCCTTTTAAATTAACCAATGCTCCACCACTATTTCCGGGATTAACCGCTGCATCCGTTTGGATAAACGATTCTACTTGTAAGCTATTCCGGTCGCGAAGAATACCAATGTTGCGCGCAGTTGCGCTTACAATTCCTGCTGTAACAGTAGAGTTAAGATCGAACGGATTTCCGATTGCCAGCACCCATTCTCCAGGATAAATTTTATCAGAATTTCCATACCGCACAAAAGGTAAATTCTTTGCTCGAATTTTGAGCAACGCCAAATCCGTTGTGGGGTCTACACCTATTACCTTAGCATAGTACCGTTGATTGTTATTCGTCACTACTTCAATATTGCTTGCATCTTCAATTACATGATTATTGGTAACAATGTATCCATCATCAGAAATGATAACACCCGAACCCGAAGATCGTGTTGGTGTATCCGAATAAAAAGACAAAGGGTTTGTACTAAAATTTCCTGGGCCATACGAAACAGCAATGTGCACAACACCTGGCGTAATTTTTTTTGCTGTTGATAGAAAATCCATTTCTTGCGGAACACGATAAGTAGTATCGGGTACATATCCTGTCAATACAAGTTGCTGTCTTTCCTCAATAGATCGATACTGTATGGCTTCAGGGTTAAGAAAGCGAATAGTGAATAACGATCCGATAATACCGCCAATGCAGGCAGTCAATATTACAATGAGTATGAATAAGGATCGCTTCATATTCTAATTTTTAATGGGTATTGAAAGATAATGATTTTGGTCAGCTTAAAGTTTCATGCATTGCGTATTGTTTGCGATTTGTATTTAGTAAAATAAAAAGGCGCCAGCTCTTTCGAAACTGACGCCTTACACCTTACCTAACCCACGTATCAATACCGCCCGAAGCGGAACGGGCGACAATATTTTCTAATCTTAGATTAGTTTACCTTAATGGTGGTCTTTAAAATTTTCTTATCATCCTTTGGTACATTGATCTCCAAAATGCCATTGTTATACTGCGCAGAAATGTTTGCCGCATCAGCATTTTCAGGTAAGGTAAAAGAACGACTGAAACTTCCATATTGTGTTTCTACAGAGTGAAAATTATGGTCTTTCTTTTCGTTGTTGAATTTACGCTCGCCACTAATGGTAAGGTAATTGTCGTCCAGATCAATCGTAAAGTTTTCTTTGCTTACACCCGGCACGGCTACGTGTATCAGAAACGATTTTTCATTTTCCAATACATCTACTTTTGGAACGAAAGAATAAGACGATCCTCCAGAACGTGCATTTGATTCATTGAAGAAACGATCGATTAAATTGCTGAATGATGTCGTTGTGAAATCATTAGCACTGTTGTAACGAATGATGCTCATAGTGTTGTGATTTTTAAGTTTAACATTGAATTTTTAAAATCACAGAACCGCTCAGGAAAAAATATGCCGATGCAAAATCAAGCGGGTTTTACAGACACCTTGATTGAATTTTAAGCATTTTTAAAAAGAAAAAAGACATCTTGACTGGAATGATCGAACAAATCGTCAGAATAGCTTGGAGCAAAAATCGAAAAATGATCGGATGAAAATAAGGGTTATACCAAATTAAGGAGTGTTGATAATAAAGAAAAAATGTTGGGCAAATAAATTATAAAAGTTGATAATAATGTAGCGGGCGATGGATGTTTTAAAGCGAGTATTCACTCTGATAAATTATAATTAACGCTTCGTGTACCAACCTTAATTTGATCTTACATACTAAATGATCACCCAGCTTTCTTTACCTTATAACCATCCTTCACCAAAATTTGCAAAAGCTTGTCGCGGTGGTCGCCTTGAATAATAATTTCTCCATCTTTAACAGAACCACCTACTCCACATTTTGATTTAAGATGTTTCCCTAGCTGTTCTAGGTCTGTTACTCCTCCAACAAACCCAGTAACCAACGTAACCTGTTTGCCGGCACGCATACTTTTATCTAATAATACTTTTAAGTTTTGTTGCTGGGGCTGAAGTGTGGCAGCATCATCATTTTGTCCGTAGTTAAATTCGAAATCGTTGCTGGTAGAATATACTACCCCATCGCGTTTCTTCCAGTCGTTGTTCTTGGCCATCGTGTTACAAAAGTAAAATGATTATAACAGTAAACACTAAAATTATAAGACTTGTCAAGCTATAATTAAAACTCCGTTCAGCATCTTTCCGATAACTAAATGCCAAAAGCGACACAAACAAAAGAACAACAGGCGCAAAAATAAAATTACCGTAGATCGAATTCCGAATCGGAATTACGTGTCCGCTTTCCTCCACACGTCTATTGAAATTTAATATAAGCGAGGAATATATAGTTACACTTTCATTCACTTGAAAATATTCAGATACTTCAAATGGCAGTGAAGCGCGAATGCCACTGTTTGTTTTTATAACCCAAAAAGTAGTTGAGTGCCGCCCAACATTCCTGGATTCTGAATATGCCTCTACAATTTTTTCGTGCCGTTCACGCTTTGGTAATAGGTAATCAATCGTCAAAAGCATGGCAAACAAAAAGCATACAATTGTAATTCGGTTCATGGAGGGATGATACCGTTTCATCATTTCAAGTTGCCGCTGCCGCTCACTTTTTAAATTCGATCCTTTCGCTCGAGGTTTTCGATAAGCCGGATCACGATGTTGTGCCTGCGGTGGCGGTTGAACAAAATCAGCCATCGGATTTCTTCTTCGGTAATCATACAAATCCTTTTTTGAAGCGTCACTTAAAATTTCATAGGCGTCATTAATTTCCTGAAACATTACGGCAGCCGAAGGATTGGGATTTTTATCGGGGTGATACCGAATTGCCAGTTGCCGAAAGGCACGCTTTATATCAGCATCAGGAGCGGTAGAGCGAACACCTAATATTTTATAATAATCTTTCATGAAAAAGATGGGCGATCGTAAACTTCAAAGTTTAGACATTCGCTATTAAATGTTATACGATTAGACACAAGGTTCTACAATTAGAGTTCGATATCAGCATTGAAAATAAGACCTATTTTTTAAAACGCAAAATGCCTCGATTACTCGAGGCATTTCGATTTAAAGAATCTCTAAAGTATCTGATTAGTTATTTCCCATCTTCTCCATTTCCTTTTCGAAGGTATCTTTAAACTTTTCGTAATCGTAATCAATCTTAAGACGATCATCTTTCGATAAACGCTCATTATAGGTAGCCACTAAATCTTCTGCTGAAAGTTCAATTGCTATGTACGTCTTAAAAGTACCTTGATCCGTTTTCATCAATTTCTCGCAAATGGTTTTTATACCACTGAGTTGTTGATTTACAATTTCGCGGTTCAATTGTTCAAATCGCTCTTCTACTTGTTCTTTATTATTCATCTCACGTGAGTTCACGTAATTATCTGTTACCGCTTTAACAGTGGTTTGAATACTAGCAGCAAGTTCGCCTCTTGCATTTGTCAATGCTTTCTTTTTTGAGGTTACCTGATCCTGACTCTCACCAATCGAATTGGCGCGAAAGAATTTATTCGTAGTAAAAAAATCAGGCCCCGAACACGGAACCACAACGGCAACTTCACCTTTCGGTGTTTTCTGGTTGCTTTTACAACCTACCATAACGGATGCCCCAAGGGCAAGAATAACAAAGGTAAAATAGGTAATCTTTTTCATATCAATTTATTTAGTTACAAGTTATACGTCAAAATTCAAATACCAAAGTAATGCCAAATTTATAGTAGCGGGTTATGCACTATCTTTTCACTGAAGTATGGTGTTTAATAATTCCGTTATCTTCTCTTTCTCAAGAGTCTCCATTGCTTTATTGTAGCAGTCTGTACTCGATTTATCATAATCCAGTCCATAACCTTTTACTCGATCGAATGTGGTGGCATAAATTTCTTTAGCGTCACGAACGGTAACCACTTTTATTACACTCGTTAAGTACGTTACATAAACACTCCCGGCAATCGATCCTCTTTCGGCATCTGATTTTATATCAAACCAAAGATCCGCCAATGTTTTGTTATCGGTAAACTCAAAGCCATTATTTGCCAAAATATTTTTTAACCTATTCGCGATTTGATTGTTTGCTTTCGTAAAACCAAAACTTCTTTCGTCTGTGCTGAGGTAAACAATTGGTCGTTGCACTTTTAATGCAACCTGTGCGGTAGGTACCGTTAGCGTTTTAACTACCAAACTATAAATGGGCGATGAACTTTCTCCACTCAATTCATCGACATCTACTTTCACACCAATAGTCTGCTCTAACTCTTTGGAGTTAATTTTAATGAGTAATATTTTAGCCTCCCCTTTTTGATTTGTTTTATAGTTAGGGAAAATAATACCTTCTCCTTTTTCAAATTCTGCTACTAGCGAAAGATCATTTACCGATTTATTGCCGTCTTTAAAAGTTGCCTTGGCCACCACCATTTCAGTTTCTTGATTTACCCTTCTGTTTAAACTTATCTGTGCCGGAAGTAACTGAATACTAATTTTATTGAGCCCGCTTTGAATGGCAGAATAAATTTCATTGCCAAGCAACACTTCTTTGCCATCAATTGTAATGCGAATTACTTCGCCTAAATATTTTTCAACACACCGAAATGCTTGAAAATAAAAACGGATGGCTTGCAAAGGTTCACCCTTTTGTTCGGCCATTTTTCCTTTCGTAAAATAATCGCTGGCCAGTACCGTTGCATCTCTTTTTCGTTGTTCTTTTATTTCGCGATAGCGCGAAATGGAGAGACGATAATACACCCAGTAGTTCATATTATCTTGCCAAACATCCACTAATTCAAACTCTTCAATTTCATCAGCCGCTGTGGTTTTAATTATTTGTTCGTATTGCTCGCTTAATTTTTTACCTACCTCCAGCTGACTCAACACAGACGTGCTCGAAACATTTACCTTGATTTCAGAAACTAAATCATCGAGCGCACTTTTCTTGGCAGATTGTATGTAATTGTTGCTGCCATCTTTTAGACAATGACCAATGCCAGTATAGTATCCATTCTGATAAGGTGTGGTATTAAGCCAAGCGGGTTTCAACGATTCCGGATCAGGCGGTTGAATCTTTGGACTGCAACTCCAAAGCAAAATCATAAAAATTAAATCAAAAGAGCGTCTTTTCACAAACTAAGCTTATCCGTTATACGTTTTCCAATTGTCAGTTCAGTGCCAATGGCCTTTAACAAATCTAAGCCCGATTAATTATAATCGGTTGAATAATTGGTAAAATTTTTAACTTTATAAAAATATTGCGCTATGAAAAAAGTGATGGGAGTATTCGTAATTGGTCTTTCTTTTCTGGCCTGCCAGGATAATGAAAGCGCGAAAAGTGGGTTTACCGGAAACGAAACTACGTATGCATTGCAAGCTGGTTCTAGCTACAACATTAGTGGAACAGTAACCTTTAAAGAGAAAGTTGGAGGCAGTACGGTAGCCATTATTACCCTTACGGGAACGGAAGGTAATCTTCAACACCCTGTGCATTTGCATTTGGGCGACCTTTCAACAGATGGTGCTGCTGTCGCGGCTTTGTTAAATCCTGTGTTGGGCAAAACAGGTAAAAGTGAAACTACCATTACAAAGCTGGAAGACGAAACCACCATTACCTATAACCAGATTATTGCACTGGAAGCATGTGTAAAAGTTCACCTTGCAGCAGCAGGTCCTGATCGGGATATTATTTTGGCGGGAGGAAATATTGGGGCTTCGAAAGGATCAATTTTTGGAAGACAAGATTTTAGTGTATGTAAAAGTGAATAGGTGATATCTATTTTGGTACTGATAAAAACAAAGCCTCGAAATTTCGGGGCTTTGTTTTTATACTCGTATTATGCTTTGATCTTAGAAAGCATCGCTCTCCCTATACGCCTTAATCAACGCCAACTCTCCTTCCTTACCTTTCTGTGCATTGCCGTGTTCCATACCCAGAACACCTTTATAACCTTTGGTGTTTAAGAACTTAAAAATGTTTTTGTAATTGATCTCCCCCGTTGTCGGTTCATTGCGACCTGGATTGTCACCAATTTGTATGTACGCAATTTCATCCCAGCACTTCTCCATATTCGAAATTAAATTACCTTCATTGCGCTGCATGTGATAGATATCAAAAAGAATTTTGCATGATGGACTATTCACCGCTTTGCAAATTTCAAAGGTCTGGTCTGAATGTCGTAAAAAAAGATCGGGCGTATCGCTTAATGGTTCTAATACCATAGTCAATCCATGAGGTTCAAGAATTTTAGAACCGCTGCGCAACGCATCAACAACATTGGCCGTTTGTATCCCGATAGGTAAGTGGCGTTCAAAGAATCCGGGCACCACCGTCATCCACTTGGCATTTACGCGTTTGGCTACTTCAACGGATGCCGTGCACGTTTTAATAAAATTATCTTTAAACTCCTGCTTTCCCGTTGTGAGTGATGTCTTCCAGTTATCGCCACCATCAATTACAAACACGCCCATCGCCATTCCAAGCTTCGATAAGGTAGCACCAATTTTTTCCTGCTCTTCTTTAGAGCGGCCTAACATACCATTGTCTTCTATGGCACGAAAACCCTGCTCGTGCATAAATTTAATTTGATCAACAAAATCTTTGCCTGCATGGTTGGCAAACATGCCATCATGCGGAGCATAATTCATCTTAAATATTTTCTCGACAGAGCCCATTGAAACTCGAGGTTCATTGCCCTGATTTTTAACGGACGATGCAAATGCATTTCCTAATGCTAGAGTTGAAGCTGCAGCTGTTAATCCGTTACGAAGGAAGTTTCTTCTTTGCATAATTTTTCTACTTTGAGGTTGTGTTTACTTATTATCGATACAGAAACGAATGTATAACCAATTTTGGATTTAACACATAATATATTTTAAGTTCAAGCTTCAGAGTTCTGCATTATTGTGTTTGATCCAACTTTGCACCACGAACCTTGAACCTGCAACTCAATACACTATCTTTGCCCTGTGAAACTCTACATAAACATTGCCCGTGCCGTGGTGCAGGCGCTCGAACTCATCTTTGAAGACGGTAAATATGCCGATAAAGTAATTGAAAAGGTATTGAAGCAAAATCCAAAATGGGGCGCACGCGATAGGCGTTTTATTGCTGAAACTACCTACGACATCGTTCGGTGGCATCGACTAATTCAAAATATGACTGGCGCAGAGCCGACTGATCATTGGAAATTTGTAGGCTGCTGGTGTATCCTTCAAAATATACCGTTGCCTGAATGGGAAGAGTTTCAAGGTCTGGATAGTAAAAAAATTCTGGAGCGAAAGGAAAAATTTAAATCGATTAGAAAAATAAATGAGTCAATTCCCGATTGGCTTGACGAACTAGGGGAAAAAGAATTGGGTAGAAATTGGCCAAAAGAATTGAGTGCGCTTAATGAAGAAGCACCCGTTGTACTGCGAGCGAATACATTAAAGATTTCAGCACGCGAACTGAAGGCAATACTAATGCCCGATGGAATTGAAACAACCGTTCTTTCTAATTTTCCGGATGCGTTGGTTTTAAATGAACGTCAAAATGTTTTTCGTCATCCATCTTTTAAAGAGGGTTTGTTCGAAGTGCAAGATGCTTCCTCACAACTCATCGCCCCGTTTATGCGCATTCAACCGGGCATGCGTGTTATTGATGCATGCGCAGGCGCAGGTGGAAAAACATTACACATTGCTGCCGTGATGCAGAACAAAGGACGAATCATTGCGCTCGATACGGAAGACTGGAAATTAGATGAATTAAAAAAACGCGCACGCAGAGCGGAAGTTAGCACCATTGAAACGCGTGTGATTGAATCTTCTAAAACCATTAAACGGTTAGACAATTCAGCAGATCGTTTATTACTTGATGTGCCGTGCTCTGGCCTTGGCGTTTTAAAACGAAATCCAGATGCAAAATGGAAACTATCGCCAGAATTTATTGACGAGGTAATTAAACTTCAGCAACACATTCTCGAAGATTACTGGACGATGTTAAAACCAGGCGGACTGATGGTGTACTCTACTTGTAGTCTCATGCCGTCAGAAAATGAAAAGCAGATTGAAACCTTCATGCAAAATCATCAGGATAAATTTGAATTGATGGAAGAAAAGCGCGCGTGGCCATCAGAAGGATTCGATGGTTTTTATATGGCATTGCTGAAAAGGAAGAGCTAAAACCAAAGCGTTTCCTTTATCATTTAAAAATCAGCCTACAGGATAGACCAAGTTGCAGTCGATTGTAGATTTCATTACCTTGAAAATTCATTTATATATTTTCAAGGTTGAAATCATTCTCTAAACTTCTTTCACTTGCTGCTGTTTGGTCATTTGCATCCTCAGCGCAATTGCTTTTTGCACAATCATACGATCAAACTATTCCGGGTTCATCCGTGAAATTTAAAATGGTTTCCATTCCTGCCGGAACCTTTACCATTGGAAGTAGTGAGTTTGAAAAAGGTAGAGATAGTGACGAAGGTCCTCAGAAAAAAATTGAGGTGAGCGCTTTTTGGATGGCTGAACACGAAGTGACCTTTGGTGAGTGGGATGCTTTTTTTAAGAATATGGAAGTTCCACAAACCAAAGCCATCGCTGTCGATGCCGTATCGCGCCCAACTGCGCAATACATTGACTTAACGTGGGGCATGGGTCGCGATGACAAACAACCTACCAATAGTATGAGCCAGGCTGCGGGCGTTATGTACTGCAAATGGCTTTATAACACTACCGGAATTTTTTATCGATTGCCTACCGAAGCAGAATGGGAATATGCTTGTCGCGCAGGGAATACTTCTGATCTTGAAAACCTAAAAGAGTATGCATACTATAAAGACAATAGCGGAAACAAGTTTCATAAAGTTGCGCAACTAAAACCAAATGCATGGGGACTTTATGATATGCTGGGCAATTTAAGTGAATGGACGCTTGATCAATATGACGCAAGTGCCTATCAAAAGTTTTCTGACGGAACGAAGAATCCAAAAACTCCGGTAGCTTCTCGAAATCCGCGTGTAACGCGAGGTGGATCTTTTTTAGATGAAGCAAAAACATTGCGCTGTGCAAACCGAATTCCATCATCTGCAGATTGGAACAAACGCGATCCTCAAATTCCAAAAAGTCGTTGGTGGCTTACCGATGCAATGGGTATTGGTTTTCGAATTGTGAGACCAGTGCAAGCACCATCGAAAGAAGAAATTGAAAAATTTTATGCACTGTATTTGAAATGATGGCGAAAGCATCATGCACACGTGTTACATTACCTTGCCATACAATAATGCAAAATCGGAGGTATCTATAATTTTGGAGAGTCGTAAATCCTGTAAAAATAATCTGTCGCTAACAAATTAAAAACCTACAACCATGAATGAAAAAAATAACAATCCATCGCGAAGAGATTTTATGAAACAATCTTCGCTCTTAGCAAGCGGTATGTTGGCAGCACCGCTCCTATCACATGCCAATTACCTTAACTCTGTTGATGACACCATCAAGATTGCATTAGTGGGTTGTGGCGGTCGTGGCACTGGTGCTGCAATGCAAGCGTTGCTTACGAAACAAAATGTAAAACTTGTGGCTATGGCCGATGCATTTCGCGACAGACTTGATAGTTGCTATGCTGCATTGACGGATGAAAATTCTGAAGAAGGAAATGTAATCGCAAAGGTAAATGTTCCCGATGCAAACAAGTTCACTGGATTTGATGCGTATCAAAAAGCGATTGCATTGGCCGATGTTGTAATTCTAACTACGCCTCCGGGCTTCCGACCAATTCATTTTGCTGAAGCCATAAAACAAGGCAAGCATGTGTTTATGGAAAAACCCGTGGCCACCGACCCGGCCGGAATTCAAAAAGTATTGCTGGCTGCAGAAGAAGCAAAAAGGAAAAAACTAAATGTGGTTGTTGGATTACAACGGCATTATCAAAACTCCTATCGCGAATTATACAAGCGCGTGCAAGACGGAATGATTGGAGACATTACCTCTGGGCAGGCGTGGTGGAACAACGATGGCGTTTGGGTTAACATGCGTAAGCCAGAGCAAACCGAAATGGAATATCAAATGCGCAACTGGTATTATTTTAATTGGCTGTGCGGAGATCACATCAACGAACAACACATTCACAACATCGATGTGATGAATTGGTTTAAAGGTTCATTCCCGGTGAAAGCTCAAGGCATGGGCGGAAGACAGGTACGCACTGGAAAAGAATACGGAGAAATTTTTGACCATCACTATGTAGAATTTCAGTATGCTGATGGAAGTGTGTTGAATAGTCAGTGCCGACATATTAAAGGTACCTATGCTATTGTTGATGAAATGTTGGTTGGAACGAAGGGTGTTGTAAAATGTGGAGCAGCTACTATATCGCATAAAGGAAAAACGCTTTATGCATACGATCTTAAAGGTGAGAACAATCCGTATCAAACCGAACATGATGAACTGTTTGCCGCAATCGCAAAAGGACAATATAAATTTGCCGATGCCGAGCATGGAGCAAAATCAACCATGACTGCCATCATGGGCAGAATGGCAACCTACTCTGGTGAAGTGATGGAATGGGATAAGGTAATTAATTCTGGCATCAGCATTATGCCAACAAAATTTGCGTGGGATGCCGACATGCCAAGTAAACCAGATGCCAACGGATTTTATCCGATTGCAACTCCGGGTGTAACAAAGTATTTTTCCTGATTTTATTCTTACAACAAATTTTTTGTCACGGGTTTAAAAGTAATCCGTGACATTTTTTTAGTAAAAAATGTACGCGTTCGTCTCAACGAAACAATTAGATCAAATCTTCAATCTTCTCATTTGGAGTTTGTTTGTTTAACAACAGACCAATGGTCATGGCAATACCGGTAAAAACAATAACGACAAACAGAACGCCTTCACTTAACTGTTCCAACCGTTGCTCTGGTGGTATGCTGTAAAAAAGAAGTATCGTAATTAAACCGCGAGGTGCAATAAGCATGAGTGGTGCAGAGGTAATTTTTAAAAAATACCTTAGAAAAATAAATCGAAGTAAAATCGTAATGACGATAATGAGCAACCCCACTCCTATCACCTCAACTGACCCGATTAAGGCGAGGTTAATGGAATAACCAAAAAGAAGAAAAAAGAAAGTTCGGATAATGAAAGCCGTTTCGGCAGTCATGAGTTTTAATTCTTTTGTTACATCGTTCAAACGATCGAACGATAAAACTTTATGCACAATGGGGTAATCAAAAAATCTAAAATTGTTAAGCACCAATCCAAAACCCAACACCAAAATAAGCGAAGGCAAATGCAAGAACTTAGCAAGCGAATAGACTAAAATAATGATAGCAAAGGTGAGAAAAAATCGTATGTGTGATGTGGCATGGTTAAGTAGAAAAATTAAAAACGCAGTACTCAAAACCGAGATGAAAAGAATAAGAACGATATCCCATGTAAAAAGGAGTACGCCTCCAATGCCAGAATCGTGTTGTACGATAAAATAATTAAAGGCAATGATGCCCAGTATATCCGAAAAGGTGCTTTCGTAAATAACAAATTCTTTTTTGTCTTCCTCCATGTTTCGCACGCTAGGTATTGCAATAGCACTACTGATTACAGATAACGGGATGGCATGAACCAATGCCTGTTGAAAACTGGTATCATAATATTCCACAAAAATAAAAGCAATTAGCCCAGAAGTAAAACCCAGCAACGCCAAAGCCGAAACAAATGCGCGGCCTATTAAAGGTAACTTTTCCTTCTTAATAGATAAATCCAATGAAGCTTCAAGCACAATGAATATTAAACCCGTAATGCCGAGAATTTCGAGAAGCGTGGCGGTGGGCGGAAGTCTAAGATTAAAATTATCAGCGGCATACTTTAAGCCGATACCCGCTCCAATTAATAGTAGCACCGATGGTATCTTTAATTTAGTAGCGAGGTAATTAAAGATATAGGAAAGCACGACCAGCACGCTAAGTATAACTAAGATCGAGTAAGCATCTATTTTCATAACGCCAAACTAAGCCAATAATCGGTCTCCTCCGAATTCAAAAAAATTATTGTTATGGTATTAGCAGAAATCTATTCAAACAACTTCCTAAACTCTTCGAGGGCACTGTCTTTACCGATTACCGTAACGCGATCGCCCAGCAAGAGATACGTATCTCCGTGTGGAATAAATACTTCGTTTTCCCTTCGAACTACAAGCAAAGAACCTAATAAAGGAAATGGAATATCCTTAACATATTTCCGGTCAATCCATTTATTTCGAATTCTTTTACTAAAAAAATCGAAAGCAGTAATCCACAGAGAAGGCTTCGTATTAATTGCGCTGGTCATGACTACAAATAGTAAAAGTATTGCGAGTGCCGCGCGAACTTGAATTTGAGATGCCGCAGGTTTTAATCGATACAACAGTTTTTGAAACCGGTTTACTTTTATGAGAAGCAGGCTATAGATGCCTCCGCTAAATAATCAATCGAACGCCACCCAGCTCGGCTACCTTGTACGGAAACTTATTGCCGGGTGAGGCAATGAACATAAAGTTTATCGGTATGCCCCACTGCACGCTTAAATTTTTAACTAATGTCGGACTAAAAATGCCTTCTATTTGAACAAACTCTATATCGATTAAAGGGTATGCACGATCCAACACCGCGAGATCTTTTAAAAATTCTTCCGAAATTTTTTGATCATCCTTTAGTATAGTGACGATTTTTAGTCTGTTGGTAGATTCATTTTCCTGCACATACGTCATTACCTTATTTAAAGAAGCAACTGAATCGGCCTTGGAAAAATAAACGAATTGCTGATTGCTCAACCGATTCGTCAACGAAGAAACTTTCATTCTACTAATTCTGGCCAATACAGAAATCGAATCAAAAAAGCTATCCATTACAACTAAACTCATTTGCAATAATTCTTTTCGGTTCAACATTAAAAGAATGATGATAATGGACGGAACAAAGTATTGGAGAAAAACAACCAGATAATCAGGATGCAATTTAATGTTACCATATAATGCTATTACCACAGCCACAATAGCAATGGCTACAGAAAAAGGTGAGGCATAAACTGGTCTTGGAAGACTACCACGTTTCATCTTCAATAAAAAATTACCTATTCCGAAATACATCATTACTATCAAAAAACTAATAGTGTAAACTCCGGCCAGTGCTCCTAAATCGCCTTCGGTTACAAACAATACTGAAAGACACAGTACAAAAAAGATAATAAGAATGCGATACGCACTACCTCGCTTATTTTCTTTCAATGTAAACTGAGGCAATACTCTATCCAACGCCATACGTTTAATCAAACCACCCACACCCACATATGATGTAAGCACGGCACCACTCAAAACTAAAACAGCATCAATTGAAATGAGGGTGCTCAACCATTTTCCTCCGGTATTAAAACCGATGTGAGAAAGAAGTGCTTCTTGATTTTGAATGACCTCTGATTTTGAAAGAACAACAATGGCCACCAACGCCATTAGAGGATTGATCACCGTTACAGCAACCCACATATTGCGCAAGGTCTTTCGAAACACTCCAGGTTGCTGTTCTTCAACAAAATTGGCCGAGCTTTCAAAACCCGATATGCCTAACATCGCGGCACTAAAACCAAAAAATATGGCAGAGGTAATCGTCCCTTCCACAGGCATTTTAAAATTGGTGGTGGCAATTTCAAGTCCGTTTACCGCAACAAACCAAATACCGCTACCGATTAACAACGCCATAGATGCCAAATGGAAAATAAAAATTACCGTTGCTACAATGGCAGATTCAGAAATACCTCCGATGGTGAGCATTAAAAAAAAAGTAAGTAATCCAACCGTTGCTAAAATTATTGGAAGAGCGGGCACGAGCGTATGTAAATAATGCATGGCTTCCGAAGCGGAGATAACTGCTGTGGCCATGTACGATAAAATAGTAAGACACGCGGCCACCGATGCATTACTCTTGCTCGTGGTATTTAACAATACATTATATGCTCCACCATTTAACGGAAGCGCGCCCACTACCTCACCATAAATTCTTCTAAACAGAAAAAGAACAGCGGCTACAATTAATAATGCAATCCATGCATACTGCCCGGCATATACAATTGTTAAAGCCGATACATATAAACAGGATGAAGTAATATCATTACCACAAATTGCCGTGGCATGTAATTCATTTAACTTTTTCGGATGGCTCATGCAGCAAAATTATGAAGTGGGTATTATACCTTTAAAATGAATGTCTCTTTGTGGAAATGGCATGGTGATTTCATTTTCACGGAACTGTGTATCTATTACAAATCGTAAATCACTTTTAATATACTCTACATTAAATATGTCGGTCGTCCAAAAGTAAAGTGCGAATTTTAGAGCACTGTCGCCAAAATCTTTAAACCTTACAAACGGATTATGATCGCTCTCATCCTTTTCATTTGTAATATTGACATGATCTTTTGCGCAAGCTAATAAAATGTCTTTTACGTTGTGCACATCACTTTCGTATGCCACCCCAACTTCTACTTTAAATCGAGTGCTTTCGTAATTGTGTGTCCAGTTGGTAATTTTTTCCACAATAAATTTATGGTTTGGCACAATGATCATTATTCCATCGCGCGTTAGCACACTTGACGTACGCAGATCTACCGCTAATATTCTACCCACCATGCCGTCAAACTCGATAACATCATTTATTTTAATAGTGCTTTCAATTAAAATAAAGATGCCCGAAACCAAGTCTTGAAAAATTTGTTGAAGACCCAAGCCAAGTCCCACCAGTAAAGCGGCTGACCCGGCAATAAGACTGGTGATGTGGATGCCCACCATTTCCATAACAGCGACAATGGTAATGGTCCAAAAGAAATATTTTGTCAATAGGTAAATTGCGCCACTTCTGCCATTACCTACGTTACGTTTTTTAAAAAATAGAAGCAAAAGTTTTTTAAAAATCAATAGAACAATACGAACGGCAAAGAGAAGAAAAATAATAATTGCTAGAGAGCGAATGGTAAGGGAGAATTCGCCCGTTTTAAAAATAACATAGTCCAAAAATTCGATCATTCGCTTTTGCTTTTAGTATTATTTTCAATAGCAATGTTAAATGCAGGCGCTTTATAATCTTTCGCTAAATATGATTCAGGTATTGTAGTGCTATTTCCGTCTCGGGCTGCGCGATAATGTGGGGAAAGTATTTCAACCCCGCCTTCATTAAATTTATCTTGTATGTTTTGATGGAGTTCAGAATATATTATCGCCATGCGATGCGATTGATCAGTGTAAGCATTTATTTGATAGGCTACATAAAAATCATCTAGACTGGTTTGTAATACAAACGGATTTCTATTTTCATCTTTTAAAATTCCAGTTGTATTCTTGGCGGCATCAATCAATAATGCATGCACTTTTTTCCACGGCACATCATACCCAATGGTAACGCTTGTGTTTAAGATTAGCCCCAAGTCGCGCGCAGAGGTTGTGTAGTTAATTACATGCCCCGCTAGTATAGATGAATTGGGTATAGTAATGTTTTCATTTTTGATGGTACGTATGCGCGTAACGAGCAGCGATTTTTCAAGTACATCGCCCGACAACTCTCCAAGCCTGATACGATCGCCAATCTTAAACGGGCGCATATAGGTAATAACCAAACCCGCCACTGCATTTGAAATTGCAGATGAAGATCCCAGTGAAAATAGAATACCGATAAAAACAGAAACACCTTGAAAGATGGGAGAATCAGAACCGGGCAGATACGGAAAAATGATAATGAAACTAAAAGCGTACACCAAAAACTTAACAATGTTCAAAGTAGGCCTCGCCCAATCCGGATAAAATCCTGGTAAGGAAAGTGATCCATTTTCAATTTCGCCAGCAATAAAATTTAAGAATTTGACAACGTAATGCGTTATGGCGCCAATAACCAAAATGCTAAATAAATTAGGAAGGTAATTTATAAAACCTCCCAGCACACTTTTTATAGGGGTAAGTATCCATCCGATTAACGTCTCAGCAATTCCACGTGTCCACGGAAAAACACTAAATAATAATGGCAAGGCAATGTATAGCGCAAGTACAATAAATAGTAATCTGATAATCCTAACAAGAAAAAGCGCTACTGCAAGTTCACGATCACTATCTAAAAACTGATAGCCGCGAAAGCGTATGCCTTTTAAAATGTTATCTTTTAAGTTGGTAACTTTTTCATCAATTTTCTTAAACATTTTATTGATAAGCACAATAACAACATAGATGCCTACAATAATTAAAAGTATTGCACCAATGCGCAGCGCGATGTTAAGAATACTATTGCTTTCGCGCTCGTACCGAATTGCTTCCTGAATTCTCTTGCGATAATCTTCTGCTACCTCATTTGGATTTTTGTTATACCACAGCGCTTCCATCTCGTTCACGCTCATCACCATCATATCGCGAAAAATAATTTCTGCTGAGGACTCCGAAACATTGATGGCGAGCGAGTCCGGTGAAAATTCAAAATCGTCATACAACTTCTCAATTTTATTCGAGACTGACAATGCCCTGTCATTGGCGCTAAAACTTCCTACACGTGTGTAAATCAAAAATAAGGTATCGCCAAAGGGCGCAACTGCAAAACCAATTGACGAAGCCTTTAGATTTTCTAATTGCATCATTTGCTTTTGCTTGCGCAACGAATCTTGTGTTTGTGAAGCTTGCAACTTTTTTAAAAGTGC